>CAYMVX010000014.1:1824-14981 GCA_964394375.1 uncultured Actinomycetes bacterium
CGGCCTTTGCAATAGCAATGCCCTGCTTTCCGCTGGAACGATTGCCGATAAATCGGACATCGTCAATTGCTTCACGCGTTCCTCCTGCTGTGACAAGAATCCTCTTGCCAGCTAAGTCATGTTTGACCGCAACTTGGGTGTTGAAAATATTTAAGATTTCAGAAGTCTCGGGGAATCTACCAATGCCAGAATCTGCTCCGGTTAATCGGCCAGAAGCTGGATCCATAACTAAGAAACCGAGTTCGCGTAGCTTCGCGACATTGCTTTGTGTCGCAGCGTTAAGCCACATCTTTGGATGCATTGCAGGCACAATCATCTTTGGAGCACTGCTAGCTAAGACAGAATTTGTTAAAAGATCGTCCGCTCGTCCTGCAGCTATGCGTGCGATTAAATCGGCTGTCGCTGGTGCGATGAGAATGTACTTAGCGCTGTCACCGATTTTGACGTGATTAACTTCCGCGACTTCTTCCCAGACTTCAGTGTTGACTGCTTTTCCGGATAACGCTTCCCAGGTTGCTTTTCCAACGAAATTCAAACTAGCGGGAGTCGGCACAACAGTTACAGAATGGCCTAAATCTTGTAGCCGTCGAAGAAGATCGCATGACTTATAGGCGGCAATTCCGCCGCCAACTCCGAGCAGAATCTCGGACAATGCTTTTCTTTCGCCAGAAAACGCTTTAAGCGTTTGGTTCGAGGCTTTCGATGGTCAAAAGGCCATCGTTGATTTCGCGCATTGCGATTGAGAGTGGCTTCTCGTGTACATGGGTCTCAACAAGCGGACCAACATATTCAAGAAGACCTTCTGAAAGCTGTGAATAGTATGCATTGATCTGACGAGCGCGCTTTGCAGCGTAAAGCACCAAGCTGTACTTCGAACCGCTCTTATCAAGTAGCTCGTCGATTGGTGGATTTGTAATGCCGTCCATGATTCTCCTGTGACTATTTACTGCTATTACCAGCGGCTAAAGATACCAGTTGCTCTATAACTCTTTCCAATTGGTCATTTACGACCACAAAATCGAACTCATTCTGCGCTGCCATCTCCTCTTGAGCAAGCGCTAAGCGCTCCGCACGGCGCTCAGATGAGTCTGTACCTCGCCCTTCTAGGCGCTTAACAAGCTCTTCCCAGGAAGGTGGCGAAATGAAAATTAATTTCGCTTCGGGAGAGCTTTTTCGAACTTGGCGCGCACCATCAATTTCGATCTCTAGAACCACATTCAAACCGTGTGCTAATTTCTCATTAACTTGATTTGCTGGCGTTCCATATTTATTACCTGCAAACTCTGCCCACTCTAGAAATTCATTGGCAGTAATACGGCGATTGAACTCTTCTTCGGATATATAAAAGTAATCGACTCCGTCTCTTTCACCTGAACGTGGAGTGCGAGTGGTTGCAGATACAGAAACCCAGAAATTAGGGTGTTCTGCAAGCGCTTTAGTGATAGTGCTCTTGCCAACACCTCCAGGTCCAGAGAGCACAAATAGTTTTCCAGGACGAATCGCGCCAGTTATTGGCGTGAACTCCTTCTTCAACTTCTGCAACTGCAAAACTCCCAAACCTTGAATTCTTCTAGTGCCAGAAATGCCTAACCGATCCAGAATTGATGTTGCTCTTACTTTACCGACTCCTGGGATTGATTCCAAAAGTTCCGATACGCGCATCTTGGAGATGGCTTCATTTGTTGCAGCTAACTCAATAACCTGAAGTAAACGAAGTTCGCCAGTTCGCACTTGCTCCTTGACCGCAGAACGTGTTCGGCGTGCCAGCTTTGCAGATTCAAGCGCTGCGGCTCTCTGCTCCTGAGTTAACTTTGGAGGCGTTGGCAATTAACTTAGAGTCTCTTCGTAAATCGCTTTGGCAGCTGCGCCCATATCAGCCGCGCCAGTGATTGGTCGACCGATTACCAAGTAATTTGCACCGGCTGCAATTGCGCTCTTCGGATCCATAACTCGCTTCTGATCATCAGCGCCAGCGCTACCTTTTGGTCTAATACCTGGAGTAATAATAGAAATACTCGCAGGAACAACAGCACGTATACCTTCAATCTCCAAAGGTGAACAGACGATTGCGCGTGCACCTGATGCGACAGCAAGCTTCGCCATTTCAACTGCGCGAGATTGTGGAGTTCCTTCATAGCCAATCTCTTTGAGATCTTCTTGGCTAAGCGAAGTCAGAATTGTTACGGCGGTAATGTCTGTATTCGGTGCGTTTGTAGCTGCAGCTTTGATCATTGCTGAACCTCCGCTGGCATGGACGGTTAAGAACTTTGGCTTCAAAGCGGCAACTTGGGCAGTTGCGGCACCAACAGTATTTGGAATATCGTGAAGTTTGAGATCCAAGAAGATTTCACAGTCAGTCTCGCGCTGAATTGTCGCAACGCCTTCACGGCCAAACTTAAGGAAGAATTCAAGACCAAGTTTGTAAACACCTACAGAACCGTTAGTAACATCGATCCAACGCTTAGCAGTCTCTAGATCGTTCGTATCCATCGCCAAGATTATTGGTGAGTTCATGATTGCTCCCTATGTGCATAACCGACTGCCTCTTTAACAGAACTAAAACCCTTTGCAATCAGAATCTCTCGAAGTTCGTTCTGAATGCGATACACGGCAGATGGGTCGCCGAATGAAGCGGTACCAACCGATACTCCTGATGCGCCAGCTAAGATCATTTCAAATGCATCTTTGCCACTAGCAACGCCACCCATACCTAAGATGGAAACATTTGGTAACGCTTGACGTACTTGATAAATAGCGCGTACTGCAATTGGTCTTATTGCAGGACCTGATAATCCACCAGTTTTACCACCCAAATGTGGGCGCATTGTGTCAGTGTTAATCACCATTCCGAGAACAGTATTAATCATCGCGATGCCATCGGCACCTGCATTAATCACTGCCGAAGCAATAGATGCAATATTTGTTACATCAGGCGTTAGTTTGGCAAGAATCGGTAAATCGCCACCGATAATCCCGCGAACATTCTTAACAACTTCGGTTGCGCTATTTGGATCGCATGCAAAAACTAAGCCACGATTTTCAACATTTGGGCAAGAGATATTCACTTCAACAGCGGAGATGCCAGATACTCCTCGTAGTTTTCGAGCAAGTACTCCGTACTCCTCTGCTGTTTCACCAGCAATTGAAACAACAATTCGTGCACCTTGCGATGCAAGCCATGGAACATCGTCAGCTAGAAATGCATCGATACCTGGGCCTTGTAGACCGATTGAGTTAAGCATGCCGCTTGGTGTTTCAGCCATACGTGGTGTTGGACGACCAGCACGAGGTTTAAGCATGATTGATTTAGTCACCACTGCGCCAATTTCACGCAACGGGAAGAATTGCGCCAGCTCTTTGCCGCTACTTGCACATCCACTTGCAGTGAAAAGCGGAGCTGGGAACCAAGCGCCACCTAGGGTTGTTGAGAAATCAAAACTCATAACTGTTCACCAACTAAATGCCATTGAACGCTCTCGCCGTCCATCACTGGTCCATCGATGCATGAACGAAGATTCTTAACTTCCCCATCTTCGGTTTTGACTGGCATAACGCAAGTCATACAGATTCCAACGCCGCAAGCCATAGATTCTTCAACTGCACATTGATGAGCAATATCCGACTGAACAGCGATGTTTGAAAGAGCTTCAAGCATCGGCATTGGTCCACATGAGTACATAACTCGTACATCATGCTCGGCGATAAGTTCAGGCAATGAATCAGTAACGCGACCAGTTTCTCCTGCGCTACCATCTTCAGTAAAAATCTTAAGTAAAGTAGCTGCGCGCTTACCTTCGAGCGGTGCATAAATTTTTGCAGCCGTGCTTGCTCCCAAAGCCATAATCACTCGACATCCACGGCTCTTTAGAACTTCAGCCAGTCCAAAAAGTGGAGCTGAGCCGTATCCACCACCAACTAGGAGCGCAGTTACAGGTTCAGTTGGAATGCCAAAGGCGGTACCAAGTGGAGTGATAACGTCAACTGTTGCGCCCTCCAATTGCGAACAGAGCCACTTAGATCCAGAACCTTGAGGTGAGATAATCAATTCGATAGTTCCGCGATCGTTAACTCTTGATATTGCAAAAGCTCGACGAAGAACCATTCTTGATGTTTCGCCACCGACAGATATTGCAATGAAGTTACCTGGCTTGATGTTCTTAACCAGTTCTCCAACATCAAGAACTATCTGATGATAAACACCGACACGACGGTTGCTAAGAACAGTTGCACGTAATTGACTTGCGCTCTTATTAATTGGCAATTTCAACCAACCATTCCTGAAGCGGCTTTACCTTTAGTTCCGCATCTCGGATCGCCTTTATGCCTTCTACTGCAGCATTGAACCCCGCAACTGTTGTGATACACGGAATTGAACGCTGAACTGCAGTAGTGCGAATGACCCAGCCATCTTGTCTAGTTCCGCGACCAACCGGCGTATTGATAACCAAATCAATTTGTCCACCTACCATCTGTTCGACAATGGTCTTCTCGCCTAGCGGGCCAGTCCCCTCTGAGTGTTTGCGAACAGTAGTCGCCTTGATTCCTTGGTCAGCTAGCAAGGCTGCAGTTCCAGATGTCGCTACCAAATTGAAACCCATGCTTTGCAATTCGCGAGCTGCACCAATGCCTGAATCCTTATCTTTATCGCTAAGGGAGATAAAGACAGTTCCAGATTTTGGTAAAGCGCCGAAAGCAGCAATCTGACTCTTTGCGTAACTCTCACCGAAAGTTGGTGCGATGCCCATAACTTCTCCAGTTGAACGCATCTCAGGACCGAGCGTTGCATCTACGCCACGTCCATCAGGTCTACGGAAACGATTCCAAGGAAGGACTACTTCTTTCACGGAAATTGCACGAGGTTTTACATCGCCAGAGGGCAACAACCCTTCTTTCTTTAATTGTGCAATTGAATCGCCTACAGAAATTCGTGCCGCTGCTTTAGCTAGTGGAATACCTGTTGATTTAGAGACAAATGGCACTGTGCGTGAAGCGCGCGGATTTGCTTCTAGTACATACAGTTGGCCGCCGGCGATTGCATATTGGATATTGATTAATCCACGGACATTTACGCCTCGAGCGATTTTTTCAGTCGCGCTCTTGATCTCAACTAATTGCGTCGGAGTAATAGTCATTGCTGGAAGAACGCAGGCACTATCGCCAGAGTGAATTCCTGCCTCTTCAATATGCTCCATAACTCCGCCGAGGAAGAGTTCCTCACCGTCAAACAAAGCATCGACGTCAATTTCAATTGCGTTATCTAAGAATCTATCGACTAAAACTGGATGGCCTGGCGTAATTTCAGTTGCCCTAGATATAAACCCAGCTAGCGCTTGATCGTCGTAAACAATCTCCATGCCGCGTCCGCCAAGGACGTAAGAAGGACGAACCAGAACTGGATAAGAGATGCGCGTTGCTATGTCTTGCGCCTCCAATAGCGATGAGGCCATTCCGTATTCAGGTGCAACCAGTTTCTGCTCTTCGAGGATACGGCCAAATGCTCCACGCTCTTCAGCTAGATTAATTGCTTCAGGTGAGGTCCCGAGAATATTTACTCCGGCCTCCTTCAAACCTTGAGCTAATCCAAGTGGTGTCTGGCCACCCAATTGAGTGATTACACCTAATACTGGACCTGCTGCCTCTTCAGCTGCAATAACTTCCAGAACATCTTCTAAGGTTAATGGTTCAAAATACAAACGATCACTCGTATCGTAATCTGTAGAAACGGTCTCAGGATTGCAATTAACCATAACTGTTTCGTAGCCGGCATCACGCAAAGTAAATGAAGCGTGTACGCAGCTGTAATCAAATTCAATTCCTTGACCAATTCGATTAGGGCCAGAACCAAGAATGATTACTGCAGGTTTCGTACGAGCGGCAACTTCGGTCTCTTCTTCGTAAGTTGAATAGTGATACGGAGTAAATGCCTCGAACTCTGCGGCGCAGGTATCAACAGTTTTGTAGACTGGGCGAATTTCTAAATGTAGACGCGCAGCACGAACTTCTGCAGTTGTTAAACCACGGATCTGTGAAATCTGCTGATCAGAGAATCCAAGTTGTTTCGCAGAGAAGAGTAGCTCTCTAGTTAATTCACCAGGCTGCGCAAGCTCCTCCGCCTTTGAATTAATCAAAGCAAGTTGGTGTAAATACCAAGGATCAATCTTGGTTGCATCGTGAATCTGTTCGATAGTTGCGCCAGCCCACATCGCTTGCTGAACTTGCTGCAAGCGATATTCAGTTGGAATCTGCATTGAATCTAGCAACGAGGCCACATTGATATTTGACTTATCCGCAGGGAAAGTAAATACCGCCTCCTTGCGCTCAAGGGATCGCAAGGCCTTTTGCAGCGCTTCTGGGAATGAACGACCGATTGCCATTGCCTCGCCAACTGATTTCATGGTTGTAGTCAGTCGTGGATCTGCATCTGCAAACTTCTCGAAGGCAAAACGTGGTGTCTTAACTACGATGTAATCAAGTGTTGGTTCAAAAGATGCTGGGGTTACCTTAGTAATGTCGTTTTGAATTTCATCAAGTGTGTAACCGATCGCAAGCTTTGTTGCGATCTTTGCGATTGGAAATCCTGTCGCCTTGGAAGCAAGAGCCGATGAACGTGATACACGAGGATTCATCTCGATAACAACAATTCGACCGTTATGTGGATTCACGGCGAATTGGATGTTGCAGCCACCCGTATCAACACCAACTTCACGAATAATGTCAATTGATAAATTACGTAGACGCTGGAACTCGACGTCAGTCAGGGTTAGCGCAGGTGCGACTGTAATTGAGTCACCAGTGTGAACACCCATTGGATCTAGGTTCTCAATTGAACAGACAATAACCACGTTATCTTTGCGATCACGCATTACTTCTAGTTCGTACTCTTTCCAACCGAGAATTGATTCTTCAAGCAGAACTTCCGAAGTTGGACTATGACGAAGACCAGCGCCGGCAATTTGTTCTAACTGTTCAGCGCTAAATGCAATACCTGAACCTAACCCACCCATTGTGAATGAAGGTCTAACAACAACTGGATAATTGAGTTCTTTAACTGCAGCAAAGCACTCGTCCATTGTGTGGCAGATGATTGACTTCGCTGACTCTCCGCCAACCTTTTCGACGATGGCGCGGAATAGTTCTCGATTCTCGCCACGTTGAATCGCATCAACATCAGCGCCAATCAACTTAACGCCATGCTTCTGCAAGATTCCACGTTCATGAAGACCCATTGCCGCATTGAGAGCCGTTTGACCACCTAGAGTTGCAAGAACAGCATCTGGCTTCTCTTTGATAAGTATCTGCTCAATTGCCTCAGGCGTAATTGGTTCAACGTAAGTTGCATCCGCAAACTCTGGATCGGTCATAATGGTCGCAGGATTAGAATTAATCAAAACCACGCGGATGCCTTCGCTCTTTAATATGCGACAGGCTTGTGTTCCTGAGTAATCGAATTCGCATGCCTGACCGATGACAATCGGCCCGGACCCGATTACTAATACGCTCTTAATGCTGGAATCAATCGCCATTACTTAGCCTTCTCTTCCATTAAATCTACAAATCTGTCGAACAAATAATTAGCATCATGCGGACCAGCTGCCGCTTCAGGATGGTACTGAACACTGAAAGCTGGCTTATCAATTAAACGCAAACCTTCAACAACGCCATCATTTAATCCAACATGCGTTACTTCCCCGCGTCCGTATACGGTTGTGAAGATTCCATCAGTTGGAGCTTTGATTGCAAATCCATGATTGTGCGCTGTGATTTCAACTTTGCCAGTTAATTTATCTAGTACCGGCTGATTGATGCCACGGTGCCCAAATTGCAATTTGTAGGTTTCGAAACCTAACGCACGTCCAAGAATTTGATGACCGAAACAGATTCCAAAGATTGGAGTATCAGAGACGAGCACTTCGCGAACAGTTTCTACTACGTTATCCATGGTTGAGGGATCACCAGGACCATTCGACAAGAAAACACCATCAGGTTTCATCGCCAGGATGGTTTCCGCATTCGTGTTGAACGGTACAACTGTTACTTCTACCCCACGTTCTGCAAAGGAGCGAGGTGTTGCAGCTTTAATGCCGAGATCGAGAGCGACAACATGAAACTTCTTGTTTGGAGCTGTAACGACATAATTTGAATCAGTAGAAACATCTTCAGATAAGAAGCTGCCGCTCATCTGTTGCATCTTGCGTACTTCTACAACCATCTCTTCGCGCCTCAACTCTTCACCGCTAAAGATGCCAACACGCATTGCACCGCGGTTACGAAGGTGACGTGTAAGTGCTCGAGTATCAACGCCAGAAATTCCAACAATATTCTGGCTAACCAGCTCCGCCTCTAAATCATTTTCGGAGCGCCAGTTGCTTGATACAGGCGATGGGTTGCGAACCACAAAACCACTAACCCAAATTTTCGCTGACTCGTTATCTTCGGTATTCCAACCGGTGTTGCCGATATGTGGCGCAGTCATAACCACTACTTGCTTGTGATACGAAGGATCTGTAAGAGTCTCTTGATAGCCCGTCATTCCGGTTGCAAAGACCGCTTCACCGAATGTACGACCTGTTGCTCCCCAAGAAGCACCTTCGAAGATTCTTCCATCATCGAGAACAAGGAATGCTTTAGACATTACTTAAGCCTCCAACTCTCGCGACCTTCAAAGAATGTTGCTACAACGCTTCCACCAAACTCCATTCCATGGAAGGGAGTGTTCTTGCTCTTTGATGCGACTAGGTCGCGATCAACTTTCCAAGACTTACTTGGTGCGAAGAGGGTTAAATTAGCAGGAGCTCCTTTTACTAGAGCTTTTCCTTGGCTGTGATAACGCCCAATTTGAGCTGGGGCGCTAGACATACGCGTCTGAAGGGTTTGAATATCCATCATTTTGCTCTCAATCATGGTCTGCCAAAGGATTGGTAGCGCAGTTTCGAGGCCCAACATTCCAAAAGCTGCATACTGCCATTCACACTCTTTGCTCTCTGCAGGGTGCGGAGCGTGGTCAGTTGCCACGATATCGATTGTTCCATCGGCCAAACCTTCACGAAGCGCCATCACATCCGCTTGTGTGCGTAGCGGCGGATTAACTTTGTAAACCGGATCGTAAGATTTTGCTAAATCATCAGTTAGCAAAAGATGATGTGGTGTTACTTCGGCAGTTACATTGATACCGCGAGCTTTTGCCCATCGGATAATTTCCACACCACCAGCAGTAGTCAGATGACAAACGTGTAAACGAGATTGCACGTGGTCAGCAAGTAATACGTCTCGCGCAATGATCGCCTCTTCCGCAACTGCCGGCCAACCTTTTAGACCTAATTGTGAAGAAATTAAGCCTTCGTTCATCTGCGAATCAACAGTAAGTGCAGGATCTTGTGCATGCTGTGCAATAACACCATCGAACTTCTTGATGTACTCAAGCGCACGACGCATCACTAGCGCATCGCTAACGCAATGTCCGTCATCGCTAAATACACGAACTTGAGCAACAGAATCCGCCATCGCACCAAGCTCTGCCAACTCTTTGCCTTCTAGACCTTTAGTCACCGCACCAATCGGATAAACGGCAGCTAAACCGCACTCTTGTCCTAAGCGGAAAACTTGCTCTACAACACCAGCTGTATCAGCCACAGGTGAAGTGTTTGCCATTGCTGATACGGCTGTGAAACCACCTTTAGCCGCAGCTAACGAACCTGAAGCAACAGTTTCCGAATCTTCTTTTCCTGGTTCGCGAAGATGCGTATGTAAATCAACTAAGCCTTGAAGAGCAATGGTCTCCTTGCCATCTACAACCTCGAAATCTTCACGAGATAAAGATGAGCCAATTTCTGCAATTAGGCCGTCCGCAATTGCGATATCAACTTTCTTGCCATCAAGAGTGGTATCGGTAATTAAATATTTCACATCTCACCTGCTAGTAATAGATAAAGAATGGCCATTCGAACACTGATGCCGTTACTTACCTGTTCGACGATAACGCTTCGAGCAGAATCAGCTGACTCTGCAGTAATTTCAAGGCCGCGGTTCATTGGGCCAGGATGCATCACGATTGCGGTTGGCTTTAACTTCGCTAATCGCTCCTGATTTAAGCCAAAATACCGTGAATATTCACGAGCGCTCGGGAAGAAGGAATCCGACATTCGCTCCATTTGAATTCGTAACATCATTACTGCGTCTACTTCCGGAAGAACAGAATCCAGATCGTAGGAAACAGTTGCTGGCCAATTCTCAACTCCAACAGGTAGCAAAGTAGGTGGTGCCACTAAATAAACTTTCGCACCTAATTTATCGAGCAGTAATACATTTGAACGCGCAACTCGTGAATGTAAAACATCTCCAACAATTGCAACCTTTAGACCTGCTAGATCTTTACCGCCATGGGCCAAATGTCTACGAATAGTGAAGGAATCTAGCAATGCTTGACTTGGATGCTCATGTGTTCCATCTCCCGCGTTTACAACCGATCCTGAAGTCCACTCTGAATCCGCTAATCGTTTAGCGGCACCCGATGCGTTGTGGCGAATAATTACTGCATCTGCTCCCATAGCTTGCAAAGTAAGAGCGGTATCTTTTAACGATTCACCTTTTGATACTGAAGATCCTTTTGCACTGAAGTTAATAACATCGGCAGACAAGCGCTTGGCTGCTGCTTCAAAAGAGATACGGGTTCTTGTTGAGTCCTCATAAAACAAATTCACAATTGTTCTACCGCGAAGAGTTGGTAGCTTCTTCATTGGCCCGTCGGATACTCGTGCCAATTCTTGTGCGGTATCTAGGATTTGCACTGCTTCGTCGTAGGAAAGATCGTTAATCGATAAAAGGTGCTTCATTATGCAACCACCACTTCATCTCGACCATCCACCTCTGAAAGAAGAACTTTTACAGATTGATTTGGATTGGTAGGTAAGTTCTTGCCCACAAAGTCGGCACGAATCGGAAGTTCACGGTGGCCTCTATCAACCAATACCGCAAGTTGAACTGTCTTTGGGCGGCCAACTTCACCAAGTGCATCTAGCGCTGCGCGAATAGTGCGCCCTGAGTACAGAACATCATCGACCAAGATGACATCTTTACCTTCGATTCCGTCGCTTGGAATATTCGTAGGCATCAATGGCCTTGGCGCTCGGGTACGAAGGTCATCGCGATGCAGTGTCACGTCTAAAGTGCCGACGGCTACTGACCTGCCTTCGATCTGAGAGATTAGCGCGGCGATGCGATTAGCTAAATGTGCGCCGCGAGTTGGGATTCCTAATATTACGAGTGACTCGGAACCAGAGTTGCGTTCGAGAATCTCGTGAGAGATGCGTGTAAGCGCGCGCGAAATATCCGCAGAATTCATTCGTTACCACCTTCCCCACCTCTCTGGATGGGTCGTTAAAGGATTGTGCGAATAATACCGCAAGGATTCTGGCTAAAGCGCGATCTGCCCTTTGAGGCTCGCCAGCTTGCTGAGCACGCCGTGAACGAAGTTGGCGCTACTTTCGGTTGAGAGCTCCGCCGCCAATTTGAGCGCTTCGTCGATAACAACAGCCTCTGGAGTTGCGCTCCAAAGTAGCTCCCAAATGGCTAGACGAAGAATATTGCGATCTACGCTTGGAATGCGATCGAAATCCCAACCTTGAATATAGGTACGAATCAACTCATCGATTCTAGAGAGATTTGCTTTTACACCTTCGAGGATCTCAATTGCATAATCGCGAACTTCGACTACAGAGATTTCACTTCCGCGCAAATCTGATTGGAAAAGTTGATCTAAAGCCTCTTTGCGCGCCTTACTGCGTTGCGACATTAAGCGCGGCCTAAGTAAGACCCATCGCGAGTATCTACAAGAACCTTTTCACCTTGTTTGATAAATAGTGGAACTTGAATATTGATACCAGTTTCAACTGTTGCAGGCTTTGTGCCACCTGATGAACGATCGCCTTGGATACCTGGTTCAGTGTAAGTAATTTCAAGAGTTACTGATGCAGGCAGTTCAACATAAAGAGGTTGACCTTCGTGGATAGCTACATTTACTTCAGCATTTTCAAGAAGATAATTTGCACCTTCGCCAACTGTGGCTTCAGAAATTGTCATCTGATCATAAGTTGTGGTGTCCATAAATACGAAGTCTGCGCCATCCTTATATAGGTATTGCATATCGCGCTTCTCTACAACTGCGACTTCTACCTTCACGCCCGCGTTAAAGGTCTTCTCAACAACCTTGCCAGTTAAAACCTGCTTCATCTTGGTACGAACGAATGCTGGTCCCTTGCCTGGCTTAACATGCTGGAATTCAACAACGGTCCAAAGTGAACCATCGATATTCAAAGTCATGCCATTTTTTAAATCATTTGTTGTTGCCACAGAACGCTCCTAAGAAATTAACTACCGAAGTTTACCTTCGTAAAACGAAAAGCGAAAATTAGCCTACGAGAGACTTGAGGGCGTTGAGCGCCAATAGATAAGAATTTGGGCCAAATCCCGCAATAGTTCCCTTCGCCACCCCGCTAATAACGGAAGTGTGGCGGAATTCTTCGCGAGCCATCGGATTGGAAAGGTGAACTTCAATCAATGGAGATTTAACCATCTCGGCTGCATCATGAATTGCGACTGAATAGTGGGTAAAGGCAGCTGGATTGATAATAACCGGATAGTTCTTATCTGCAGCTTCGTGCAACCAACCTACTATTGTCGCCTCATCATCACTTTGGCGTACATCAGCTTCGAATCCAAGACCCGTGGCTCCTTTTTCAATCAACTCTTTAAGTTGAACCCAATTTAGATCGCCATAATGCTTAGAGTCGCGAATATCTAGGCGCCCTAAATTCGGACCATTTAGCACTAATACCTTCATGCGCTGATTCTCCCATAAGCAGCCGCCAATTCGTCGGTAGTTGGCGCCTCAATACGAGTGCACTCACCGATCTCTTTAATTGCTACGAATCGAAGAGACCCAGATTTCACTTTCTTATCTAGACCCATGGACTGAATAAGTTCTTCCCATGCTTCCATCTTGTACGTTGTTGGAAGTTTAAGTGCTTTCAAAATATCGTAATGCAAATCGACAATTTCTTTAGATAGACCGACTTTTGCAGAAGCCAACTCGGCTACAAAGCACATACCAATTGCAACAGCTTCACCATGACGAACCGAATAATCCGAATGCTTCTCAATAG
>CAYMVX010000015.1:0-14880 GCA_964394375.1 uncultured Actinomycetes bacterium
AAGAACTGGCTTAAGAAACTTTGGCCGTTTTAATCTGTACTGGCTGAGCGGTAAAACCGTCACCGGTGTAGACCAATTGACCATTTGCATCTTTAGTAATCGCGCCTTGTTTTGCGATGTACTGAACAATATCTAAACCCTTGGTGATCTTGCCCCAGATTGTGTAGTTAGCGCCAAGAGTTGTATCAGAGTAAACAAAGAAGACTTGTGATCCATTTGTACCTGGGCCTGAGTTTGCCATTGCAACGGTTCCGGCTGGATAGTTGTTATTAGCGTTCTTAGGAAGATTCTCGTCCTTATAGCCCTTCCAACCTGTTGGATTGCCAGCACCAGTCAAAGTTGGATCGCCACACTGAAGCACATATAGACCCTGAGTAGTTAAGCGATGACAGAGAGAGTTGTCGTAATACTTGCCTTTAATTAGCGCAGCCAATGAAGTAATTGTGATTGGCGCCTTTGCATCAAGTGAAACTTCAATTACGCCACAGTTGGTATTGAAAGTGAACTTCTTTGGAAGAGGCTTTGCCGCCTTTGTTGGTTGTGCAACTTTGCCAGGAGTATGTGCCTTTGCAGTTGCTTGCTCGCATTTAATCGCAGCTTGAGCAGGTTGAGTTACAACTGCTGTAGCGGTAATTGCCAATACGCTTACAAAGAAAATTGCTAGCTTTTTCATTTCTGTTCTTATTCCCATTCAATTGTTCCAGGTGGCTTACTTGTAATATCCAAAACTACACGATTAACTTCACGAACTTCGTTTGTAATTCGTGTCGAAATCTTCTCAAGCAATTCATAGGGTAAACGAGACCAATCTGCAGTCATTGCATCTTCGCTTGAGACAGGTCGAAGCACAATTGGATGGCCGTAAGTACGACCATCACCCTGAACACCCACACTTCGCACGTCAGCTAGAAGCACAACTGGACATTGCCAGATTGCTCGATCTTGGCCGGCAGCCTTTAACTCTTCACGTGCTATCGAATCTGCTTTACGTAATATCTTTAGGTTCTCTTCGTTTACTTCGCCGATGATTCGAACTCCAAGGCCTGGGCCTGGGAATGGCTGACGCCAAATCATCTCTTCAGGTAAACCAAGTTGCAATCCAACTTGTCGCACTTCATCTTTAAATAATGCACGAAGTGGTTCTACTAACTTAAATTTCAGGTCATCAGGCAATCCGCCAACATTGTGGTGCGACTTGATATTTGCAGTGCCGGTTCCGCCTCCAGATTCAACGACATCTGGATAAAGGGTGCCCTGCACCAAGAAATCAACTTCACCACCAGCTGCAATATCTCGCGCAGCTTTTTCAAAACTACGAATAAATTCGCGCCCAATAATTTTACGTTTCTCTTCTGGGTCAGTAACACCTTTTAGCGCGCTTAAGAATTGATCTTTAGCGTCAATTACAACTAGATCGACCCCTGTTACTGCCACGAAATCTTTTTCAACTTGCTCTGCTTCTCCGCTTCGAAGTAAGCCGTGATCAACGAAGACGCAAGTTAATTGATGGCCAACTGCTCGTTGAATAATTGCAGCTGCTACTGCTGAATCTACGCCGCCAGATAAGCCACAAATTGCTCGCGAGCTACCGATAATTTCTTTTGCTTTTGCAATTTCGGTTTCTGCAATGTTTTCCGTAGTCCAAGTTGGTTGACACTTTGCGACATTGATCAACCAATTATGCAAAATAGCCTGGCCTTGTTCCGAATGTAATACTTCTGGATGGAACTGCACTCCAGCTAACTGCCCACTCTCATTTTCAAAAGCAGCAACAGGCGTATCTTGAGTAGTTGCACATACTGTAAATCCGGCTGGTGCTTGTGTTACTGCATCGCCGTGACTCATCCAAACTAATTGCGATAACGGAATATTCTGAAATAGTTTGGATTCATTTGCAGTTAATTGTGTTCGACCAAATTCGGACTTGCCAGTCTTTGTTACAACGCCGCCAAGCGCGTTTGCCATTGCTTGGAAGCCATAGCAAATACCGAAAACTGGAATACCTAATTTAAGAATTTCTCCATCGAAGGATGGAGCGCTCTCTGCATACACCGAAGAAGGGCCACCAGAGAGAATGATTGCTTCTGGGTTCTTTGCTTTAACCTCAGCAACGCTTACATGCGAAGGAACAATCTCTGAATAAACACTAGCTTCACGAACGCGTCGCGCAATTAGCTGCGCATATTGTGCGCCGAAATCAACTACTAATACGCCTTTGGGATTAGGCACGGGTAATCAGAATCTCTACTCGCTGGAATTCTTTGATAGTTGAATAACCACAAGTCGCCATTGCGCGACGAAGTGCACCAAACATATTCATTGAGCCATCCGCAGAATGTGAAGGTCCTTTAAGAATCTGCTCAAGTGTTCCCGCCGTTCCTACGGATACACGTTCTCCACGCGGCAATTCTTGATGATGAGCTTCAGAACCCCAGTGCCAACCAAGGCCAGGTGCTTCTGTTGCTTTTGCAAGAGGAGATCCCATCATTACTGCATCTGCGCCACATGCAATTGCCTTAGCAATATCACCAGAGCGACCAACTGATCCATCAGCAATCACGTGCACGTAACGTCCACCTGATTCATCCAAGTATTCACGACGAGCGGCAGCTACTTCAGAAACTGCTGAAGCCATCGGAACTTGTACTCCCAAGACTTTACGAGTGGTGTGTGCTGCTCCACCACCAAAACCAACCAATACGCCAGCTGCACCTGCACGCATTAAGTGAAGTGCAGCTGTGCCGTTTGCTACTCCACCAACAATCACCGGTGTATCCAGCTCGTAAATAAATTTCTTAAGATTTAGCGCTTCTCCGGATCCAACATGTTCTGCTGAAACGGTAGTACCGCGAATAACAAAGATATCTACTCCTGCTGCTACAACAGCTTTATGAAATTCTGCAGTTCGTTGGGGCGACAAAGATGCCGCAACAGTCACTCCAGCATCACGAATCTGCTGAATGCGTTCCTTGATTAACTCTGGGCGAATCGGTGCAGAGTAAATCTCTTGCATACGCTTTGTTGCATGCTTTTCAGGCATTGATGCAATTTCGCCTAGCGGAACACGTGGATCTTCATAACGAGTCCAAAGACCTTCAAGATTTAGAACACCCAGTCCACCTAAGCGGCCAATTTCAATTGCGGTTTCTGGCGAAACCACTGAATCCATTGGCGCTGCCATCATTGGAATATCAAACTTGTATGCGTCAATCTGCCACTCAGTTGAAACATCTTGCGGATCGCGTGTGCGTCGACTTGGAACTATGGCAATATCATCAAATGAATATGCGACGCGGGCACGCTTACCTGGTGCAATTTCAATGCTATTTGTCATTATTTTTTCTTTCCATAGTTCGGTGCATCTTTAATATCCGCAACATCATGTGGATGACTCTCCTTCAATCCTGCTGCAGTGATTTGAATTAACTGACCTTCGCGGCGCAGAGTTTCGATATCCGGAGCTCCGGCATAGCCCATACCGCTTCGTAATCCGCCTACTAATTGATGAATTACAGAGGTAACTGGTCCGCGATATTTAATCTTTCCTTCAATACCTTCTGGAACTAATTTATCTTCAGAGAGTACGTCGTCTTGCATGTAACGGTCTTTCGAATATGACTTCTGTTCGCCACGTGATTGCATCGCACCAAGCGAACCCATGCCGCGGTAAACCTTAAATTTAACGCCATCAATCTCTACAAGTTCTGATGGGGATTCGTCACAACCTGCAAAGAGTGAACCGAGCATTACGGTATTTGCGCCTGCGACAATTGCTTTAACGATATCGCCTGAATATTGCAGACCACCATCAGCGATTAGTGGCACACCGGCCTTGCTACATGCTTTATTTGCTTCCATGATTGCAGTAATTTGCGGAACGCCAACGCCTGCAACAACGCGAGTAGTGCAGATAGATCCTGGCCCTACACCAACTTTGACGCCATCAGCACCCGCATTAATTAGCGCCTGAGCGCCAGAACGTGTTGCGATGTTGCCGCCAATAACTTGAGTATCTGGAGAGAATTTCTTAACGCGTTCGATTGATTCTAAGACTGCACGGTGATGTCCATGAGCTGTATCAACTACAACAACATCTACCCCGGCTTCAATCAGAGCTTGTGCACGCTTGAAACCATCTTCGCCAACACCAACTGCTGCGCCAGCCAAGCCCACATTCTTGGCAAGTTTTACGTGGGTTACTTGATCTTCAATTGCAAGGTTGCGGTGAATAATTCCAATTCCGCCCGCTTTTGCCAGTGCGATTGCCATCTGTGATTCGGTAACAGTATCCATGGCAGATGAGACCAATGGAATTGAAAGTTTAATTTTGCGAGTTAACCATGTTGCAGTTTCAACCTCAGATGGAACTACCTCTGATGGACCTGGCAATAGGAGGACATCGTCGTAGGTCAGGCCGAGCATCGCTACCTTCTCGAATTCGCTCAAAACCCTCCCCTTTCAATAAGCCTTAATCCTATCTTTACGCTGCAAATATAGAAAAACCTCGGGAAAGTGAGCGGAGAAATTGTGTAGTTGCTTTTCAATTTCGAAGCTCAGCTTTGCCGAGGTTTTTCATAGGTTAATGCTTAGTGAGTATGTCCCCCAGGACCGTGCTTGTGGCCATGTCCTGCCTCAACTGGTTCTTCGTCTTTCTTTTCAAAGACCACTGCTTCAGTTGTAATGAACATTGCCGCAATTGATGCCGCATTTGCAAGTGCTGAACGAGTCACCTTAACCGGATCAATAACGCCATCCTTGATTAGGTCGCCGTAAACATCAGTTGCTGCGTTATAGCCTTCGTTTGGCTTCATTGCGCGAACCTTTGAAACTACAACATAACCTTCAAGACCTGCATTCTCAGCGATCCATCGAAGTGGTTCGTCAGCAGCTTTGCGAACTAAACGAACACCAACAGCCTTGTCGCCAGTGAATCCAAGATCGCCTTCAAGTGAATCAACTGCATGCACAAGTGCTGCACCGCCACCTACAACGATTCCTTCTTCAACTGCTGCACGAGTTGCTGAAATTGCATCTTCAAGACGATGCTTCTTCTCCTTCAATTCAACTTCGGTATGTGCACCAACTTTGATTACGCAAACGCCACCGGCAAGTTTTGCCAGACGCTCTTGTAGCTTGGTGCGATCCCAATCTGAATCAGTGATATCGATTTCTTTGCGAAGTTCAGAGATGCGATCCTGAACGCGCTTCTTATCTCCTGCACCATCAACGATTGTGGTGTTCTCTTTATCAAGAACTACGCGACGTGCGCGGCCAAGAACTTCTAGACCGACCTGATCAAGCTTCATACCGATATCTGTTGTAACAACAGTTGCACCAGTCAGAATTGCCATATCTTCAAGCATCGCCTTACGACGATCGCCAAAACCAGGTGCCTTAACTGCTGCAGAGTTAAATACTCCACGCATCTTGTTTACAACAAGTGTTGAAAGCGCTTCACCATCAACATCTTCAGCAATAATCAATAGCGGCTTTGAAGCTTGCGCAACCTTCTCAAGGATAGGTAGGAGCTCAGAAAGCGCTGAAATCTTGCCTGCAGTAATCAAAATATAAGGATCATCTAGAACAGCTTCCATTCGATCAGTATCAGTTACGAAATATGGCGAAATAAAGCCCTTATCGAACTGCATACCTTCGGTGAAATCTAATTCCAGAGCAGTTGTTGAAGATTCTTCAACAGTAATTACTCCATCCTTGCCAACCTTCTCCATAGCTTCAGCAATTAATTCGCCGATTGCGCGATCTTGAGCAGAGATAGTTGCAACGTTTGTAATTTGTTCTTTGCCATCGATTGGAGTTGCGTGCGAACGCAGAGTCTCAGCCACCTTTGCAACCGCTGCTTCGATGCCTTGCTTTAGATCCATTGGCTGTGCGCCAGCTGCAAGATTACGTAAACCTTCTTTGACCATTGCTTGAGCAAGAACAGTTGCAGTTGTAGTTCCGTCACCAGCAACATCGTTTGTCTTTGTTGCTACTTCTTTAACTAACTGTGCTCCCATGTTCTCAGCGGGATCAGAGAGTTCAATCTCTTTTGCAATTGTGACACCATCGTTAGTGATAGTTGGTGCGCCAAATGACTTTGAGATAACTACGTTGCGTCCCTTAGGACCAAGTGTTACTTTAACTGTGTCAGCAAGAATGTTGACGCCGCGCTCCATAGCGCGACGTGCAACTTCGTCAAAATGTAATTGTTTGCCTGCCATGCGATCTTACTTCTCAACAATGGCTAGGATGTCGCGAGCTGAAAGCACTAGTAGGTCATCTGCGCCTACCTTTACTTCGGTTCCGCCGTACTTGCTGTAAAGAACAACGTCTCCAACTTTTACATCCATTGGAACGCGAACGCCATCATCAAAGCGGCCAGGTCCTACAGCTACAACGGTGCCCTCTTGTGGCTTCTCTTTTGCAGTATCTGGAATTACTAGACCTGATGCAGTTGTCTGCTCTGCGCTTGCTGGCTTAACAACAATGCGATCTTCAAGTGGCTTGATGCCCATTGATTGCTCCTTTTTAACTTACGTTGGATATTGAGCCCCTGCTCGAGGGCGGTTAGCACTCACAGGGTTACAGTGCTAAAGAATAATAAATGAGCGCTTAAAACGCCAAAGCGGAGTCTGCCAAGGCCCCTTTAGGCGCAATTCCGCCTGAGACCATCAGAGAGCCCAGCGAGGCGACCATGGCCCCGTTATCGGTACATAGCCCTGGGCTTGGAATATGAAGGCGGACGCCAGCTTTAGCACAGCGCTCCTTTGCCACAGTGCGCAGCCTTGAATTGGCGGCGACGCCACCCGCGATTACCAAGCGATCGATTCCGGAATCTTTACAAGCGCGAAGCGATTTCTGTAGCAGCACATCAACAATCGCTTCTTGAAATGATGCAGCAACATCGGCACGAACATGGTTTGGGGTCTGTTCTAGATATCGAGCAACTGCAGTCTTAAGTCCTGAAAATGAGAAATGGTATGGACGAGTGCGCCAATCTTCTGCAGTGGTTAAGCCACGTGGAAAATCAATATTAATTTGACCGAAGGCTGCTTCCTTATCAATTGCTGGGCCACCAGGAAAACCTAAATTCATGATGCGCGCAATTTTGTCGAACGCTTCACCTGCCGCGTCATCCATTGTCGCGCCAAGTTTCTTAACATCGTTTGTAATGTTATTTACTTGCAAAATAGATGAGTGACCGCCGCTAACTAGAAGTGCAATTGTTGGTTCGATCTCCTCTTTATGCGTTAAGTAATCAACTGATATATGTGAAGATAAATGATTAACACCATAGAGTGGCTTATCTAAAGCTGTTGCAAGCCCTGTTGCACCCGCAACACCAACCAAAAGCGCGCCGATTAAGCCCGGACCCTCTGTAACTGCAATTGCATCTACATCATCCAGTTTTACATTTGCATCTTGTAGCGCCTGACGTAATACATTTAGGAAAGCTTCAAGATGAGCACGGCTAGCAATTTCAGGGACTACTCCGCCAAAACGTGCATGCTCGTCCATACTTGATGAAATCACATTTGCAAGAAGTGTGCGGTCTCGGACAATTCCGATAGCGGTCTCATCGCAAGAAGTTTCGATTCCAATTACTAAGCTCATAAGCCACGCCTCATAATCTGCGCATCTCGGCCATATCCGTAGTAATTCTTGCGAATATTCAAGGTTTCATAGCCTAATTTGGTATAAAGCGCGATTGCGTTCTCATTAGATACATCCACCTCGAGCATCATCGCTATCGCTCCACGAGCCGTTGCCCAGCTTTCAAGTCGCGCAATCAGCTCTTTGGCAATTCCTGTGCGACGAAATTTTGGGTTAACTGCGATAGTCATAATGTCACCTTCGCCGCCAGCATTAGGTAGAAAAGCTCCGGCATACGCAATGATTTCGCTATCGCTTTCGGCAACTAGAAAGAATCTAGTTGGTTTGCCGATCTCTCCTCGGAATTGTTCGGCCGGCCAGGCAGTATGTGGAAAATATTCACGATCCATTGAAACTAAGACTGGAATATCAAGAACCGTTGCTTCGCGGAAGCTAATCATTTGCGCTCCGCTTTTTGATTCTGCATTGGTACTGCATCCGGGTGGCGCAGATACATTGGCTCATTTACATGTGTAAGGGTTGGGAACGAAATCAACTTTGGATAAAGGTGTTCCGTATCTGAAGTTAATTGATACTTCAAAGCTCCTTCACCAAATAACGGCAAACTTGGAATTTCACTTGGCGCAGTTACTACCGGTTCACCGACACGTTTTCCGCCAACGTACTTCGCCCAGTAAAGCTCTTTACGTCTGGCATCAGTTGCCACAATAAATTCTGGTAAATCTATTCCGTACGCAATTGCATCTAGCGAACAAATTCCGTGCACAGGTAAACCTTGAGCAAATGCAAAGCTTTGTGCAAATACGATTCCTGTGCGCAGCCCCGTAAACGGCCCTGGACCCATTCCTACAATTACTTGATCGATATTTTCTTTTGCCGCAAGCGCGCCAAACTTAGCCAACACATCGCCATGAGTTGTCGCGCCATCTTCAATCTGATGCCAAAGAAGCTGGTCGCCTTTAAGAATCGCAAACTGAGTCCGAGCCGTGGCGGTATCAATAGCTAAAGTGATTTTCATAGTGAAAATCCCTGCCATCTAGCGCCGTGGCCTACGAAAGTAACTTCACGAATATCGCTATCGCGATTGATGATAACTTCTAGAAAATCGCTTGAAATATGATCAACTAGCTCTTCGCCCCACTCAATTACCGTTATTGAGGATTCAGCATTTAAATCTAGGTCTTCTAATTCAAAGAGTGGATTGGCGCCTGCAAGTAAGCGGTAGGCATCCATATGAATTAACGGAGGATTAGATTTATAACTGCGGGCAATAACAAATGTTGGTGAAGTAACTTCATCTATACCAAAATGCGCAGCGATTCCTTTGGTTAGTTCAGTCTTACCGGCACCGAGCGGACCAATTAGAGCTACGACGTCACCTACTTTAAGAACGGCGCCGATCTTGCGACCGAGCTCCTGCATGGCTTCAGGAGTTTCAATTTTCATCAGTTAAATAACTTCTTGAAATTCTAGGTGCCATACGCGTAGTAATTTCATAATGAATAGTTCCGCAAGCTTTAGCCCAATCATAAACATCATAATTCTCACCGATTACTGTGACCCAATCGCCAGACTTTGCTTCAGAGTTAGGACCTAGATCAACAGCAATTTGATCCATGGATACTCGACCAATTAGCGGCGCGCTATAGCCGTTAAATGTGACGCCAGCACCTACCGCATTGCGAGGTATCCCATCGGCGTAACCCATACCAACAATTCCAATTTTAGTAGTTTGCTTAGTTACAGCTGTGGCACCGTAACCAATTGGATGTCCTGCCGGAAGTTCCTTTACTACAACTAATTTTGAACGCACTTTCATTATTGGTTTTAAATTGTTATCACGGCCAAGTGGCGACATGCCATACATCGCAATTCCTACTCGGACCATGTCGTACTTAGCGCTCTCATTAGAGAGAGTTGCTGCTGTATTAGCAATATGACGAATTGGTTTAATGCCTCTTTGGTGAAGCTCAGCAACTCTTGCTTCAAAGTTAGCCATTTGCAATTTATTTTGAGCTTCGTTTGGCTCATCTGCTCGGGCAAAGTGCATCATTACACCAACAACTTTACTTAAATCTCTATTTAATAGCTCCGGCCATTCATCTGAGAAACCGTTTCGCCCCATTCCGGTATCGACTTTTAAGTGGATTTTCGCGCCTGCAATCGCGTTTACTTCATCGAATGCAGCTAGTGATGCCACGCCAATTTCAATATCTTGAGAAACAGCTTTCTTGAAATCCAAGCCAGGTGGGTTTAACCAAGCAAGTAGTGGTGTTTTGATTCCGGCTTCGCGGATTGTGAAAGCTTCTTCTAGCAGCGCAGTTCCTAAATAATCAGCGCCCGCTTCACTTGCCGCTTTTGCGCAGGGAACGAGTCCGTGGCCATAAGCATCTGCTTTCACAACTGCAAGAACAGGTACTCCGGCTTTCTCTTTTATATATTTCAGATTCTCTTTAAAAGCCTTTAAATCAATTAATACTTCTCTCATCGCTCAATGACCACCATTGCTGATGCAATTCCAGCATCGTGTGAGAGCGTTAAATGCACTTCTGCCCCATCAATTAAATCTGCAATCTGATTGCGAAATAAAAATACTGGTCGGCCGCTTTCAAGGTTAACAACTTCGCAATCCTGCCAATTAAGTCCTGCAGGTACATGAAGCGCTTTAGCTAAAGCTTCTTTTGCGGCAAAACGTGCGGCTAAGGAGTTGATCCCTTTGATCTTTTCGCCTTCTGTAAATAAGCGATCTTTCAGACCAGGGGTTCTCTCAAGAGATTCCTGAAAGCGCGCAATATCGACTACGTCAATGCCAATGCCATCAATCATGAAATCTGCTTCTCCGAAGGAACGAATCTATCTACGGCGATAACCATAACTAGTAACGCGCCACCAATAAATAGTCCGCCTAATAAATCGCTTAACCAATGTGTATTTCTAAATGCAGAGACTATGCAAACACCAAGCGCGAATGCTCCTGCCAGAAAGCCCATTGCACGTGGATGCCAAGCATCAGGATGCGAATAGCGATAGAGAATGTAAGCCAAAACGCCCCAAGTAAGAATCGCATTTGATGCATGTCCAGATGGATAAGAGAGGCCACCGGCGTAAACCAGATCCACATTTAACCGTGGCTTGGTTCTACCGATTCCGAGTTTTGCTAACCCCACAACTAAATTGAGAGCTAAAACTGCAAGAATCGAAAGGTTTAGCGGACGCCAAGATTTGAATCTACGTGCGATAAAAAATGCAGTAACAAAGAGAATAGTTGCAGTTACGCCGCGCAATCCTAAATTATCAATGCGCAAAAGAATCACACGTTCTAATGGTGTTAATTCTGGTCGCTTTGCGTTAAAGATTGTTGCATCCAAATGGATTAGCGGGCCATTAGTAATAACTTGTTGAGTTACAACTAGAAACCCCGCAAAAAGTAACGCTGCCCATTTCAAAGCGCGATTGAATTGTTGGCGGCGTAGATCCACTTATTCCACCGTTACAGATTTAGCCAAGTTGCGTGGCTGATCGACATCAGTACCTCGCGCACAGGCCATTTCGTAAGCGAAAACTTGAAGTGGAACAGTTGCTAAAACTGGCTGCAACATTTGCGGTGAAGCTGGAATCCGAATGATGTGTGCTGCCCCTGGAATATCAATTCCTTCTGCCGCAATCGCAATTACCTGAGCACCGCGTGCACGAACTTCCTGGATATTTGAAAGCATCTTTTCATCAAGGCCATGTTCGTGAGTATTAGGAACAATTGCAATTACTGGAGTTCCTTCTTCGATAAGTGCGATAGGGCCGTGCTTCAATTCTCCGCCTGCAAAGCCTTCTGCGTGGATATATGCGAGCTCCTTGAGTTTAAGTGCGCCTTCTAGCGCAACTGGGAAACCAACATGGCGACCCAAGAACAAGACGGTATTTTTCTCTGCAAACTTACGAGTTAATTCGCGAAGAGGTTCTACGGTTTCAAGAATTTGTTCTAACTTTGCTGGAAGTTCCAACATTTCATTATAAATATCTGAAACTTGCGCGCTATTTAGAGTTCCGCGAACTTCACCTAAGTGCAGACCTATTAAGAAAGTTGCCACAATCTGAGTCAATAGAGCTTTTGTTGACGCCACTGCAATTTCAGGCCCAGCGTGTGTATAGATAACCGCATCTGATTCACGAGGAATTGTTGAGCTATTTGTATTACAAACCGCTAGTACGCGAGCGCCAAATTCTTTTGCATGACGAAGCGCCATCAAAGTGTCCATGGTCTCGCCAGATTGTGAAATTGCGATTACCAATGTGTTCTTATCTACGATTGGATCGCGATATCTAAATTCTGAAGCTAGCTCTACCTCTACAGGGATGTTCGCCCACTTTTCGATGGCATACTTTGAAACTAGCCCCGCGTGATACGCAGTTCCGCATGCAAGAACAACAATCTTCTGCAAACCTTTGAGTTCAGTTTCGCTTAGCTTCAATTCATCAAGCGAGATTCGACCATCAACCATGCGTCCAAGCAGAGTATCTGCAACCGCCTTTGGCTGCTCGAAAATTTCCTTGAGCATAAAATGTGGGAATCCGCCCTTTTGGGCAGCGGCCGCATCCCAGGTAATTGCATATTCGCGAGGTTGCAGCGCTTTTCCGGCAAGGTCAGTAATCGAAATAGAAGTCGGTGTAATTGTTACTACTTCATCTTGGCCTAGCTCAACAGCGCGCTTGGTATATTCGATAAAAGCTGCAACGTCAGAAGCCATGAAGTTTTCACCGTCTCCAAGACCAACCACAAGTGGTGAATTGCGACGAACACCAACTATCAAGTCTGGCTTATCTGCATGCACTGCAAGTAAGGTAAATGAACCACGAAGTCGTTTTACTGCTTCGCGCATTGCGATAGTTAAATCGCCACCATGCTCTTTGCGAAGATCACTAAGCAAATGTGCGACAGATTCAGTATCAGTTTCAGAAGTAAAAGTATGGCCGTGCTTCTCTAACTCTGCTTTTAGTTCGGAGTAATTTTCAATAATTCCATTATGGATAACGGCTAGCTTTCCTTCGTTATCTAAATGTGGATGCGCGTTGCGATCTGTTGGGCCACCATGTGTTGCCCACCGAGTGTGTCCTATTCCTGAGTGGACTTCAGGTACTGCGCTCAAAGCCCCTTCTAGGTTTGAAAGCTTTCCGGCTTTCTTCTCTACGAATAACTTATTTGAAGTTCCGAGTGCGATTCCGGCTGAGTCGTAGCCGCGATACTCCAGGCGACGAAGGCCTTCGATTAAAGGTGTGACTGCAGATTGTGGCCCTGTATATCCCACAATTCCGCACACGTTATGACCCCAGTTCTCGTTTTACTACTTCTGCTAAATGCGTTGCAACGCCTGAGGCAAGAGTATCAGTGGAGGCCTCAACCATCACGCGAACCAAGGCTTCGGTGCCGGAGGCGCGTAGAAGAACGCGACCAGCGCCTGCCAATTCGGCTTCGCTCTTTGCCACCGCATCTTTGATCACTTCAGATGCTTCTAACTTATCTTTCGCAACGTCTTTAACATTTATTAAAACTTGTGGGAATTTCTGCATTATTGCCGCAGCATCTTTGAGCGATTTTCCTGAACGCTTCACCTCTTGAAGTAACGTCAACGCAGTCAATAAACCATCGCCAGTATTTGCGAATTTGCGGTAGATGACATGTCCAGATTGTTCGCCGCCCAGAGTTAAATCTACTTCCAACATCTTTTCAAGAACATAACGATCGCCAACACCCGTAACTTCTACATTTATGCCGGCAGCTTCCATTGCCTTAAAGAAACCTAGATTGCTCATAACTGTGGCAACCACCGTAGATTTAGCAAGCTCGCCACGTGAGTTTAAGCCAGCTGCGAGAATTGCAATGATCTGATCGCCATCTACTTCATTGCCATCAGCATCAACTGCTAAGCAACGGTCTGCATCACCATCGTGTGCAATACCCAAATCTGCACTGTGTTTCTTAACTGCTTCCTTTAAGAAATCTAGGTGTGTTGAACCAACTCCATCGTTGATATTCCAACCATCAGGAGTATTCGCAATTGCAATTACTTCGGCGCCTGCACGACGAAGTGCTTCTGGGGCGACAAAACTTGCAGCACCATTTGCGCAATCAACTACGATCTTTAATCCGCTAAGTTTTTCAGTAACGCTTGATAGTAAGTAATCTAAGTAGCGATCAGCAGCGCCTTTATCTTCGATAACTCGACCAACGTTGCGACCAGTTGGGCGCTCCCAAGGTTCGCCCATGCGCTTTTGAATCTGATCTTCAATTGCATCATCTAACTTGCCGCCACCGCGAGCAAATAATTTGATGCCGTTATCTGGCATTGGATTATGAGAAGCAGAGAGCATTACGCCAAGATCTGCGCCGCTTGAAGCTACTAAAAATGCAATCGCTGGTGTTGGCAGAACGCCAACACGATAAACATCAACACCTGCACTTGTTAAACCTGCGACGACTGCAGCTTCAAGAAATTCCCCTGAAGCGCGAGAATCGCTGCCCACAATCGCCTTTGGGCGATGTTTTTGTGGGGCACCTATTTGTTGCTCTACAAGAATATGCGCAGCGGCGACAGATACATTAAGTGCTAATTCAGCAGTTAAATCGCGATTAGCAAGGCCACGGATACCATCCGTACCGAATAATCGCTTCTCCATTGACGGCAGTAAGCCCGAGTGAAATTAACGCTTTGAGTACTGTGAACGCTTACGAGCCTTCTTTAGGCCGTACTTCTTGCGCTCGATAACACGTGCATCACGTGTTAGGAATCCAGCTTTCTTAAGCGCTGGACGGTTAGCATCAACATCGATTGCATTTAGTGCACGTGCGATACCAAGACGAAGTGCGCCAGCTTGACCTGAAACTCCACCGCCATCGATACGTGCAAATACATCGTACTGATTCTCTGCACCAACAGTGCGGAATGGTTCAGAAACTAATTGCTGGTGAACCTTGTTTGGGAAATAATCTGGAAGAGCCTTGCCATTTACAACCCAACGACCAGAACCTGGAACTAGGCGAACACGTGCAACAGCTTCCTTACGACGACCGGTGCCTGCACCTGGTGCCTTAACAGCTGGACGGTTTGTTGCAGCAGCTGGAGTTGAAGAAGAGTATGAAGTAGGTGTTACGTCGTCTTCTAATAGATTCTGATCTGACATTTATATATTCCCTCTTCTTACTTACTTCTTAACAATCTGAGAAACTTGTTCAAATACATATGGTGTTGGACCTTGTGAAGCATGTGGATGCTC
>CAYMVX010000016.1:0-11352 GCA_964394375.1 uncultured Actinomycetes bacterium
TCAGAAGTTCCAGGCATGATGGTTGGGAACTTGGTTGCCTTCGCTTTTGCTTCGGTAATCCAACCGGCACGAACCATCTGACCTAATACATACTCATAACGATTCTTGAGTCGAATTACATTGTTCTTGCCGTACTGAGGGTCGTAATAACCAGGTGAGTTAAGGATTGAGGCAATTACAACAGATTGAGCAAGAGTTAATTGCTTTGCGCTTCGATTGAAATATTGCTGAGAAGCGGTTTCTACACCATATGAACCGCGACCAAAATAGATTGTATTTAAGTAATTTTCTAGAATCTGGTCTTTGGTTAATTGATTCTCTAACTTAATTGCAATAACCAACTCTTTAATCTTACGAGTAATGGTTCGCTCTTGGGTTAAGAATGCAGTCTTTGCGTATTGCTGTGTAATGGTCGAACCGCCACCGCCGCGTCCAAGTGTTTTGATGTTATCGACGATTGCACGTGCGAAACCACTAATGCTAAATGCATGCTCGCTATAGAAATTCTTGTTCTCTGCTGCTAATACCGCTTGTCGCAAATGAAGTGGCATCTTTGCAAGTGGCACGATGGTGCGATTTTGTGCGCCAATGCGTCCAATCTCTGAACCATTTGAATATTGAATGATTGTTGATTGGGTGTTTACGAAATCATTTGGATTTGGAATATCCACTGTGAAGTAGGCCAACACAAAGAGAGTTGCACCAGCAACGAATCCGAAACCGCCAACGAAGATTGCAATTCGGGCGAGTAATCGCTTAGAAACGCTGCTTAAACTGAACATAGCGAAAGGTTACCTGTAATCCTCATCTTCCAGCGTTGGCTTCTTGCGTGGTGGCTTGCGATTCACCCCGTCGCCCAAGGTAAATGAGTGAACTAAATGGTTCCAGTGGCATGACTTACAGACTTCAACTAAATAGACGCGAAATTCACCAAACTCGAGTTCCATTTGCATCAACTCTGCGATGGTTTTGATTCGACCTTGATACTGACCTAATTGATCGCCGTATGTATAACGAAGTTCAACTAGTTCATCTTTCTTACATACAGGGCAGTTGCGGCCAGCTTTCTCTCCGTGAAACTTTGCAGCACGCATTAAATAAGGATCAGCATCGCAGGCATCGGTCGCGCCGCGAAAAAGCGCAATCAAGGTCGCACGCTTATCGAGCGAGTAGTCGATAAATGAACGCTTAGATCGCATGGTGCTAATAGTAATAAGTAACCTAGATAGCAATAAAGTTTGCCCATGCAGGAATTCCTAAAGTTGGTCCTCCATCCTCGCCTGCGTAAATTGCTTGCAGTCAGATGGAGTGGTCAATTAACTGACGGAATTTTTCAGAGCGCACTAGCTTCTTTTGTGCTCTTCTCTCCGGAGCGGCAAGCAAGCGCCATGGCCGCCGCCATTGGTTTTGCAATTGTCCTAACACCTTATTCAGTAGTTGGGCCATTTGTTGGAACAATTCTTGACCGAATCGCACGACAGCGCGCAATCTTCATTGCAAATATCTTGCGCTCTGTAGATTTGATTTTAATTGCAATTCTAATTTTCTCAGGAAGTACTGGGGTACTTCTAACTTTATTAATTCTCTTTGCTTTTGGTGTTAATCGATTATTGCTTGCTGGTTTATCTGCTGGTCTGCCGCTAATGATTGATCGGCCTTCGCTACTTAAAGCTAATGCATTGGCGGTAACCGGTGGTTCTTTGGCAGTCGTAATTGGAGGCGCTATCGGAATTGCAATTCGCCGAACCATAGATTCGCTTGGAAATGCCAATCATTCCGACGGAATTCTAATTCTTATCGCCGTTTTGGGTTACTTCGCTGCAACGATTTTCACCTCTTTTATAGACAAGAACGAGTTAGGTCCTTTGCCGCATGAAAATCGCGAACCAGATGGTTTTGCCGAGCTAATTGCTGCCTTTAAATTCTTGCGTGGTCACCACGATGCAGTGCGCGGAATTATTGCAACCTCAATTCAACGTGGTGGACTTACATCATTAACCATTGTCGGATTGTTATTGGAGCGAAACACCTTTAATGATCCTTTAAATACTGAGGCTGGTTTGGCTGGAGTTAGTAGAGCGATTGCATGTGCCGGTTTTGGTTTAGTAGTAGGTGCACTTGTAGCTCCAATTGGTGTCGAAAAAGTTGGTCGACACAATTGGATGAGATTAATGATGTTCTTAAGTGCATTAACACCTGTGCTGGTGGGAGTAATTCACACACCTTGGTCGCTCTATAACTCTGCTTTCTTTGTTGCTGCAGCTGGTCAAAGTATGAAAGTCACAAATGATGCCTTGGTGCAATCAAAAATTACGGATGATTTCCGCGGAAGAACTTTTGCACTTTATGACATGACTGTAAATGTTGCGATTGTTAGTTTTGCGTTACTTGCGGCAACATTTATGCCGAATAGTGGTGTGACGGTGACCGTACCTACTGCTATCACTTTAGTTTACTTATTCTGCGCAATCGTGGTTTTGCGTCCAAGTAAATTTAGCGGGATTTCCACCAATTAAAGAGTTCTTCGGTTGCGCGCTCTTTACCGAGTGGACCATGTTCTAGTCGAAGTTCCAATAGAAAATCTAAAGCTAATCCAACTTCGCGAGAAGGTTTTAACTTTAGAAGCTCCATAACTTCAGCACCATCTAAGTCTGGACGGATGGCCGCAAGTTCTTCTTCTGCTGCTAATCGTTCGATACGAACTTCTAGATCATCATAAATTCGAGCTAAACGATCTGCCTTCTTCTGATTACGGGTGGTGCAATCTGCTCGAGTTAATACGTGTAAATGGGTCAATAAATCACCGGCATCGCGCACATAACGGCGCACGGCAGAATCGGTCCATTCGCCGTCTCCATAACCGTGAAAACGAAGGTGGAGCGCTATTAAAGACTCTACTTCGTCAATTATTTCATTTGAAAAGCGAAGCTTCTTTAGCCGATCTTTAGCCAAGCGCGCACCAACAACTTCATGGTGATGAAATGAAACTCCGCCGCCAGGAATTAAAGCGCGGGTCTTAGGTTTTCCAATATCGTGAAGTAGAGCTGCTAATCGGTTAACTAAATTCTTGCCACCTAGACGATGTTCGAGTGCAATTGCTTGTTCTAGAACAGTTAATGAATGCTCGTAAACATCTTTATGGTGGTGGTGTTCATCAACTTCTAATTTGAGTTTTGGAATTTCAGGAATTACTAAGTCTGCAAGGCCGGTTGCAACAAGAATGGCAATTCCTTTGCGTGGGTTATCAGACATTAGTAATTTAGTGAATTCATCGCGAACGCGTTCTGCAGAGATGATGTTTATACGTTCAGCCATTTCATGCATCGCTTTTAATGAATCATCTGAAACATCAAAATTCAATTGTGCAGCAAATCTTGCAGCGCGCATCATTCGAAGTGGATCATCACTAAATGATTGCTCTGCAGTTACTGGTGTGCGCAATACTTTGGCACTTAAATCTGCAAGACCATTAAATACATCAATGAATTCTGGTTTTGTTCCAGTAAGTTCAAGTGCCATTGCATTTACAGTGAAATCGCGACGAGATAAATCGCCTTCAATGTTGTCGCCAAATTGAACTTCTGGTTTACGTGATTCAGGATCGTACTTATCACTTCGATAAGTTGTAATTTCTACAGTTGTGTCTCCACGTTTACCTGCAATTGTTCCGAATTCAATTCCAATATCCCAAACATCTTCAGCCCAACTTTTCAAAATTTTTTTTGTATCTTGCGGGCGCGCATCTGTTGTGAAATCTAAATCATTTCCAAGACGACCAAGAATTGCATCGCGAACTGGTCCACCTACTAGAGCTAATTTGAATCCAGCCGCTTTAAATGCTTGTGCAAGTGAGCTTGCTAGCGGTGCGCGCTCAATTAATGAGCGAATCGCCAATTCACCCGCGGCATCTAATGCGTTACTCACAGGGGAAAGGTTAGGGTACTCGCATGACCCCGGCACCTGGTGCTGGCGGCGATGCCTCTGAAGTTAAATCGGCGTCCAAGCCTCACCGCAAAAAGCGTTCGCGCAATAAAAGTAAGAGTAAGAAGAACCCATCGGCTTCTGCCAACCCAAAAATTCGTTATGCCAAACGTGTAGATGAAGTAAGTGCCGGTGGATTAGTTATCGATTTCTCTGGCACTAAGGGTTTATTAATTGGTCGATACGATCAAAAAGATGCCAATCGTGAACGCCTGCTCTGGTCATTGCCTAAGGGACATATAGAAGAGGGCGAGACACCTGAAGAGGCAGCAATTCGTGAAGTGGCCGAAGAGACCGGAATTAACTCTGAAATATCTCGCGAACTCGGGGTAATTGATTTCTGGTTTATGGCCGGTGGCAAACGTATTCATAAGACAGTGCATCACTATTTGTTTAAGGAAGTTGGCGGTGTTTTGAAGCCGCAAGAATCAGAGGTTGATGAAGCTCGATGGTTCCCGCTTGAAGAGATTACAACTTTGTTGGCCTATCCAGATGAGAAGAAATTGATTGCTCGCAGTGGAGAACTTATATGAAAAAGTTCTTAATTCTCTTGGTATCTCTCTTTTTCATTGCACCGGCTCCAGCTCAAGCAGTAAGCCACACAATTTGGTTAGCTACAGCTGCAAATCGAAATTACGCAGGGGAAATTATCAATAAGGATTTCGAAAAATCTCTTGCTGTTGATGGTGATTTAGGTAAATTGGTTTTCAAACCAATAGCAAGACCTCGCACTTGGATCATGGATGCGGCGTTATTAGAGGATGTTCAATCCTTGGTTGATAAGAAATCAACTTTGGCTACAAATTGGTTGAATCAATTAAAGAGAATTACATACGGTGACACGATATATGCAACCGCTTATGGAAACCCGGATGTAATTTATTTGAGATCATTTGCTCCATCTGAACTCAATTTTTTCTACGCGGTTGGCCAGCAACACCTTCAAGCAGTTTTAAAGAAGAATGTTCTAAGCGAAAAAGACTCTGGCTTCGCATGGAAGCGTGCAATTATTGATCGTGATGTGCGTGAATTCTTCAATACTTCACGCGAGGAATTCACGCTTCTTTCTACTGTGGTGAACCCGAAAGAGGTTGAATCGGATCGCGCCCGAATAGCTCAACTTTTCTCGCCGCAACTGTCTGCGAAAAATCGCGTTGCGCTCCTTCGGGATTTTGAAGTAGGACAAGCTAAAGTAATAAGTAAATTACGTATTGTTAGCGGTCGTTACCAAATTACAACTGCTAATGAAAAAATTCCAATTACATTGGTAAATGACTTTGAAGTTCCAGTAAAAGTAGATCTATTTTTCACACCAATGAATAGCCGTGTTACTTTTCCGCAATACCGACAGATTACTTTAAATGCGAAAAGTAAGATTCAAGTAAGTGTTCCAATTGGGGTAGTGGCTGCTGGTGACACAACTGTGATTGCACGTTTTGAAAATGGTAAAGGTAAAACCATTGGAGCAAATGGCATGATCGAACTTTCTTCGACAATCATTTCTCCGGCAGTTACAAAATTTACAACTGGCGCAGGTTTATTGCTGATACTTGCAGCCGTAGCGCAGAGTGTTCGCCGAGTACGTAAGAGCAGGGCAGAGAAATGAAAAATCACGATCTCTTCCGCCAATCAACAGTAATGGCGCTCGGCACAATTCTCTCTCGAATTGCCGGTTTTATTCGAAGCGTATTAACAGTCGCAGTACTTGGTACTGCACTTCTTGCAGATAGTTTTAACGTAGCAAATACCATGCCAAACATTATTTACAATTTAATGGTTGGTGGTGCGTTAACTGCAATTTTCGTTCCGCAATTAGTTAAGAGTAAATCAGATCCAGATGGTGGTCTAGATTTCGCTTCACGTTTAGTTACGACAATTAGTTTGATACTTGGTGCAATTGTTGTACTTGGTGTGCTCTTTGCACCGGCGCTAGTAAGAGTTTATGCACCAGAATTTTCACAACCTGGCTTTGAACATATTTATGATTTAACTCTTGCGATGATGCGCATCTGTCTGCCGCAGATCTTCTTCCTTGGTCTATTCACCATGTTGGGACAAGTCGCTAATTCCAGAGGTTCATTTGCCCCAATGATGTGGGCACCGATTGCCAATAACCTCGTTGGAATAGCGCTTTTGGGCTATTTCTTGGTTTTAGTACCTAAGTTCACGGCCGAGACCATCACTAATACTCAAATCGCAATCTTGGGTTGGGGCACTACTGCGGGCGTAATCGTCCAAGCGTTATTGGTAATCCCGGCAGTAAAGAAGACTGGTTTTCATCTAAAGATTCGCTTTGGTTTATCTGGTTTAGGTAAATCATTCTCGTTGGCCGGTTGGACTTTGGTTTACGTTCTGATTTCTCAGATTGGTTACTTGGTTACCGTAAGCGTTGCGACTAGCGCAGCGGTTCGAAGTGCAAAAGCTGGAATCACAACTGGCGTTGGAATTACACCTTTCCAAAACTCTTATTACGTAATGATGTTGCCTTATGGAATCGTCACTATTTCTTTGATTACTGCGCTTCTTCCACATATTTCAGAACTTGCAATTAAGAAAGATCGCGATGGTGTGCGATCTGAATTAATACGCGCAATTCGTATGGTTGGCGTAATTACTGTTCCTTCTGGAATGGCGTTCTTCTTGTTAGGGCCTTTAATGACCAGCACTATCTTTTTGGGTATTCCGCACGAAGATGGTTTATATATGGGTTATGTACTTTCAGCACTTGGAGTAGGGCTAGTTACATTTAGTATTAATTTGATTTTACTTCGCGGTTTCAATGCATTTGAAGATACAAAGACACAAGTTCCTTCAATTATTTTAATAAATGTTATTTCAATTGCGCTCTCTTATTTGTTCCTGCAAATACTTGATCCAAAATGGGTAACTGTTGGACTTGGTGCAGCTTTCTCAATTAGTTATGTTTTAGGTTTGCCATACACCTTGCATTTATTAAAGCGACATACTGGCGAATTACATATTCGAGAATTCTTGGGCCAACATCTAAAGTTAATTCTCGCTTCTTTTATTGCAATGTTCCCGCTTTATCTGATTGTGCAGTTCTGGCAGGGGATTAATGAAAGCTCACCGCTTCCAATTCGCCTCTTGGAATTGTTGGTATTTATTGTTCTAGGTGCGATTGGTTACTTTGCCTTGGCACAACGCATGAAAGTCGCTGAAATAGGCGTATTAATGGAATACTTGCCAGGTCTTAAGGGTTTAAATAGAAAAGCTAAGAAAGATAAATAGATGAGCGAAGTACATAATCTAGTAATTGTCGGGTCTGGTCCGGCTGGATATACCGCTGCAGTTTATGCAGCTAGAGCACAGCTCAACCCGATTGTTTACGAAGGCTCAATCACTGCAGGTGGCGCACTTATGAACACCACCGAAGTTGAAAACTTTCCTGGTTTTACAGAAGGCATCATGGGTCCAGAACTTATGGACAACATGCGCAATCAAGCGAAACGATTTGGGGCAAAGTTAATTACAGATGACATTATTGAAATGGATTTGGCTGGCGAAGTAAAAACTCTAAAAGATGGCAGCGGTAATGTCATTAAAGCTAAAGCAGTTATCCTTGCAACTGGATCTGCATATAAAGAGATTGGTTTAGAGAACGAGAAGCGTTTATCTGGCCGTGGTGTTTCATGGTGTGCAACTTGCGATGGTTTCTTCTATCGTGATCAAGTAATTGCAGTTGTTGGTGGCGGAGATAGCGCAATGGAAGAAGCAAACTTCCTAACAAAGTTTGCAAGCAAAGTTGTTTTGATTCACCGTCGCGAAACTCTACGTGCATCAAAGATTATGGCAGAACGCGCACAGAACAATCCAAAAATTGAATTCTTATTTAATACAGAAGTTACTGATGTTTTAGGTCAAGATAAAGTTGAAGCGTTGCAACTTCGCAATACAAAGACTGGCGATATTACAAAGCGCGAATTCACAGGTTTGTTTGTCGCAATCGGACACTCACCACGTTCTGAACTGCTTACCGGCCAAGTTTCACTTGACGGCGAAGGTTATGTTCAAGTTGAAGGACGCAGTACTCGTACAAATCTAAAAGGCGTATTCGCGTGTGGTGACTTAGTTGATCACACCTACCGCCAAGCAATCACCGCAGCAGGCTCAGGATGCCAAGCAGCGCTAGATGCAGAGCGTTTTCTGAATCACTGATTAAATTCAAGTATTCTTACCCGATAGAAATATAAGAGGAGTTAAAAATGGGCGCACCAGCAGTAACAACAGCGAATTTTCAAGCAGAGGTTCTAAATTCAGATAAGCCAGTTTTGGTTGATTTCTGGGCCGAATGGTGTGGACCTTGCCGCATGGTTGCTCCAATTCTCGATGAGATTGCAGCTGAGCATGGCGATAAGTTGAAGATCGTAAAGCTAAACACTGATGAAGAATCTGCGCTTGCAATTCAGTACGGCGTTCAGTCAATCCCAACATTGCATGTATTCAAGGGCGGCCAGGTCGTAAAGACTGTAATTGGTGCAAAGCCAAAGCCTGCTCTACTTAAAGATTTAGCCGAATTCATCTAATTCAATGATCGAAGTTCTACTTCGACAAGGCGATAGTGGTGACTTGGTAAACCAGGTCATCACATCGCTTAACCGGATTGGTTTATTACATTCAACTCCAGATATTTTCGATGAATCAGTTTCGGCTGCAGTTGCGTTATTTCAACAGCAGCGCGGACTTACATCTACTGGCAATGTAAATAACCAGACTTTCCAAGCACTTGAAGAGGCGCGTTGGAAATTAGGAGATCGTTCACTCTATTTACAACCATCACCATTAATGCGCGGTGATGATGTTGCGCAACTACAGAACCGTTTAACAGATATGGGTTTTGATTGTGGAAGAACCGATGGAATTTTTGGCGTAAAGACTGAATTAGCAGTTAAGGAATTTCAAAAATCAGTTGGTGCGACTGTTGATGGTAAATGCGGTCCGGCAACCATTACAGCGTTAATTCGTTTAACAAAAACTGTTGCGGGTGGTGCGCCCACAAAATTGCGTGAAACTGCACGCCAACAAAGTCGTGGCCCAGCGTTAGCTGGAAAAGTTATTGTTATTAATCCTGCACGTGGTGGCAGCAATGTTGGTGTTGAAGCGAACGGTGTTACTGAAGCAGAGATTACTTACGATATTGCAACTCGTGTTGAAGGTCGTTTATTGGCGCTTGGCGCAAGTGTTTTCTTAACTCGCGGACCACAGAATGATCCTTCAGAATCAGAACGTATTGCGTTAACCAATAAGAGCAATGCTGATTTAATGCTCTCTCTTAATTGCGATTCATATAAGAATGACTTGGCGCATGGAGTTGCAACATATTCTTATGGCAGTGATGCACATGGAGTGCACTCAGTAGTTGGTGATCGTTTTGCATCTTTAGTACAACGTGAAATTTGTGCGCGAACCGATTTACAAGATTGTGGTGTGCATTCAAAGACTTGGGATTTACTTCGATTGGTCTCTGCACCGGCGGTAAGAATTGATCTTGGATACCTAACAAATTCTGGCGATGCAGATAGATATAAGCGTGCAGAATTTCGTGATTTAATCGCCGAATCATTGGTAATTGCGATTCAGCGTCTATATCTAGCCGCGGAAGATGATGCTAAAACCGGTACTTTGCGTATTTCAGACTTAAAACGCGCGGGCTTAAGAATTAATTAATTTCCACCAATCCAATAGATATGGAAAACTAGTCCAATGACCGAACTGCGCCACACAACAGGAGACTCACTCGAACTCGAGAATCGTTTTGCTTCTCGAGCGGCGCACATGAAGCCATCTGAAATTCGTTCGCTTTTTGCTGTGGCATCTCGTCCAGATATCGTTTCACTAGCTGGTGGTATGCCGAATCTATCTGCGTTACCAATGGATATGATGGCTGAAGTTGTTCGTGATCTTGTTGCTACAAACGGAACAGAAGCTTTGCAATACGGAAGTGGACAAGGACATCCACTACTTCGCGAACAAATTTGTGAAGTTATGGCGCTTGAAGGAATTCGCGCTAATCCTGATGATGTAATTGTGACAACTGGTTCACAACAAGCTTTAGATTTAATTTCTCGTATTTTTATTGATCCAGGCGATGTGGTGTTAGTAGAAGCTCCTTCATATGTTGGTGCGCTTGGAACATTTTCACAGTATCAAGCAGCGCCTGTTCACGTTGAAACAGATCACGATGGAATGGTTCCGGCGGCGCTAGTTGAAGCGATTAAATCTGTACGTGCAGCTGGTCGCAAAATTAAGTTCTTGTACTTGATTCCTAATTACCAAAATCCGACAGGTGTCATGCTCTCTGCAGACCGTCGCACTGAGATTTTGGATATTTGCGCTCGTGAAGAGATTTTTATTGTTGAAGATAACCCATATGGTCTCCTTGGTTTTGACCGTCCGTCGCCAAATGCAATGCGCGCACAGGATTCTGAGAACGTCATCTATCTAGGCTCATTCTCAAAGACCATCGCATCGGGTTTGCGTGTGGGTTGGGCGTTGGTTCCGCAATCAATCAAAGACAAGATTGTGATTGCATCTGAGAGCTCAATTCTCTGCCCATCAAATTTCACACAGTTAACAATTTCAAGCTATTTGAAGGATCAACCATGGCGCGATCAGATCGCATCTTTCGTTGATTTATACCGCGTTCGCCGCGATGCAATGCTTGAATCACTTGAAGCGCATTTTCCAAAAGAAGCTACATGGACTCGTCCTGGTGGCGGATTCTATGTTTGGGTAACACTGCCACCTGAAATTGATACTAAAGCAATGGTTCCAAAAGCAATTGTTGCAAAGGTTGCTTATGTTCCAGGTAGCGCGTTCTACGCAGATGGTTTCGGTTCTTGGCAGATGCGTCTTTCATATTGCCACCCAACTCCAGAACGTATTCGTGAAGGTGTTAAGGCGCTTGGTGCGGTTGTAAAACAAGAACTAGCGTCGCGCGCTGGATATCAACTTAACTAAACGTTGTAAATCTTCAGCACCTGAATACTCAACAATAATTTCGCCTTTGCCGCCAGAGCTTTCAATGCGAACGCGGGTATCTAAAACATCGCCAATTTTCTCGCCGAGCTCTTTTAGCTCTGGAGTGCTCTTCTTTGAAGATGTTGCCTTCTTAGATTTTGAACCAGGTTTTGCAATTGCGATGATCTCTTCAATGGTACGAACGGATAAACCTTCAGCGACGATTCGGTTCGCAAGTTTTTCGATTGCGGCAGCATCGGTTAGTCCAAGAAGTGCGCGAGCATGGCCTGCGCTAATTGTTCCCGCTGCAACTTTCTGTTGAACGCTTGTTGGTAAATTAAGTAGACGCATCATGTTTGTAATTACAGTGCGTGAGCGACCAAGTTTCTTAGC
>CAYMVX010000016.1:11452-13110 GCA_964394375.1 uncultured Actinomycetes bacterium
TTTAATCCAGCTAATTTTGAAGCGCGGAAACGGCGTTCACCCATGATTAACTCATAGCGCGCACCGTTTTTGCGAACTACAGGTGGTTGCAGAATTCCGATTTCTTTAATTGAAGCAACTAACTCTTGTAACGCTTCTTCATCAAAGACGGTACGAGGTTGACGTGGGTTTGGATCAATTAAATTAATATCAATTTCGTCCTGCGCGCCAACAACTTCTGTTACATCATTTGTATTTACAGTTAATGGAATTAGCGCATCTAAATTTGTACCGAGTCCGCCGCGCTTTGCCATTATGCAATATCTCCCGACTTGTAATTAATGCTTACAACATTTGAATCAAATGCTTTTCCGCGCTCTGCAATTTCACGAGCAACTTGCATATAAGCAACTGCGCCAGTTGATGATGGATCGTAAGTCATAACTGTTTGTGAATATGAAGGCGCTTCAGATAAACGAACAGCACGCGGAATTGGAATATCAATTAATTCTCGCGGAAAGTGCGAACGCACATTTGCAACAACATCATTTGCTAATCGTGTACGTGAATCAAACATTGTTAAAACAATGGTAGATAGAGTTAATTCAGGATTTAAACGTTGCTTAACAATTTTGTAAGTTTCAAGTAATTGTGACAATCCTTCAAGTGCGTAATATTCACATTGAATTGGAATTAAAACTTCACCAGCTGCAGCGAATGCATTGACAGTTAATAAACCTAAACTTGGTGGGCAATCAATAAAAATATAATCGTAATTATCTGCAATTTCATTTAACGCATCTTTTAAACGAGATTCGCGTGCAACCATTGAAACTAAATTAATTTCAGCTTGTGCAAGAGATGTGTTTGATGGAATGCAATCTAAAACTGGAAAACCTGCGCACTTTTGAATTACATCTTGCACAGCAGCTGTGCCCATCAAAACTTCATAGACTCCCATACTTACTCGGTGCTCTACTCCGAGGGCTGTGGATGCATTTCCTTGTGGGTCTAGATCTACGACCAATACTCGTAAACCGCCCATAGATAGGGCTGCTGCGATATTGACTGCGGTGGTGGTCTTTCCGACCCCGCCTTTCTGGTTGGCAACTACAAAGATGCGCCCTTTGGCAGGCTTTGGCATCGGCTCTTTTAGGCGGCGTGTACCCACGACTTTAGGGCCATCTTTTGGAGATGTTTCACGTGAAACCTCGGAGCTCATGCCCCAAACCTTAGCTTTTTCGCTTAACCTCAACAACTCTGGCGAGCGGGATACCTTCAAGGGTAATTTCATGCACGATTGCGCCTGGGATTTCAGCTGCTTCAGCCTGTGCAGCCTCGCCTTTCATCGCAAGTAGTGAACCACCAGGTTTAATTAAGTGTTTTGAGATCGCCCAGAGCTTCGAAAGCGGCGCAACTGCGCGTGCGGTTACATAATCGTATTGGCCCTTTTCAGCCTCAGATTTGCCACGTTTTACGCTTATACCTAGCCCGGCAACGGCCTCTTCAAGGAAATTTACGCGGCGTTGGAGCGGCTCAAGTAAGGTTACTTTCAGATCAGGGCGCGCTAGCGCGATAACTACCCCAGGAAGTCCTGCACCAGAGCCGATATCGATTACCGATGCCCCCTCTTTCATGAGGGTCGAAACTGGGATGCAGTTAAGGATATGGCGCTCCCA
>CAYMVX010000017.1:0-12673 GCA_964394375.1 uncultured Actinomycetes bacterium
GATTAATTTGTGGAAATAGGGCGCTTTTCGAAACACTTCAAATTGATGTGGCTAGCTCGTGGAAACGCGGTCGATTGGAAGAACTCCAACTTTCAATGAATCAACGTCATGAGAGATTTGGAGATCTCGCGTACCTGCTTGAACCAGATATTAAAGAAGCTAGAGGTGGGTTAAGAGATATAAATGCCCTAAAAGTTATTGGTGCTAGCGCCTTAGTTGCGGTACCCACAGAACAATTAAATGAATATGAATCTCAACTTCTTGAAGTCAGAGATTCGTTGCACAAAGTAAGCGGACGCGATAAAGATATCCTTCTCTTTCAAGAACAAGATCGCGTCGCTGCAGATCTGGATTTCGCAGATGCAGATGCTTTGATGGGGCATGTAGCAACAATTGCTCGCGCTGTTGATTACCAATTGAATGTTGCTTGGCATAAATTTGAAAATAGAAGCCGCAAATTCACTTTTCGCAGAAATAAGCCAACTAGCGTTGGAAAGAACATCGGCGTGGATAACCACGAAGTCATCATCGAAGCGCTTGATACAGCAGTGGGAATGCGAGCTGCGGCTAAGGCCTCACAATTAGGTTTACCGATCTCAATTGATTCATGTGAAATGTTGAGAAATCAAGAATTGCCAAATCCATGGCCTCGAGAGGTGCGCGAAGATCTAGTTGCGTTTATTGGTGGCGGCAGTGCTATGGAACGCGTATGGGAAGCCTTAGACCAAGCTGGAGTTATTGAAAAGTGGCTACCTGAGTGGAGCACGGTTCGTTCTCTGCCGCAGCGCAATGCGCTACACCGACATACTGTTGATCGACATATGGTTGAAACTGCAATTCAAGCAGCGAAATTAACTCGCACTGTACATAGACCGGATCTTCTGCTGGTGGCTTCGCTATTTCACGATATCGGAAAGGGAAGTCAAGAAGATCACTCGGAGCGTGGTGCCAATTTAATTTTGCCGATTGCCAAGCGAATAGGTTTTTCGGATGCGGACGTTAAGACTCTTCAGTTCTTAGTTAGGTATCACTTATTGCTCTCTAGTACTGCAACTAGACGAGACTTGGATGACCCAGCCACCATTCAATCTATTCTTGATGTGGTCCCCGATATGCAACATTTGGAATTGCTCCATGCACTTTCGATTGCTGACGGTGAAGCCACAGGTAAGGGCGCTTGGAGTGATTGGAAAGCAAGGCTAGTTAGGGACTTAGTTTCCAGAGTTAAACAGGCAATGAGTGGCACCTTGGTCGCCCCCGAAATGGAATTAACAGAGAGTCAAATAATTAGCGCAGCTACTTCCGAAGTTCAAATTTCAATTACAGAGTCGGACGGTAGTTACTCTCTTGAACTAATCGCACCTGATAGCACTGGCTTGTTTTCGAATGTAGCTGGAACGCTCAATTTACTAAAGTTCGATATTCGAGCTGCCAAAACCAGAACTCATGGCAAATCTGCAGTAATGAATTGGATTGTAAATCTAGATCCATTTGCACAATTGCCTGATGCGGCTTCGATTAAGAGCGCAATCGAAAAATCAATTGAAGATACCGATAATTTAAAGCAGCGAATCGATGCAAAGATCAGGTCTTATGCGCCGTTGCCTGGAGTCGCCGTCCCGCCACCGGAAGTTGAGATAATTGAAGATTTATCTTCGAGCGCAACAATTATTGAAATTAGAAGCCACGACAGACCGGCGCTCCTATTTCGAATCGGAGCAGCGGTTAAAGAGTTAAATGTGGATATTCGGTCTGTGATTGCTTCAACTCTAGGCGCTGAAGCAATCGACACCTTATACGTTACAGAAGTTTCAGGCGAGAAACTCACGCCTGAAAAAGCTTCTGAGGTCGTGGCAAGTATTCGCTCTGCTATCGATTAAGATTCAGCAATCATGTTCGAGGGCTTAACATCCAGATTTAGCGGTGCATTTTCGAAATTACGAAGCCGCGGAAAATTATCGACTTCTGATATCAACGACACTTTTGCTGAAATCCGTGATGCCCTTCTTGACGCCGACGTCGCGCTAGATGTAGTTAATGAATTTGTAGAAAACACCCAAAGCAAATCTCTAGATTTACTAAAAGATATTCAAGCTGGAACTAATCAAGCTCAAGCTATCTTTGACTTAGTAAATGCTGAGCTAGTTTCAGTTCTAGGTGGAGCAGCGCGACGAATTCGTTTTGCTAAGAATCCGCCAACAGTAATTTTGCTAGCTGGTTTACAAGGCGCTGGTAAGACCACTCTTGCTGGAAAATTAGCGAAATACTTAAAGGAACAGGGGAATACGCCACTTTTGATCGCATCTGACTTGCAGCGCCCAAACGCAGTTACTCAGTTGCAGGTCGTTGGCGAGCAAGTTGGAGTTCCGGTATTTGCTCCAGAACCAGGAAATGGTGTTGGCAATCCAGTTAAGGTTGCTAAAGATGGCCTGGACTTTGCAAAGCAGAAGCTACATAACATCGTAATTGTTGATACTGCTGGACGTTTAGGCGTTGACCAAGACTTAATGAATGAAGCGATTGCAATTCGAGATGCAGTAAAGCCAGATGAGATTCTCTTTGTTGTCGATGCAATGATCGGCCAAGATGCAGTTCGTACTGCAAAGGCATTTGGCGATGGCGTTGGCTTCGATGGTGTCGTTCTTACAAAGCTCGATGGCGATGCGCGAGGCGGCGCGGCACTTTCGATTGCGCGCCAAACAGGTAAACCAATCTTCTTTGCATCTACCGGTGAAAAGCTAAGTGACTTCGATGTTTTCTATCCAGAGCGTATGGCTTCACGAATTCTGGGTATGGGCGATGTTGCAACTCTTGCAGAGCAAGCAAAGAAAGCACTAAATACTGAAACCACCAAGAAGCTCGAAGAGAAATTTATTAAAGGTGAAGATTTCACTCTTGACGATTTCCTCGAGCAACTTCAAGGCATCGCAAAGATGGGCAATATGTCCAAGATTCTTTCGATGATGCCAGGTGCGGCGCAGATGAAGAAACAAATCGAAGCAATCGACGATACTGAAATTACAAAGTCAACTGCGATCGTTCAATCAATGACGCCAGCAGAGCGCCATGATCCAAAGATTCTTAATGGTTCTCGTCGCGCACGTATTGCAAAGGGAAGTGGTCGCCAAGTCTCTGAGGTGAATAACTTGGTAGATCGTTTTGCCCAAGCCCAGAAAGCGATGAAGATGGCTCGTTCTGGCGGTGGTATCCCAGGAATGCCTGCCATGCCGAATATGCCTGCCCCCAAGGCGCCGATAGTTCATAAGAAGAAGTCCAAGAGCGGAAACCCCGCTAAGAGAGCTGCCGAAGAGAGCCGATAATCGCGGATTCTGCCTCGATTTGGCCGATTCCACGCTCGCTGGCAGAATTACGTCCCTGTGCGCGGCCCTCTACCCGCGTCGGAAGTAAATGCTAGGTAGTCCTCGCAATCTCCAAAGCGATGACCGCCTGGTCCAATTTTAATTTATTAGGAGCAATACTTTGGCAACAAAGATTCGTTTAATGCGTCTTGGAAAAATCCGCACACCTTTTTATCGCATCGTCGTTATCGACTCTAAGAAGGCGCGCAATGGTCTATCAATCGAAGAGATCGGCCGTTATGTTCCAGGTGCTAACCCATCTGTAGTAGAGGTTAACTCAGATCGCGCACAGCACTGGCTAAAGGTTGGCGCACAGCCATCTGCAGCAGTGACAAAGCTTTTCAAGCTAACAGGCGACTGGGGCAAGTTCACGGGCGAAGGAAGCACTTCGAGCACAGTAGAACCACAGCCAGCACGTTTTGATAAGAAGGCTAATTACGAAGCAGCAGTTAAGGCTGCAGCTAACGAACCAGCTGAAGGTGCAACAACTGCAAAGAAGAAGGCGCAAGATAAGTTAGCTGCGAAGTCTGCACCAGCTCCAGTTGCTGAAGTGTCCGAGCCAACTGCGAGTGCAGAGGTGGCAGAGGTTCCAGCTGAAGATGTGACTTCAGATGTTGTGGCCGAAGAAGCAGCGGCAGAAGCTCCAGCAGCTGAAGAAACTCCAGCGGAGTAATTAAGTAAAAATGTTAGACGAAGCTCTAGAACATTTAGTTAAGGGAATTGTTGAAAACCCTGACGATGTAATTGTTAAAGAGAAGACACATCGTCGTGGCACTACTCTTGAAGTTAATGTCAATCCAGAAGACATTGGCAAGGTAATCGGTCGCAACGGACGTACTGCTAAGGCGCTACGTACTGTGATGAGCGCGCTTGCAGGTCGTTCGGTACGCGTAGATCTCATCGAGGCCGACGAAGTTAGATAAGTTTCTTAGATGAAACTAAACGTTGGGCGCATTGGTCGCGCTCACGGAATTTTAGGTGAAGCGACAATCGAGGTTCGCACGGACGAACCCGAGCGTCGCTTTGCTGTTGGTGCAGAGGTTATTACCGACAACGGAAATCTAAAAGTCTCTAGCGCTCGCGTGCATAACGGCATTCTTTTACTAGGTTTTGAAGGTATATCTGATCGAAATGGCATCGAAAAACTTCGAAATACTTTGATGTACGCCGATGTAGATATCAATGAAGCTGGCGTTGATGAAGACGATTATCACGTTCAGCAACTAATTGGTTTACGCGCAGAACTTGAAGATGGTTCGGAATATGGCGTAGTCACAGATGTCCTAAATCTTCCTGCACAAGATTGTTTAGCAATAAAGACCAAGTCTGGTGAAGTACTTATTCCGTTCGTACGCCAATTAGTTCCTGTTGTTGATTTGGCCAATAAGAAAGTAGTTGTAATTCCACCGGTGGTCTCATGAAGTTAGATTTTGTAACTATATTTCCTGAGTTCTTCGAACCACTAAAGCTTTCATTGATCGGTAAGGCACGAGATAAGTCTCTAATTGAAATTGGCGTTCATGATCTGCGTGAGCAAGCGACAAATGTTCATAAGCAGGTAGATGACACTCCATATGGTGGCGGTGCCGGTATGGTGATGATGCCTGAGGTATGGGGTAAAGCGCTAGATTCGATAATTACTAAAGAATCAGAGCTAATCATTTTGACTCCAGCTGGTAAGCGTTTTGATCAGCGCATGGCCGAAGAGTTATCAAATTCAAAGCATTTAATCTTCGCCTGCGGTCGCTATGAGGGGATCGATGATCGAGTGCGTCAGTATTACAAGGGCGAAGGTTTTAGAGTTCGCGAAGTATCGATCGGTGATTATGTATTAAATGGCGGAGAGGTGGCTGCAATTGTGATTGCCGAAGCAGTCTCGCGTTTAATTCCTGGGGTGCTTGGAAATCCTGAATCGATTATCGATGAATCACATGCAGAAGATGGATACATCGAATATCCAGCATTCACAAAACCAGCAGAGTGGCGCGGAATAAAAGTTCCCGATGTATTGCTTTCAGGAAATCATGCAGAGATAGCTAAGTGGCGTCGTAACGCGGGAATAGAACGCGGTAAATCACAGTAAGCGAAGTGCTTGCCCTCGCATTTCTCAATTTAAGCGCTATTTGGGCAATAAACTCGTCTTGTGCGAGTGATTAATTACGAACAATTAAAGAGCATTTTGAGCCAGCAAGCAGAGTGGCCGAGAATCGTAGCTTCAGGAAACTTCGCACCACCAATGACTCTCTTAAAAGCCGCTGATGAGTCCATTGAGAACTTCAACCTTCATATGCTCAACGCGCACCCTGGTATTCCAGATCGCGAAGGCGTTGATTATGAATCTGCATTTGTTGGCCCTGCTATGCGTCGCCATCCAAGATTGCATTACATTCCATCTCGACTTTCGATGGTGCCAATACTTTTCCGTGACCACTATCGCCCAGATATAGTTTTCTTGCACACTTCGCCAAAACGTTATGACACAGTTTCACTAGGCGTTGAAGTAAATATCCTCCCAGCTGCAATTGAAGCTGCACGTGCTCGTAATGGAATTGTGATTGCGCAAGCTAATAAGCAGATGCCATACACCTACGGTGATGCGCAGATTTACGAATCAGAGATTGATTATCTGATTGAGGTAGACGAACCATTATTAGAGAAACCAATCGCAGAGATAACTGATACCCAGCGTGAAATCGGAGATCGTATTGCTGCGCTAATCGAAAATAATTCGACACTCCAATTAGGTATTGGCGGAGTTCCAGATGCCGTACTAAGCGCTCTTAAAGATCGAAAAGATATGCGCATTTGGACCGAGATGTTTAGCGATGGCGTTTTAGACCTCTTCAAGGCCGGCGTGCTAGATGAAGAGATGCCGCTAAATGCATCATTCCTATTTGGATCTCGCGAACTCTACGACTGGGTTAATTTGAATCGTAAGATTCGCATGCGCCGCACAGAGACTTCAAATGACCCATCTCTAATTGCGCGCCAAGCAAAGATGACTTCGATCAACTCTGCGCTTCAAATAGATCTATATGATCAAGCAAATGCTTCTTTTGTTCGCAATCAAATCTATTCTGGCTTTGGTGGTTCTACTGACTTCATTGTTGGAGCACTTCATTCTCGTGGCGGACAATCTTTTATGGCGCTGCCTTCGTGGCATCCGAAAGCGAATGTTTCAACAATTGTGCCGAAATTAGATGCACCAGTGACTTCATTCCAGCATTCTTATGTGGCTACTGAGCAGGGAATTGCACCTTGTTTTGGCCATCCAACGAAGCAGCAAGCGGCAAATATCATTAGATATGCGGCACATCCAGATGCCAAAGAAGAGCTTACAAAAGCTGCATCTGAGATGAATCTACTTTGAGAGTTCGGCTAAACCTTTAAACCAATCGAGTGCACCAGGATTAGCGAGGGCATCGCGATTTCGAACTTCTCGACCATTAATCACATCAGTGACTGCAAGTTCAACAAGTTTGTTTGATTTCGTACGAGGCAATTCTGGGGCAACAATAATTTTATCTGGAACATGTCGAGGACTTGCTTGATCGCGTAAAGCTTTCTTAACTTCCTTAGCAACTTCCTCATCGAATACTTGACCTTCTTTGACAACCACAAAAAGTACAACTCGAGTGTCGTTATCCCAATCTTGAGAAACCGCCATTGATTCTTGAATTTGAGGGAAGGTTTCTACAACTCTATAGATTTCGGCAGTGCCGATTCGAACTCCCTTTGAATTTAGAGTTGCATCGCTACGACCATAAAGAGTAAATCCACCAGTATCACTAACCGATGCAAAATCTCCGTGCGTCCAAACTCCTGGAAAACCTTCAAAGTAAGCGGATAGGTATTTTTCATTTTCTTTATCGCCCCAGAAGCCAATTGGCTTAGATGGGAAAGGCACAGTGCAAACTAGTTCACCTTTTTCGCCTGTTGATGCAATGTTTCCTTGAGCATCGAAAACGGATGTAGCCATACCCAGGCATGGACCCTGCAATTCGCCTCGATATACCGGAAGTGTTGGAATCGAAGCCACAAAGCAACCGCAAATATCTGTGCCGCCCGACATTGAAGCGACATGCACATCCTTCTTAATTGACTCGTAAATGTAATCAAAACTTTCAGGAACGAGCACCGAACCTGTTGATGCAAGCATACGTAATTTTGATAGATCATGAGATTCAGCTGGCTTTAAACCAACTTTTTTAATCCCATCGATGAACTTTGCGGAGACACCAAAGAAATCGAGTGCTTCATTCTGAGCTACATCAAAGAGGCGGCTTGCGCGAGGGAAGACTGGGGAGCCATCAAATAGCACGATGGTTACGCCTCGAATTAAACACATAAATAGCCAATTCCACATCATCCAGCCACATGTAGTGAAAAAGAAGACGCGCTCATTCGGTTTCATATCGAACTGATAAATCTGTTCTGCGCCAGCTTTTAACATTACACCTGCACCGCTATGTGTAATGCATTTTGGCTTTCCAGTTGTGCCTGATGAGAAGAGCACAAATCCAGGGTGATCGAAAGGCAATCTATTAAATTCAGCTTTAGCACCAATATGTGGCGCAATCCAACTTTCGAATTCTGAAATTCTTAGTGATTTCTTAAGAGTTGGTAATAGCGAAACAATCTCATCGCCTTTTTCTCTTAAATCAAAGGTCTTGCCGCCATATTGGTAATTATCGCCAAGTAAGATTAATTTTGGTTCAACTTGCCCAAAACGATCTTCGACGGCGTGTGGCGCGAAGTCAGGTGAAGCAGTTGAAACGATTGCTCCAATACTTAATGCACCAAGTGCATAGATCATTACCTCTGGAACGTTTGGCACCCAGGCAACAACTCGATCTCCGGCAACAATTCCCATCTCTCGCATAGCAGCTGCAACTGCCGCACTCTTTACGCGCAGCTCGTCGTAAGTTACTTCGGTGCGAGTACCATCTTCAAGAAGACCGACCATAGCGATGCCAGAACCATGTGCCAGTAAATTCTCTGCCACATTAATCTTTCCATTAGGAAAGAATTTTGCATCTATAAATCGTTCTGCAGGTAAGAAGTTAATGTCACCTTTATCGCCAACTAAGCCAAGATCATCCCAAGCGCGTGACCAAAATTCTCCGGGATGCTCAATACTCCATTTATGTAGACCCCAATAATCCGTATTTTTCTCTCGCTCTAATTTTCCAAGCGCAGTGTTTTCTGGATTTCGAGGCTTGAAAAGTTCTTTCACTTCTTTGCAATCGCTCTAGCGCGTAATTTGTAATAAGCACCAGATAATCCGCCAGGTGCAAACATGACAACCAGAATAAAGAGCACGCCTAAAGTAAGTGTTGGCTCAGAAAGTGGGCCACCGATTATTTTAGGCAACTTAGTAAAGAATGGTTGTTGAGTTAAATCCTGCATGCGAGTAGTCGATACAGAGTAGAAAATGCCGCCAAGTACTGCGCCCCATCGTGTAACTGCGCCGCCCAAGATCACCATCAGAAGTAGAGCAATGGTTAAGTTGGCATCTGCAAAACGAGGAGCCGCGCTACCTGCTGCAAGTAACATCGCAACGCCCAAGAAGCTTGCCAATGCTCCTGCAATCACAAATGAGAGCAATTTGAATTTCTGGGTATCCAGACCTAAAACCTGAACGCGAAGTTCGTTGTCACGAAGAGCCGCAAAGACTCGTCCAGCGGAGCTTTCAGTGATCCACCAAATAATCGCGTACACAATTACTAGCGCAAGCAAAGCGGTCCAGTAGAGATACTTTGTATTTACAACACCAATCCAGAATTGCGGAACTTTGGTGGCATCAAGTGCGATGCCATTTTCGCCGCCGGTTAAATTGAAGAAGTTGCGATTGATGATGACGTGGCCAGCTTCGCCAAATGCAAGAGTCACCATCGCAAAAGTAATACCAGTGGTACGAAGCGAAGCCATGCCGACTAGCATCGCAATAAATGCAGTCACAGCTACTGCAATAAACATTGCAATAAACCAAGGCGCAACCGAATGGTTAATCAAGATACAGGTAACGTACATACCGGTACCGAAGTAAATAGCGTGGCCAAATGAAAGCAGGCCAGTAAAACCAAAGAGCAAGTCGTAAGTAAGAGCTAGACCGCCATAAATGAATGCAACCGCCAAAGTCTGTTGTAGGCCTGGCTTTGAAAGCGGATTGCCACCAAGAAGCGGAGCAACTGCAAGCAGTAGCAGGAGAACTGCTAATAAGTGACGTGAATATTTCCAACGTAACATTACGCAGCCACCTTTCCGAGCAATCCTTGCGGTCTGATTAGTAGAACTCCGGCAAGGAGAATTACAACTACGAAATCTCCCAAACCAGTAACGTAGTAATTGGCAAACTGCCGAATTACGCCGATCATCATTGCAGATAAGAAACTTCCAGGAACGCTTCCCATTCCGCCGATGACCACCACAATAAATCCGTAAATTAAGTACTGACCTGCAATCAGCGGTGATACGCCGTTGGCATAAACAGAGACTAGAACTCCACCAATACCTGCTGCAAAGCCACCTAAAAAGAAGACGGTGCTAAATGCTCGACGTACATTGATACCAAGAGCTGCCACCATGCTGCGGTTTTCAACACCGGCGCGAATAATCAAACCGATTCGTGTGTATTTAAGTAGCGCCCAATTGGCAATTAACAAGATGACTGCGGTGCCAATGTAGAAGAAACGGTCCGCAGGAATGATTGCGCCAAAGACATTAACGCCATTTAAGAAATATGAAGGCGTCGGATATTGAACCAAATCGTTTCCAAACCAACCACCTAGAGCTGCACCGACAACTAATGAAACACCAACAGTGACAAGCGCTTGATCAATATGGCGTTCGTACATGCGGGTAATTAGAAGTTGTTCCATGAGCAATGCAAAGAGACCGGCTCCGATTCCGCCAATCAACATGGAGAGTAAGAATTTCGGAGTAGTAATCATGAATCCGTAATGCTTGGCATACCAGAAGCCAAAGAAAGCGCCGACGGTTAAGAAAGCACCGTGCGCAAAGTTAAGTACGCCCATCAAGCCGTAGATCAATGAAAGACCAGAAGCCACAAGGAAGTAGAGGGCTCCTAAGCCGATACCAGTAATCAGAATAAGTAGGAATGTTGACATTATTTACCACCTACGCCGAGCATCTGATGCACCCATTTCTCATCGTGCAGCACCTCTGGGCCGCCTTGGAAAACTACTTTTCCTTGATCCATCACAATTACATTCTCTGCAATTCGCTTTACTAGGGCCAAGTTCTGCTCGACTAATAACATTGTGTTTTCGTGTGCCACTTGTGCAAGCGCGTCCGCAACTTCAGTTACAAGTTTTGGTGCCAAGCCTTTAGTTGGTTCATCCACCAAGAGAAGTTCATTCTTATTTAGTAACGCACGTGCGATCGCTACCATCTGCTGTTGACCACCAGATAGTGAACCTGCACGTTGTTGTGCTCGGGTATCTAGCTCTGGAAATAGTGTGTGTACGAACTTGTATGCATCTGCATGATCTTTGCCTCGAGCTGCAAGCGCTAAGTTCTCTTTTACTGAAAGCGAAGCGAAAATCTCGCGATCTTCAGGGATATATGCGATACCTGATTGTGCAATTTTGTAGGTATCTTTATTAAGAATCTCTTCGCCTTGGAAGCTAACTGAGCCTGTGCCGGCATAGAAACCCATGATGGTCTTAAGGGTGGTTGATTTACCAACGCCGTTTCGACCAAGTAGGGCAGTTACTTTGTTGACGGGTACATCAAAAGTGACGCCATGCAAGATATGTGATTGATTGATCTTGACGTGAAGATCTTTAATTGAGAGTACGTTACTCATAGCGCCTCTCCGATATAAGCAGATTGAACAATTGGATTATTAATAACGTTCTGTGGAGTATCGCAAACCAGAAGTTCGCCATAATTAAGAACAGCAATACGATCTGCTAAACCTAAAATCACCTCTAGATGATGCTCAACAATTAAAACTGTTTTCTTATGCTCAACTTTTAGAGAGCGAATAATTTCAACTAGCTCCGGAACGTTTTCTACGCTCATGCCTGCCATCGGTTCATCCAGCAGCACGATCTCGCTCTTTGAAGCCAGAACAATTGCGATCTCTAATCGGCGCTTATCGCCGTGCGAAAGAGAGCCTGCTAATTGCAACGCACGAGGTCCAAGTCCGACTTTTGCTAAACATTCATGAGCATGCGCCACAACATCTGAGAACTTATATGCGTTCTTAGTTAAATTCATCGACTTGCCGTTTGCAGCTTGCGCAGCGATGCGAACGTTTTCAAGGCAAGTTAAATTTGCAAAGATAGAAGAGGTTTGAAAAGTACGAGCTAAGCCGACGTTTGCTCGTTCGTAAGGCTTCATGTGAGTTACGTCTAAATCACCAATGTGAATCTCGCCGCGAGTCGGCTTACGGACTCCGCTTAGAAGGTTGAAGAAAGAGGTCTTGCCGGCACCGTTCGGGCCGATGATTCCTAGAACTTCATTTTGATTTACTGAGAGAGCGATGCCATCAAGAATCTTGGCGCCACCTATTGAGAGCGATAAATCACTGACCGATAAAGCCTGAATCAATTGGGGCAACTCCCTTGTTAGTCCCGAACGCTTGCCTAAGGGTATAAAAAACCCCAGTCCATTTCTAGACTGGGGTTTTTATTAACGCTGTGTTTTAGCCAACGTTATTGATGGTCTTATCTAGCTGTGGAACGTATCCCGCAGCGGTCTTCTTTAGAGAGACCAAGAACATTGGCTGTACAAGAACGTGATTTGTTGGGTTGATCTTCATCAAGCCCTTTGTACCTACCCATGAATAACCTTCAAGCTTTGAGATAGCAGTATCAACATCTAGTGATTCGTTTCCTGTTAGAGCCTGAACGATCATCTTCGCAGCATCTGCACCTGTGCAGGTGAATAGATCCTGTGACTTCTTCGCTGCTGCGAATGATGTTGCTAGATCTTCAGCTGCCTTTGACTTGCCAACGCCACCGAAGTAGCTATTTGTAAGGATTGCATTTGTACCTTCAAATAGTGCGCCGTAGATGTTGTATGTAGCTGCACCAGCAAGACCAGTGATTGGACGCTGCTTTAGGAATGCACCCTGCTGCTTTAGAGAGGTAAGCATTGCACCAGCTGTCAAAGCATTTGACCATGCGATGAAGATGTATGAACCCTTTGCATCAGCTGCTTGCTTTGCAAATGGTGTGAAATCAGATGTAGAAGTCGGAACCTTAATTTCCTGGAATGTTGCACCCTTAGGAGCCATCAAAGCCTTTGCAGCTGCGATGTTACCTGCACCGAAAGCGTTATCT
>CAYMVX010000018.1:0-12550 GCA_964394375.1 uncultured Actinomycetes bacterium
GCTCTTTGTGGTGGCTTTGACCGTTACTTTAGGCGTTGCTTTAGCTGTACTTTTACTTGTCGGAGTAGGCGATGGTTTCTTGGTTGCGGCATACGCAGTCCCGTTAAACAGCGAAACTGCTAATGCGAGAACTAAGAACTTTCTCAATCGCGATCCCATCTAAATGTCTTGATAGCTAGCGCTACACCTACTACCAACCAGGCGCAGTTAATTAATATTCCGCGTCCAGTTTCCCAGCCCTTGGCTACTTCTTGGACCGCAAAAGTGTCCGGCAAGAAGACTTCACGCATTCCTTGGGTAAGCCATTTAAGTGGAAAGAGCGCCGCAACTTGTTGCATCCAATATGGCAATTGAGTAAAGATAAAGAAGACACCGCTAAAGAATTGCAACACAATTACAACTGGTGAAACTACTGCTGACGCGCCGCGACCAGATTTAGGGATAGCCGAGAAGGCAATTCCTAGGGCAGTGGAGTTAGCGCTACCTAAAATTAATAGCAGTACAAATAGCCACCACTTCTCAGTTGTAGCTGGAAGTTTCAATCCAAAGAATGCAACGCCGCCAGCAACTAATAAAACAGTCTGCGCAATCATTGAAGCTAAAACCAAGATTGATTTTCCAATGAAATATGAAGCAATTGGCATCGGGGTACCACGCAAACGCTTCAGTGCTCCAGCATCTCGTTCCATCGGAATCATGATTGCCAATTGCTGAAAACCACTATTAACCATGCCTGAAGCGATCATTCCGGCAACGAAATATTGGCTAAATTTAACTCCAGGTGCGATGGTGTCTTTGAATACAGATCCAAATATCACCATGAGAATTAACGGGAAGAAGATGGTGAATACAACTGATTCGCGTTGGCGCATGAATTGCTTGATCTCCAAAAAACCGCGATGAATTCCTAACTTAAGAGTGTTCATTATTCGCCAATCATCTTCAGGTAGATATCTTCGAGCGAAGGTCGTATTACTTGAAGTTCTGGAACTTCGCCTTGGTATTTTGCGGATAGCTCTTTGACAAATTCGGTTGGCATATTTGATTCAGTTTCGCCATCACGCCATTTGATAGTTGCGAGTGCGTTTTGGCGATTGCCGAGCGTCGCTGGAGTGGCAACTTCAACAATCTTGCCTCTGTTGATTACGGCAACTCGGTCAGCCAGCGCTTCTGCTTCATCTAAATAGTGGGTAGTTAACAATATTGTGGTGCCAGAGTTTTGAAGCGATCGGATTAAATCCCAGAATTGGCGACGCGCTTCAGGATCAAAGCCGGTAGTTGGTTCATCAAGAAAGAGCAGCTCAGGATTGCCGATGATTCCAAGAGCCACATCTAATCGTCTGCGCTGACCGCCAGAAAGATTGCGAATTAGCGAGCTGCGTTTCTCGTCTAAACCTACGGCCGCGATTACTTCATCTGCGCTTCTTGGGTTCTGATAGTACTTTGCAAAGTGGTGAACCGTTTCAGTTACATTTAAATCGCCAGCGTCTTGGCTATTTTGGTGCACAATTCCTAAACGATTGCGCCATGCGCTATCACCATGGCTTGGATCAACACCGAGTACCGAAACGTTGCCTGAGGTGCGCGGGCGAAAACCTTCGAGAATTTCAACGGTGGTCGTCTTTCCGGCGCCATTTGGCCCCAGCAGAGAGAAGATTTCACCTTGATTGATAGTTAAATCAACGCCTGCAACAGCGCTTAATTCGCCATATTGCTTCGTTAATCCATGAACCGTGACGACTGACATGGCGCCACGATGCCACAACTGGCTGTGAAATGCGAAAATACGCATGTGAGTCCGCGTAGAAATTACCCAAAGAATCGACGTCCTAAGACCGAAGAGCGCGACCCATCAACTTCTAATCAAGTTATCGAAGAACATCATGATGGATTTTATGTCGTTAGACAGTTAACTGGTTCTAGCTCGAATAAACCGTATCGCTGTCCTGGTTGCGATCAAATGATTCCAATGGCAACGCCACACATTGTTGCGTGGATAGAAGGCGACGAAGATTCAAGACGACATTGGCATAAAGCTTGTTGGAACAATCGTGCTAATCGCAGACCAAACACTCAGCGCACACGCAATGCGCCTAGATATTAAGAAACTTAAGTCTTAACTAAACCATTTACTTAATTTAGAAATTAGCCGCTCTTGCCCTGAAGTGCGTTTGAATGATGTGGCACGTAATGGAATTTCAAATTTTGGCTTAACCATGGTGCGTGCATAAGTGAATTCAAATAGACCTTCTGGTCCATGAATTCGTCCGTATCCACTTTGTTTTGCGCCGCCAAAAGGAACTGATGGGATTGCAGCAAAGGTAAAAGCAGTGTTAATTCCAACCATTCCACAATCCAAACGCTTGGCAATTGCATAACCGTTTCGCTTTGAAAATACAGACGCACCCAAGCCATATTCGCTGGCATTAGAAAGCGCAATCGCTTCGTCCATATTCTGCACTGTGTTAATAGCGATAGTCGGCCCAAAAGTTTCTTCGGTCATTGCGCTCGACGTTTCAGGAACTTCAGCCATAACCACTGGATTTACGATTCGCTCATTTACCGATTGCACATCACCAAAGAGCATTTTGGCCCCTGCGCTTGTGGCATCCGCTATGTGGCGCTTAATAATTTCCAGCTGTTTCGGCATTGTTGCCGGGCCATAGCTGGTGCCAGGCTCTAAGTTCTTAACAATATCTAAGACTGCACTTTGGAATTTATCTGCAACTTTTGCATGAACATAAACGCGCTCGGCACCAATACATGATTGGCCAGCATTAGCCATGGCGGACCAGATTGTGTATTCAGCAGCCAACTTAATATTCGCATCTTTATCTACAAGAACTGGATCTTTACCGCCACATTCAAGCAAGACCGGAGTCATATTCTTTGCGCAAGTTTCCGCAACTAATTTTGCAGTGCGTGTGGAACCTGTGAAAGCCAACTTACTAATTGCTGATTCACAGAGGGCCTTTCCAGTTTCACCAAGCCCGGTAATTGTCTGCAGGACATTAGGAAATTTAGAAACTTTGCTAAATGAATCCGCAAGCATCTTGCCAACACCCGGAGTGAATTCACTGGGTTTAAATACGACGGTGTTACCTGCTGCAAGGGCGTAGGCGATTGAACCCATAGGAGTAAACATTGGGTAATTCCATGGACCAATGACACCAACAACGCCGTATGGAATTCGGTGCACTTCTGCTCGCATATTGAACATCAACAGGCCTGGCTTGCGACGATCTTCCTTTAAGTAATACTCAGCTTTCTTTGCAGCCCAACCAAGGTGTGCAATTGCAATTGAAACTTCTAATCTGGCATCTCCAATTGGTTTTCCAGTTTCGAGTGCGATGATTTCTGCAAAATTCTCAGCTGAATTTGAAATCTCTCGTTTCCAGGCGAGCAGTACGCGCTTTCGTTCAGAGTGCTTTAACCCACTCCAGGTTTTGAAACTCTCAGCCGCACTAGAAACAGCAGAATTTACCGCCTCTTGACTGGCGTTCTCATGTCGAGCAATAACTTCTCCGGTGCGTGGGTTGAGCGATTCAAATTTAGTCATGAGTAAATGGTAACGACCATTATTATTTGCGCTATGGCTGAGACCTTAAGACCAAGCACTTTATTGCCGTCTAAGCGCGCTTTGACCAAGGTCACCACAGCGGATGGCATCGAATTGGTCGTAGAGGTAGCCGCACCACTCAACCCATCAAAAGGTGCGCTTTTGATGTGTCATCCAAACCCAACTGGCGGCGGAATGATGGACTCTCACGTATACAAGAAAGCAGCCAATCGTCTACCGGCTCTAGCAGATTTAACTATTGTCAGATTTAACACCCGTGGCACAAGCAGCGAACAGGGAACAAGCACTGGTGTTTATGATCAAACTAAACTCGAACAACACGACGTCGAAGCAATGATTAAGTATTGTTTAGATGAATTGAAATTAGAGAATCTCTGGGTTGTTGGCTGGTCTTTCGGTACAGAATTAACTCTGAAATATGCGCGAGATCTTCGTATTAAAGGAATTATTCTCTTGAGTCCGCCGCTGATGTACACCAAGCCAGAAGAGTTAACCTTTTGGGCCGAAGATGGTAGACCCGTAATTGCGCTAGTGCCTGAACATGATGAATATTTATCACCAACTGCGGCTAAAGAAAGATTTGCATCAATCCCGCAGATAGAAATTATCGAAGGCGTAAATATGAAACATCTTTGGCTCGGTGAACCATCAGTTCAATTCGTGCATAATGAAATTGTTAAGCGCGTAGCACCCGAGAAGTACCCGCTTCCATCTGAAATCTAAGCTTGATCTGCCTTCGGGTATACAACCTCTTCTAGAATTAACAATATAGAAGCTGCTACTGGCACTGCCAATATTCCACCAACTAAACCTAATAATGAAGCTCCGATTAAGGCGCTAACAATGGTGACTAGCCCAGGAATTGAGAGCGCTTTACGCATAATTCTCGGCATTAATACATAGTTTTCAATTTGCTGGTAAACCAAGTATGAAATTAGAACAATAACACCAGTCGAAACTGATTGAGTTAAACCCACGATAGTCAGAACAGAAGAGCCTAAGAAATGTCCTACCAACGGAATCATGCCGCAGATAAACACCAACATTCCAAGTGCGATTGGAGAAGGAAGCCCAAGAATGGCGGAAATTGCACCCATAACAACACCTGCAATAAATGCAACGGTTATTTGGCTGCCAACAAAGGCACCGATGCGAGAAACAATGCCATCCGTTAAGGCTTTAATTCTAGGACGTCGTGTGGCCGGTGCCAACCTAATTGCTTGCTCCATAACTTCTGGCAAAGAAATGGTGAAGTACATAGTCAGAACCAGAATTGTAAGTGCTGTGAAAATTCCAGAAATGAAAGTCTTACCGACACCAACGATGCCACCAAACGCGGAAATTAATAGAGTCCCGTCGCTTGATATAGATTTAACTTTCTGGGTAATTGAATCAATTAATCCGTAATGAGTATTGATGTCGTTGATAAAAGAATTGTTCTTCAAATTTTCTAGCATTGCTGGCGCACTATCAATCAAGCTGGTGCTCTGACGAACCATTGGAGGTATCACCAGAAGTGCCAAGATCGCTACAAATAAAATTACGATCCCCAGAATTGCAGATACTGCGGCGCCGCGACTTAAGCCTCTGCGACGGAAGAATTCAACTGCAGGGTTTAGGCCCATTGCTAGGAAGATCGAAATAAGAATAAGCACAAAGATCTGACTTGCTGCTGCGAGAGAGCGAAGGAGAACAAATGCTGTAAGCGCACCACATGTTGCCAAGAAGCCGAAGTAGAAAGGTGAACTCTTTTCGATTGGAGCACCTGGAGTACCGAAATTCTCGGCCGCTTTAGGTGATTTCTCGGATACTTTACGTAAGCGCTTAGTAATTGCCATGCCTATAGTTTAATTAGTTTAAGTTTCACCTCAATCTAAGAGAGAATAAGGTCATGTCATTGCGTATCACAGGCCTCGGCGAGGAGATTGGGTCGGTAATCGGCCTGCCTTGGGAGCAGCCGCTTGAGCAGTGGCCAGAAGATCCAATCCTTGCGGAAAAGCGCGGTATTTCAAGGCACGTGGTCCGTCTGGTCCGCTCTGATGACGAGGATCCGAATTCAGAAATTTACGCAGTCAAAGAGACCGTTGTTGAATTCGCCAAGCGCGAATACAAAGCCCTGATTGAATTAAAAAGACTCGGTGCGCCAAGTGTCGAACCAGTTGCAGTTATTGAGGGACGAGTTGATAACGCTGGCGAAGAGTTGCCTTGTGCGATTGCCACAAGATTCTTGCCGTATTCATTGCCATATCGCGTAGTGCTTTCGCAATCAGTTTCAGAACATGACATCAATAACATGGCCAATGCCTTGGCGTATTTATTGGTGCAGTTACATTTGCTTGGTTTTTGGTGGGGAGATTGTTCTCTATCAAACACACTCTTCCGACGAGATGCAGAAAGTTTTGCAGCGTACTTAGTGGATGCTGAAACAGGTGAGTTTCAGATGCGTCTATCGGATGGACAACGCGAACATGACTTGGAGATTGCATTCTTTAATGTTGCTGCGGAACTTGAAGATTTACAACTATCTGGAGTTTTGTATGAAGGCATGGACCCAATTCGTGCTTCAGAAGCGGTACAACGTAGATACCGCCGACTTTGGTCTGCGCTAAAAGATCCCAAGAAGTTAGATCCAAGAGATCGACATGCAGTAGAACGTGCCATGCGTGAGTTGCATGATTTAGGTTTTGCCGTTGAGGAAGTTCAAGTTTCGCTCGACAACGAAACTCAAATGCTCTCGTTCCAACCTCGACTTGTTGCGGCTGGATATCACTCTGCGAAATTAAAGAGTCGATTCGGATTGGATGCGCAAGAACTTCAAGCGAAACGTATTTTGGCTTCATTCGATCGTTGGTATGCCCGTCAACCAAATCAGACCAATAAAGATGAAATGGCAAAAGAGTGGCTCGATACAGTTTTCTTTAGAATTCTCGGGTTGATTCCAGTGGAGTTGCAGGGTCGCGTCGAGAAGGCGCAGATGTTTCACGAAATTCTGGAAAACCGTTGGTATATGACGGAAAAAGCTGGTTTTGACGTTGGTTTAGATGCAGCCGCAGAGGCTTATATAAATGAGATTCTGCCGCTTCGAATGGATTCAGGAGTAGAGGCAGAGTGAAACAACCAAATTTCGGTAGCGCATTTGATTTAAGCACTTTAAAGAAACCTGCTGCAGCTACTGTCAACCAATCTCTTCCTGGAGTTGAGGCAACTGTTGAGACCTTGCCAAATGAATTAATGCCACTTTCAAATACCAAGCCAGTAATTGTTGTTTGCTGGTCTGAAAGATTTCCTGAATCCAAGGAAACACTGGCTTTGATGGGCAAGCTAAATGCGGACGATAAAGAATCTTGGCAATTGGCAACTGTTGAAATCGAACAACAACCTCAAGTAGCACAGGCTTTGCAGACACGCGTTGTCCCGTATGCGATCGCCATAGTTAAAGAGCAAGTGATGCCGTTGTTCGAGAATCCTTATCCTGAATCCCAATTGCGAATTGTGATTGATAAGGTGTTATCGATTGCTGCAGAGCAGGGAATTGGCGATGCACCTATTGAGCGAACTGAACCTGAAGAAGATGAAGCAATGGCAGCTCTGCAATCTGGAGATCTTGATGGAGCAATAGCAGCCTACGAGAAATTAGTTAATCGTAAACCAGCAGATAATATGGCTAAGTCGGGGTTAGCTCAGATGCAATTATTGAAACGCACTCACGGAGCTGATGCTAAATCGGTAATTGATTCTGCAACAAACAACCCATTGGATGTGCCGGCACAAATTGCTTGTGCTGACTTGGAAATTTCAAACGGTAAATTAGAGGAAGCTTTTGCTCGTCTGTTGAATTGCGTTCGCACATTGGCAGGCGAAGAGAAGAAGCAAGCCAAAGAACATCTCTTGATTCTGTTTAGCCTGGTTGATCCCGCAGACCCTCGTTTGGTTCAGGCGCGCAAAGACTTAGCGAGTGCACTATTTTGATTAAGCGCGATGTGGCATTAACCAAAACGCTCTTCTTTTTCTTTGGTGTTGGAATCATGGGCTGGGTGCCTAGATTCCCTGAGCTAAAAGCGAATCTAGGCGTAAATAATGGTCTTTTTGGCTCGATGCTTAGCATGGGAGCCTTCGGCTCCTTGGCTGCGCTATTAACTATCGGACATCTTGTAGACCATTTTGGTGGCAAGAAGATGCTCCTTGCAGGTCAGAGCGCGTTGAGCTTGGCATATATCGCCATTGTTCATGTCACAAACTTACAAGCATTCTTAATTATCAATATTTTGGTTGGTTTCACGATCTCAACTTTGCATATTGCCAACAATGCGCAAGCATTTTATGACCAAGACCGTGGCGGAAAGAATTTAGTTGTTTCTGCAGCAGGCTATTGGTCAGCCGGATCCTTATTATCAACTTTGCTTTCCATGTATTTGATTGGCAAAGTTGACCTGAAAACTCATATAACTTATTTACAAATATTCACATATTTAGCAAGCATTCTAGCAATTATTTCCAGAAAAGATACTTTGATTCCATCTAATCGCCATGATCGAGTCAGCAAATCTATATTAAATGATTTGCGTAAGTTTAATTTTGATTGGATTGTAAATTTTGGTCTGATATTCGGAATTATGTTGGAGTTTGCCATTGGCGATTGGTCAACCATCTTTGCAAAAGAGAATGGTGGTATCTCCGCAACTTGGGCTCCGTTGCCGTTCTTGTTTTTCACTATGTTTATGATTGTTGGAAGAGTATCTATCACGCAACTTCGCAAGAGATTTAAGATTAGTCGTTTAGTTAGATTTGGCGGAATATTGGCTGGCGTTTCATTTATAGTCGGCATTTGGTTTATTGATCAATTTGGCCTCACTGGTTTGATTATTACTTTCTCGCTCGCTGGCCTTGGCTCTTCATTTATAGGTCCTTCATTCTTAAATATTGCTAACACACGAATTAATCTTCCTTCGAGCATTGTTATTGGGCAGATCAGCGCAGTAAATGTGATGCTTTCATGGGTACTTAAACAAATTATTGCTTTTGTTGCTCAGGTGGCAGGTTTACAAGTTGCCCTTACTATTCCAGCGCTTATGGCTATCGCAGTAGGCTTATTTACTAGGGTTTTTAAGCCAATTCCAGCCAAATAGTAGCCATTGGCGGAATGCGTAAATGTGCGTGGCAATCTTCGCCGACTACAACTTCGGTGTTACCAACGCCCGAACCACCATACTTAAGGTCATCGGTATTTAGCACTTCGCGATACTTGCCAGGCTTAGGGATATACATTCGATAATTTTCGTGTGGAACGGCAGACCAGTTGGTAATTGAAATTAAAGCTTTGCCATCGTCTGACCATCGTGCATAAGCAATTACATTTGCTGCGCCATCATCGCCAACTAACCATTGGAAACCATCAGAGAAATTGTCGCGCTGCCATAATGCAGCAGTTGTTCTGTATTTATGATTGATATCTGAGATTACTTTCTGAACACCTTGATGTTCTGCAAATTCAGTTAAGTACCACTGAAGCCCATCTGAAGCGCTCCACTCTTCGTTCTGGCCAAATTCAGAACCCATGAAAAGAAGCTTCTTACCAGGGTGAGACCACATGTATCCATAAAGTGCGCGAAGTTGTGCCATTTTCTGCCATTTATCGCCAGGGAATTTATTTACAAGTGAACCTTTGCCGTGCACTACTTCATCATGCGAGAGCGGCAACATGAAGTTTTCGCTCCATGCATAAAGAACCGAGAAAGTAATTTCATTGTGGTGGTACATGCGGTGGATAGGTTCGTGCGATAGATATTGCAATGTGTCGTGCATCCATCCCATATTCCATTTGTAACCAAAACCTAAACCACCAAAGCTCGTATCTTTCGTTACTCCTGGCCATGCAGTCGACTCTTCGGCAATCATCATGATTCCTGGATGATGCTTATATGCGGTCGAAGTTGCTTCTTGTAAGAATTGAACTGCTTCGAGATTTTCACGTCCACCGAATTGATTCGGTACCCATTCGCCATCTTTACGTGAGTAATCCAAATAGAGCATCGAAGCCACAGCATCTACACGTAGGCCATCAATATGGAACTCTTCTAGCCAATATAGAGCGCTAGCAACTAAGAAATTACGCACTTCATTGCGGCCAAAGTTAAAGACCAGAGTGCCCCAGTCAGGGTGTTCTCCTTGGCGCGGATCAGCATGTTCGTAAAGTGCTGTGCCATCGAATTTAGCTAGAGCCCATTCATCTTTAGGAAAGTGCGCAGGAACCCAATCCAAAATCACACCAATTCCTGCCTCATGCAACTTATCTACTAAAAATCTGAATTCATCAGGTGTGCCGAAGCGAGAGGTAGGAGCGAAGAATCCAGTGACTTGGTATCCCCAAGATGGTGCATAAGGATGTTCGGTAACAGGCAAGAATTCAACGTGAGTAAATCCTTGGTTCTTTACATATTCAATCAATTCGATAGCCATTTGTTGGTATGAAAGACCAACGCGCCAAGATCCTAAATGAACTTCATAAACTGAAACAGGAGAGTTCCAAGATTGATAAGACTTGCGCGCATCCATCCACTTCTTGTCGTTCCAGGAGTAATTTGATTCGTTAACGATAGAAGCGGTACTTGGTGGCAATTCACATTGACGTGCCATTGGATCTGCATGATCGACCCATTGACCCCATGGTGAGCAGATTGCAAATTTGTATTTGAGTCCTGGACCCGCGTCAGGTAGAAAAGTTTCCCAGATTCCTGAGTTACCAATCTTCACCATTGGGTTGGTTGATTTGTCCCAGAAGTTGTTGTCATGAATAAGTGAGACTGCTGAAGCGTTAGGTGCCCAAACACTAAAAGCAGTACCGATTAAATTCCCTTTAGCATCACGCTTTACTTGTGAACCTAGAGCTTGCCATAGCTTTTCATGGCGACCTTCGTTAATTAAGTGAAGGTCAATTTCGCCAAGCGAAGAGTGGGGATTTAGAAAAGATGTCATCAAAACTCAACCTTAACAATGTGAGCCACTTTTCCTACAGGGCGGCTCGGCTGTAATCGAACAAATGTATGCGGCGACCAATGATGAACATTTCCATCAAGTAAGTCAGTGACTTTGAACTGCTCTTGATTGAGACCCAAAAGCTGCATATTCCAGTGAACTGTGGTCTCTTGAACATATGTTGGGTCCAAATTAACCACCACCAAGATCAAGTTATCTCCGTCGCGTTTTGAATATGCCAAGATCGCTCCGCTATCAGTGTGGTGGAAGTGGAGATTGCGTAGGCGCTGCAATGCAATGTTCTCTTTGCGTATCTTGTTTAGTTGAGCTACGAAAGGTGCAAGTGTTAAACCCTTAGCGGCTGCGCCTTCCCAATCACGAGTACGAATCTGGTATTTCTCAGATTCCCAGTACTCCTCTTTGCCTTCAGCAAGTGGTTTTGATTCGTAAAGTTCATAACCTGCATACATTCCCCATGAAGGAGTAAGTGTTGATGCAAGAACTGCACGTAACGCAAACATTGCAGGGTTACCGCTCTGTAAGTGATACGGCAAAATATCCGGAGTATTCACCCAGAAGTTTGGACGGAAAAAAGCACTAGTTCCGTGTGCAACTTCGTTGCCATAATTAATTAATTCTTCTTTACTGGTGCGCCAAGTGAAATACGTGTATGACTGATGAAATCCAGCCTTGCCTAATGCGTGCATCATGGCTGGTTTGGTGAATGCTTCGGCCAAGAAAACTACTTCAGGGCTTTCTTTGTAGATAATCGACATTACATCTTGCCAGAAGTGAACCGGTTTTGTGTGTGGATTATCGACACGGAAAATCTTCACACCTTTTGAAATCCACAAACGCAATATACGTAGAGATTCATTAAGAATGCCTTGATAATCCTGATCAAAATTAATTGGATAAATATCTTGATACTTCTTTGGTGGATTCTCGGCATAAGCAATTGAACCGTCAGGACGGTGGCTAAACCACTTTGGATTGCTCTTTACCCAAGGATGATCTGGGCTAGCTTGAAGTGCGAAATCCATAGCTATTTCAATATCCAGTTTGTTTGCAGCTTTAACGAAATCTTCGAAATCTTGCATGGTGCCAAGTGCTGGATTGATAGTGTCGTGGCCACCTTCTTTGCCACCAATTGCCCATGGAACACCAGGATCATTTGGGCCAGGAGTCAATGTGTTGTTCGGTCCTTTACGGAACTGCACACCAATTGGATGTACAGGAGGCAAGTAGAGAACATCGAAGCCCATCTCTCTTACGCCGGCAAGACGTTTCTGGGCGTTCTTAAAGTTGCCACCTTCGGAACGTGGAAAGAATTCGTACCAAGCACCAACCAGCGCGCGATCACGATCTGATCGAATTGGGAAACTCTCGGATTTAGAAGTTAGTTTCTTGAGTGGATTAAAGTGAAAGTAATTGTGCACTGCGGGGGTAGTGGCTTTTGCAAAACGAGATGTGGCATCAATTTTCGTATCGCGAAGTACTTTAATTAGCGGTTCTAGTAATTGCTTTGAAGATTTGTCTGACGCGACCGTCTCTTCAAATAACAACGCGCCAATTTCGCACATTAATTCCGAATCAATATTCGCGGCAATCTTGATTTCGCCATCATGATGCCAAGTGGCAAATGGATGATCGTAAGTTTCAATGTGAAAAGTAAATTCACCAAGGCCATTTGTGTTGACCCAAGTTTCGTAGCGATTGCTGCCAGGTGCACCTTCGTGCATTACCGAGCGGCAGATTTCGTTGCCTTTGGAATCCAGAACTACAGCTTGTGCACCAAAGGCATCGTGGCCTTCACGAATTACGGTTGCTTCTACTTTAAATTTCTCAAACGGAATCGTCTTAACAGGAACAAACTCACCGCCGAACCAGATAGTCGGGGAGATGTCACTGACAGGGATTCGATTGATCAACCGGCACCTTCCGTATTTCCTGGATCAGCGGCGCTGACGTCTGCCAAACGGTACTTGTCTACAGCTT
>CAYMVX010000019.1:0-12347 GCA_964394375.1 uncultured Actinomycetes bacterium
TGAGTAACGCACCAATCGGAATCTTTGATTCAGGCGTCGGCGGTTTAACCGTTGCGCGCGCGATCATCGATCAGTTACCTAACGAATCAACTATCTATATTGGCGATACTGCACGCGGTCCTTATGGCCCACGAAAGATCGCTGAAGTACGTGAATTTTCACTTGAAATCATTGAGTTTCTCGTAAGCCGCGGCTGTAAGGCAATTGTTATTGCTTGCAATACAGCGAGTTCAGCAATGCTGCGTGATGCTCGCGAACGATTTCAGGTTCCAATCATCGAAGTAATTCAACCAGCTGCACGTCGTGCAGTAGCTGCGACTAGAAGTGGCAAAGTTGGCGTAATCGGAACCAATGCCACAATCGATTCAGGTTCATATCTTGATGCATTTGCAGCAGCGCCTCAGTTAGAGATTACTTCTAAAGCATGTCCCAAGTTCGTTGAATATGTTGAACGTGGCGAAACAACTGGTGCTGAGATCACTGCAATTGCACGTGAATACTTAGCGCCAATGTTGGATGCGAAAGTTGATACTTTGGTTTTAGGTTGCACTCACTATCCATTACTTACTGGTGTGATCTCTTATGTGATGGGTGAAGGCGTCACATTAGTTTCATCAGCCGAAGAGACTGCTAAAGATTTATATCGTGTTCTGGTTGAGAAGAATTTACTTCGCGAAAGTTCTTCAACTCCGCCCATTCATGAATTTCTCGCTACTGGCGAATCTGCTCAATTCGAAGTTTTGGCCCGACGTTTCTTGGGTCCAGAAGTATCCAAAGTCCAACATCAGGTTTTATAAGGAGCGATAAATGGCGAGAAACGATGGCAGAAACAACAATCAATTACGCGAAATCAAATTCACACGTAATTGGCTAAATAATGCAGAAGGTTCTGTACTTGTTGAATTCGGTAATACACGTGTTCTTTGCGTAGCTTCATTTACTCCAGGTGTTCCGCGTTGGTTAAAAGATTCCGGAAAAGGCTGGGTAACTTCAGAATATTCAATGTTGCCTCGCGCAACCCACACTCGATCAGATCGTGAGAGCGTAAAGGGCAAATTAGGCGGACGAACACAGGAAATCTCTCGTCTTATTGGACGTTCACTCCGAGCAGTTATCGACAATCACGCACTGGGCGAGAACACAATTGTTTTAGATTGCGACGTTTTGCAAGCAGATGGTGGAACACGTACAGCTGCTATTACCGGTGCATATGTTGCGCTTTCTGATGCAATTGCATGGGCAAAAGCAAACGGTCACGTAAAAGCAGATGCAAAAGTCTTAAAAGAGTCAGTCTCCGCAGTTTCAGTAGGAATAATAGACGGCGTACCAATGCTTGATCTTTGCTACGAAGAAGACGTTCGTGCGGAAACAGATATGAACGTCGTAATTTCTGGTTCTGGAAAGTTCATTGAAGTTCAAGGCACTGCAGAAGGCGAACCATTTGATCGTGCACTTCTTGATTCACTTTTGGATTTAGCAGTTGAAGGTTGTGGCACTCTTGCAACCCTTCAAAACAAATCTCTTTCATGAAACTAGTCTTAGCAACTAAGAACTCAGGGAAAGTTGTCGAATTTCGTCGACTACTTGAAGAGCTAGGTGCGAATGAATTAGAAGTAGTAGGTCTTGATGCATTTCCAGAAATTGGTGATATCGAAGAGACCGGGAGCACTTTCGAAGAAAACTCACTATTAAAAGCTCGCACAATTTCTAAATTGACTGGTTTGCCATCGCTTGCAGATGACAGTGGAATTTGTGTTGATGCGCTTGGTGGCGCACCTGGTCTTTATTCGGCTAGATACTCAGGCAATGGCGATGCCGCAAATAATGCAAAGTTATTAGAAGCCCTTAAAGATATTCCAGATTCAGAACGAACTGCTTACTTCATCTGCGTTGCTGCATATGTTCGCCCAGATGGGTTCGAACATATTGAAGAGGGGCGTTTTTACGGCAAAATCGCACATCAGGTGGTTGGCTCTGGTGGCTTTGGTTACGACCCACTTTTCGTGCCGGATGGCTTAAATTGCACCTCCGCAGAGCTATCTGCCGCTGAAAAAGATGCAATTAGCCATCGCGGTAAAGCGATGCGCGCTATTGCGCCTTACATCATCGGCTAAAATCAGCTCAAGATTTAATCAAGCTATAGGAGTAATAAGTGGCTACAAAGAAGGTCGCAAAGAAGGCTGCAAAGAAAGCGCCTGCTAAGAAGGCTGCAAAGAAGGTAGCTAAAAAAGCACCTGCAAAGAAGGTAGCGAAGAAAGCAGCTGTTAAGAAGGTTGCTAAGAAAGCTCCAGCAAAAAAGGCTGCAGCAAAGAAAGTTGCAAAGAAGGCGCCAGCAAAGCGCGCTGCAGTAAAGAAAGCAGCTCCAGCTGTTGCCGTAACCAGCGCTCCAGCTGTTGCAAAGCCAGTTGAAGTTAAAGCGGCACCAACTGGAGCATCTAATGCAGCCAAGAGCCAAGGCGGATCAAACCGCGTTGTTATTGCACTCATTATTGGTGTATTAGCAATTGGCGCTATCTTGATGTCAAAGGGTTCTGATAATTCTTCAGAAGCAACACCGACACCAACTGAATCTGCTTCAGCTTCTGCAACTCCAACCGAATCATCAGCAACTACAGTTTCAACAACAGCAGCTCCGCTAGGAATCGTTGCACATTACACAGCTGATGGCGCAACAATTTTCTGGAATGCAACTACAGCAGCTGATGGCCTTAAGGGTTACAGCGTTGAAGTTTCATCTAACGGCGGTGCGTTCTCAGAGTTGGCAACTGTCGGTGCAGATGTAACTAAGTACGACATTACAAAGTCAGATACAACTGGCTGGATGTCATTTAAGATTTCGGCAGTTTACAACGATGGCCAGAAAGCTGAAGGAAAAGTTTTCGGACTTCCAGGTCAGTATAAATAATCGGTAATCGCGGAGACATAAGCCGCGATTCCAGCAGGAATCAGATGAACGCCATCCGGAGCAAAATACTCCGGATGGTTTTCTGATTTAAGAGCCCAATTAACCACGCGAATATTTGGGTATTGGGATGCAACATTTGAGATTAGTTGATTATTCTCATCGCGCCACCCACGTGGAACGGCAGTATTCACAACAATCACTAATGGCTGATCTTTAAGCTCTGAAAAGATAGCCTCGACTTCTGAACTTGTTAATCGGTTGTTATTACCCAGATCTAGCACCGTTTTCATGCCAGCCATTTTCGCTTTGTCGTGCTGAATAACTTCAAGCAATTCACCTGCTTGGCGGCCTACGCGAGCGTTAATCAGCCCAATATGAGCTTTGGCTTCTAGTTCATTGCGAATACCAAGAATTACTGAGTCGCCAATTACCCAAAGTCCATCGACTTTGCTGATTGTAGCCACCTGATCGTCTTTAAACATCTGTTTAACGACTTCATTATTCTTATCAGCAATGGCAATTGCGTTATTACTGACTACAGCGATTGTTGTAAGTAACGCTAGTGAAACTAAACCAGCAGTTGCTTTCTGACGGCGTTGGACCTCTTTGGTGCGGTACTTCATGCCTCGCATCCAATTAGAGATTGCACCGTGCCTTACTGGAATCTCTATCCAACGTTGTGAAATATCGGCAAGTGCAAAGACCACAAGAATTCTGAAGGCATATAGCGCCCATGTGGAACCGGCTAAGTCCTGTGCAGGACGAGTTACTTGAAAGACAATCCAATGCCAGAGATAAATTGCATATGAACGCTCGCCAATCCATACCAAGAATGGATGTTGCAGGATTGGTGCGAACCTAGATGCAGGATGTACAACCGACATAATTATCGCGCTGCCGAAGATTCCAACGAGAGGAAATGCAATTCGGTAAGCAGTTGGATCTGCTTCTTGAATGAATAGAAATGCAGCTAGCAATCCAAGTAGACCGAAAACTCCAATGAAGTCAATGAAATCTTGTGCGCGTTTTTCGATATTTAAACGTAAGTTCTGCGGAATCCAACTAACCGCTAAAGCTGAGCCAAGAAATAAACCAATTGAGTGGGTATCAGTACCAAAGTAAACATGGCTTACATCTTGGGTTGAACTGATATCAGCTCTAATTGAAGCTAAGAAAAGTGCAGCACCAGAAATAGTTGCAATTGATAGCGCTGCAGTAGGTATAACTTTCTTTCCAAATACTTTAAGCACGAAGTAAAGAATCAGTGGCCATAATAAGTAGAACTGTGCTTCAACGCCAAGCGACCAAGTATGTTGCAGCAATGGTGGGCGACCGAAGCTCTCGAAGTAATCCTGATGTTTAAAAACCAACCACCAATTCATTAATCCAGTAATCGCAAATGGGGTATCGGTTAAGAAGCGACGCATCGAATCTGGTGCCCAAACACCGATAAAGATCGCGGTAATAACCAGCATAAATAGCAACGGTGGCAACAATCTGCGCACACGCCCTGCATAGAACCCGCGTAAATCTAGACCACCGGAGCGTTGAATCGAATCAAGTAAGAGGCGAGTAATTACGTAACCGGAGATTACAAAGAATAGGTCAACACCAAGAAAACCACCTGGAATCCAATTGAATCCAAGGTGATAAAGCATTACCGCAATTACTGCAATTGCACGTAAGCCGTCGATAGCGGGGATGTATCGAATCCCTTTCGGGGCAGCCATAAGCTATTTTTTCTTTTTAGCTGGCGCTTTTTTCTTAGTGGTCTTTGCTTTTTTTGGCGCAGCGATAGCTGCCTTTGTGCGTTCGCTCTTTACGCGCATCGGCTCTTTCGAAACTAATTTGCCATCTTCCTTAATATTATCCAATACGTTTGCGCGTAGTTCAGCCAAGCGACTGTATGCGCTATCTAGTCGATTACGGCTGGCGTGGATTGCTTCCTGTGCAGCATCAAGCGATTGAGTTTGAATCTTGTACAGGCGGCCAGCCTCTTCCATAACGCTATTGAGCCAATTGCGATATTCGAGAACGTCTCGAGACGCTTCTCCGACAATTAAGTCACCTTCACGTTTTGCTGCATTAACAATGGTTGCGCCTTCGCGTTTGCGCTGTTCAATCAATTCTTCTGCAGTGATTTCGGCTTGTTCAATCTTCTCTTGCGCTTCAGTTTCCGCGGCCTTGAGGTATTTACGGCCACGAGCTTCTGCACCGCTGAGAATTGATTGCGCCTTCTCTTGCGCACTCTCTAATGCATCTTTTGCTTGGCGCTGAGTCTCATTAACTAAACGATCCGATGCTGCCTGCGCTTTTGATTCGCGAATTTGCGCAGACTTAATCATGGTCAACGCTGTTTCAGTTGCCAGAATTTCAAACTCTTCTTTTGAAAGTGAGCGAATATCACGACGAGAACGAAGATCAGCTAACTGTGCTTCAAGTTCGCGAATGCGGTCGACAGATGACATTGATGGTTCGTTCTCTTCTTTGTAACCAACCCAATTGAAGAAACCGCTCTTCTTTGCCATTTACTTGCTCCTTGCTTCCAGAAGGGCAACTTTAATAGATGTGCAGAGAAACTAATACCCCGCTATCGAGGAGTGATAGCGGGGTATTAAGCCCTCGTTTAAGGCAATTAAGCTTTGGCTGCTTTAAAGCCTGCTTCTAAATCAGCCTTGATATCGTCGATATTTTCAAGACCGAGGCTTAGTCGGACCAAGCCAGGGGTCACGCCAGAAGCTAACTGCTCTTCAGCAGATAGTTGAGAATGAGTTGTCGTAGCCGGATGGATCACCAAAGAACGCACATCACCGATATTTGCAACGTGGCTAAACAACTTTAGAGATTCAACAAACTTCTTACCTGCCTCAACTCCTCCTTTTAATTCAAATGCAAGTACTGCGCCAGAACCCTTAGGGGAATACTTCTTTGCAAGTGAATGCCACTTGGATGAAGGCAAACTTGCGTAGTTAACGCTCTCTACATCTGGATGCTTCTCTAGCCATTCTGCAACAGCCTTTGCATTTTCGACGTGGCGCTCTATGCGAAGCGACAAAGTCTCTAGGCCTTGCGCAAGTAACCATGCATTAAATGGCGCTACTGCAGCTCCGATATCGCGAAGAAGTGTTAAGCGAATCTTAAAGATATATGACAAGTTTGCACCAAAGGCTGAACCTTCACCAAGAGCTTCTGCATAAACCAAACCATGATATGAAGGATCAGGTTGATTGAAGTTCTTGAAACGCTCTGGATACTTTGCGTAATTAAATTTGCCTGCATCAACAATCGAACCTACAACGGCATTGCCGTGTCCAGATAAGAATTTCGTAGCTGAATGAACAACTACGTCAGCGCCATGCTCAATCGGCTTAATTAAATAAGGAGTAGCAACTGTGTTGTCAACGATTAATGGCAGACCATTGTCATGTGCAACCTTTGCAATCGCAGCAATATCTAAAATTTCGTTCTTCGGGTTAGCAATGGATTCGCCAAAGAAAGCTTTGGTATTTGGCTTGATTGCCTTCTTCCATGCTTCAGGATCATTAGCATCATCAACGAAAGTAACTTCTACACCGAACTTAGGTAGCGTGTAGTGGAATAAGTTGTAAGTGCCACCATATAGAGATGGTGAAGATACGATGTGATCGCCGGCTTCAGCTAAGTTTAAAATAGCAAAAGTTGTCGCAGCAGAACCTGAAGAAACCAGAAGCGCAGCAACGCCACCTTCAAGTGCAGCGATACGTTGTTCGACGGCATCTTGAGTTGGATTCATGATGCGGGTATAGATATTTCCGAGTTCTGCTAAACCAAAGAGATTTGCTGCATGTTGTGTATCGCGGAATTGATATGCAGTAGTTTGGTAAAGCGGAAGTGCGCGTGCACCTGTTGTCGGATCTGGTTGTTGACCTGCATGAATTTGCAGAGTTTCAAATGAGTAGTTAGACACGTGGCTCCTCGATTCTTCTGTCTAAGTCGGAGCCAGAAAGTAACAAGAATTACAAAATACTTCTCACGAAGAATTCGTTGGTGCAATTAATTTGCAATAGTGAGCTGCATGAAGACCAGGTCTAACCACTGGCCATTCTTCAGAGCCACTTCAGGCATGCGAGCGGTCTCTACGAAGCCAAACTTCTTATGGAAATCAATTGATAATTGGTTAGCAGAATCAATTGCTCCAATCATGACGTGGTAACCGTCGGCTGTTGCCTGATTAATTATGGTCTGCATCAGCGCCTTGCCCGTACCTTTTCCACGAACAGAACTATCAACATAAATAGTTAGCTCAACAGTCTTTAGATAACCCTGGGCTGCACGCCATGATCCATATCCGGCATATCCAATTAATTTGTCACCTTCATATGCGCCAAAGATTGGGAACCCATGTTCGATCTTTTCATCGAACCAGGCGTATCGCTCTTCCAGAGATACCTCTTCTTCGCGGTAAATCGAGTTTGAATTACGCAGAACTTCATTAAAGATCTCGCGCATTGCAGGAACATCGCTGCGTTGAGCTTTTCGAATGATCATGATCTAACTCGAAACCAGAGATAGCCAAGTGCTCCAGAAATTGCAGATGCTAAGTAGATTCCTGAGTACAAACTCTCAACTTCTGTGCCAGTGGCAGAAATCTCAGTAATGACAATTGAAACTGTCATACCCATGCCGCAGAGCAAACCCACTCCTATAAATTCTTTACGCAATATCAGCCATCCGACGAGCGCAATACCAATTACCTTTCCAAGAACCCTTGCAAATACGAATGAACTGACTGTGGTATTCAATTCAAAGTGAGTTGGAAAATGCGAAATTATTACAACTGGAGTAACGACAAAGAATGACCATGGAGTTAAGTACTTAATTACCAAGTCTTTACGTGGCAATAGCGCACCAATGCCTGCCGAAATAATTGTCGATGCGGAAGTTGCTAAATTTAATTTGCCGCTATAGAAAATTCCGATTGCAATTAGGGATAAAAAGTCATCTGCAACAGCCAATGCCAGCACGAATAGCCTTAATTTAGGATCTATTCGCTTGCCCAGAAGGGCGATTACTGCAAGAGCCAAAGTGATATCTGTAGGCATGACAGCGCCCCAACTTTGAGAATCCGGCTGAAGCAACTTGAAGAGAATTGCCGGTACAACCATTCCACCAAGTGCCGCCAACAAAGGAGCTACTAACTCTTTCTTGTGCTCAAGTTCATTTCGGATCTCGGCTCCAACAAGTAGAAAAAAGGATGCAATAAGTAATTCCACAGGAGTAGATTACGTGCTTGGAGGTTTGAATGTCGGATAGTTGTTGTGCGCCAGAGAGTAATTGTTGCGAAGCGGCAGATGTTCGTACCGAATCAGCCAATAAAAGCCTCACTATTTTCGTAAGTCTAATTGCAGCTTTCGTATTGGGTGATTACTTATTGCCTTCGATGTTAGAAGGAAAATTGAATGAAAACTTACTATTTTTCATCACACACTCATTTGGGCTGATTGGACTGCTCGGAGCAATCACAACTGCGGCGGTCTTTGCTCGTTCATTTATAGATGCCGACAAAGTTCGCGATCACATGAGCAAAATTAATACTGTTAAAGGTCATGGCATCGCTGCAGGCATTGGTGTAGCAACTCCATTTTGTTCATGTAGCGCTGTCCCAGTATTTACGGGCTTTGTTCGTTCCGGAGTGCCTGTTAGCCAAGCAATATCTTTCTTAGTAGCCAGTCCGTTGGTAAATGAGATTGCAGTAGTAATGCTTGCGACATGGTCTGGTTGGGCAATTGCAGGATCGTATGCAGCGGCAGGGTTTGCGATTGCAGTCATTGCCGGCATTGCACTAAAGAGATATGCAAAGCCAGAGCTAACTGCGATTTTGCCTGCGCGTACTTTGCTCGGCATGGTTGATCAAAGCGGTACAAAAATCAAGCCAACTATTGTGGCTCGAATCAATGCTTCAGTTGCAGAAGCTAAAGAGACCATCTCAAAGACTTGGGTTTACGTATTAATTGGCGTAGGCGCAGGCGCCGCAATTCATGGCTGGGTGCCAACATCCGCAATTGAAAAACTGGATTCATATGGCCCCGTGATCGGAGTATTAGTAGCGGTGCTTATTGGAATGCCACTCTATTCGGGTATTGCAACTGTTATTCCTGTGATCACGGCACTTGCTGATAAAGGTATGCCAATGGGAACTTTGCTGGCATTCGCAATGGCGGTGACTGGACTTTCACTACCTGAGGCGATGTTGTTACGTAGTGTCATGAAGCCAAAATTGCTTGCAATCTATTTTGCAACAGTCGCTTTAGGAATTATTGTGGTTGGAATCGGATTTAATTTGGTGGTCGGATAATGAAAACAGTTCTATTTGTTTGCGTTCATAATGCTGGTCGTTCACAGATGGCGGCTGGTTTTATGAAAGAACTTGGCAAGGAGAAAGTTGAAGTTCTGTCAGCAGGCAGCGCTCCAAAGGATTCAATTAATCCCGTTGCGGTACAAGCTATGGCTGAAGTGGGTATAGACATCGCCAATAACACCCCAAAAGTCTTAACAGATGATGCAGTAATTGCTTCAGATGTAGTTATCACAATGGGGTGTGGAGATACCTGCAAGTTCTATCCAGGTAAGCGCTATGAAGATTGGCAGTTAGATGATCCAGCCGGTCAGGGAATAGATTCGGTTCGAGTTATTAGAGATGAAATAAAAAAGAGAGTAGAAGATCTACTCTCTAGTTTGTAAGAATTTAAGACTTACTTTGGTGCGGAAGGTGGGACTTGAACCCACACGCCGTAAAGCACAGGTTCCTAAGACCTGCGTGTCTGCCATTTCACCACTCCCGCGAGTGATTCCCAGAAAATCTAATTGAATCTCTTGGAACTGGAGTAGGTTAGTAATAGATTTACGATATTCCAAATCGGAGCCTGAAAAGGGAGCGCAAATGTCATACACACCAACACCTGCTGACAAATTTACCTTTGGTCTTTGGACTGTTGGTTGGCAGGCCCGTGACCCGTTCGGAGATCCAACCCGCGAAGCGCTAGATCCAGTCCGCACAGTTAAAGAGTTGGCTCAACGCGGTGCGTATGGGGTTACTTTTCATGATGACGACCTAATCCCATTTGGTTCAGATGAAACCAATCGTCGTACTCATATTGATCGCTTTAAGAAAGCTCTTGATGAAACCGGAATGAAAGTTCCGATGGCGACCACCAATCTTTTTTCACACCCAGTATTTAAAGATGGCGCACTAACATCAAACGATAAAGATATTCGCCGCTATGCAATTCGCAAGGTTATGAAGAACATCGATCTTGCAGTCGAACTTGGCGCAAAGATTTATGTCTGCTGGGGCGGTCGCGAAGGCGCAGAATCTGAAAGCTCGAAAGATGCATATGTAGCGCTAGAACGTTATCGCGAAGGATTTAACATTCTTGGCCAATACGTTTTAGATAATAAGTACGACATTAAGTTTGCAATTGAACCAAAGCCAAACGAGCCACGCGGCGATATCTTTTTACCAACAATTGGCCATGCCCTAGGTTTTATCAGCACACTTAATAATCCTGAGTTAGTTGGCTTGAATCCAGAAGTTGGGCACGAACAGATGGCGAACCTCAACTTTGTTCATGGAATTGCACAAGCTCTATGGCAAAAGAAGTTATTCCATATTGACCTAAACGGTCAGCGCGGCCCTAAGTACGATCAAGATTTCGTATTTGGCCACGGTGATCTAAAGAACGCTTTCTTCTTAGTAGATCTGCTTGAGCGTTATGGCTACGACGGAATGCGCCACTTCGATTACAAGCCTGTCCGCACCGAAAATGACAACGGCGTTTGGGCTTCAGCGACTGCAAATATGCGCATGTATTTGATTCTCAAAGAGCGCGCAGCTGCATTCCGTAGCGATCCACGAGTAATTGAAGCTATGAAGAATTCAAATATTCCTGGTTTAACTGAACCAACTCTTGCTGCAGGCGAAACTTGGCGCGACTTGGCTAATGATTCGTTCGATGTTGAAGCTGCAGGTAAGCGCGGCTACAACTACGAAGCTTTAGATCAATTAGCTATGGAACACTTAATGGGAGTTAAGTAGTTTTAATTGCTTGATGCGCCGCGGCGTGAAATTGCATCTACGCCTGCGGAAATCAGAAGCACTGCACCAGTCACGATGAACTTCACGCCTGCTGCATAACCAAGTAGACCCATGCCGTTATCAATAACTGCAACCACTAGACCACCAAGGACTGCATCACGCATTTTTCCCTTGCCGCCAAATAGAGAAGTGCCACCGATAACTGCGGCACCAACTGCGTAAAGCAGAGTTGATGAACCACCAGTTGTTGGTGAGATTGAGTTTTGACGGGAAGCAAAGAGCATGCCGGCAATCGCTGCAAATGAAGAGCAGATTACGAATGCGCTAGTGCGAATATTCTTAACATTGATACCCGCACGGCGCGCAGCTTCAGCGTTTCCACCAACTGCATAGATATGGCGACCATATGCGGTGCGACCAAGTACAAATGTTCCTGCGACTAGTAGAACAAGAATCACTGGAACGATATATGGAGTTCCCTTTAAGCTCACTAGATCAGGGTTGTTTGAACGCTCTAAATTAAGCGCATAAACCGCGCCAGCGCCAAGAGCTAATAGCAAGCCAGTCTTAATTGCCCAAAGCTTCTTTAGCTCAGATTTCAAACCAGCTTTGCGACGTGAATTAATTCGTGCGAGTCCAACCAAAACATAAAGTGCGGAAACCGCAAGGAATAAAATCCAAGAGAGAGTTGGAGATAAATTATTATTTTGAACTGCAAGAATTGTTGGATCTTCAATGCGAATTGTTCCGCCTTCTCCAGCAAGAAGAAGTAGTAGACCTTGGAACATCAAAAACGCTGCAAGTGTCACCACGAACGAAGGAATACCAAGGCGAGATACCAAGACACCAATAGTGAAGCCAAGTATCGCTCCGACCACAATGCTCACTAGAAGAGCAATCCACCATGGCGCACCATGGTTGGTAATAAGGATTACTAGTACTGCGCCACAAACGCCTGAGGCATAACCTGCCGATAGGTCGATTTCGCCCAGTAGTAATACAAAAACCAAGCCCATCGCGATTACGGTCACGGATGCCGCCTGCGTCAATAGGTTTGCGAAGTTACCAGGAGTTAGGAATACATCGCTCATAACACCGAAAACGATGCAAAGTGCGACTAAACCAAGTACACCTGGAAGCGCGCCCATGTCTCCAGATTTAATACGAGCTAAATAATCGTTATATGCGCCTTTGATGGTGCCAGTTGTTGCTACTTCGGTATTCATTATGCAACCCCCGCAGTCTTTCCGGTAGTTATTAATTGAACCACCTGCGCATGTGTGACGTCATTCTTCTTTACCTGTGCTGCCATGTTTCCTAAGTAAAGCGCAGCGATGTTATCTGCAACTTGGAAGATGTCATTTAAAT
>CAYMVX010000020.1:0-11965 GCA_964394375.1 uncultured Actinomycetes bacterium
TTAGGTAATTCATATAAAGGATGCGAAATGGCTTCCAGGTCGGCTGGCTAAATTCGCAGACCACCAGGCGCCCGCCTGGCTTGGTCACTTTGAGCATCTGACCCAACGCTTTATCGAAATCCACGGTATTTCGAAGGCCAAATGAGATGGTCACTACATCAAAGCGCTTAGCCTCAAATGGAAGGTTTAGGGCGTCGGCCTTGGTGAAGGGCAGGTGCGGGTGACGCTTACGTCCAGCTTCAAGCATCCCTTCCGAGAAGTCAGCCGGGATGACTTTGGCGCCAGCCTGGGCCAGCGGGACCGAAGATGAGCCGGTGCCGGCGGCAAGATCGAGAATCTCCATGCCTGGTTTTGGCGAAATGATCGCGGTGGTCTTTCGGCGCCAGGATTTGGTCTGGCCAAGGCTCAAAAGGTCATTAACTAGGTCGTAGCGCTTTGCGACGCCATCGAACATTGCAGCGACTTCATCAGGATTCTTATCCATATTTGCGCGTGACATACTCATATTCTGCCCTATTCGGCGCGAGATATACACTCGAGTTAGAATCGGAAAATGTCTTCTATCTCGTTGACCAGCGCGGTCCTTCCAAGAACATCTGCAATTACAAAAGGGCTCCTCGTCACAGGTGGCGCACTCTTCTTAAGTGCGCTCGCTCAGGTTTCAATTCCAGTCCCAGGTTCACCGGTTCCAGTAACAGGCCAGACTCTTGGCGTGCTCCTTCTTGCAACTGCATACGGAGCTTCGATGGGTGCAGCGACTTTTGCGCTCTACTTATTGATTGGTTTCGCTGGTGCACCTGTTTTCGCAGGTCATGGACATGGAATTGAACGACTTGTCGGACCAACTGGTGGTTACTTAGTTGGCATGTTCTTAGCTTCTTGGGTTCTAGGAGCGCTCGCAGGTCGCAAGTGGGATCAAAAATTGTTTAGCGCGTTGACCACTATGTTGATTGGCGATGCAGTTATTTTTTCACTCGGATTAATTTGGTTGCAGCAATACACCGGAAAAGATTGGGCCTGGACCATTAGCGCAGGACTTACACCATTCATCTTTGGTGAAGTTATAAAGATTGCAATTGCGGGCACTTCACTTCCAACACTTTGGAAGTTCGTAGGTCGTTCAAATTAGTTCTAAAGTAACCACAACGCGATTAGGTTCGCATCTTCCTTTATTGGAGCTGCTACCCGATCAGCAACCTTTTACTTGGGTTCGCAATGGCGAAGGACTTGTTGGTTGGGGAATATACGCCTCAATTAAAGTAAAAGGCGCAAAACGTTTTGAAGATGCGCGTAATTGGTGGCATCAACAATTAGATTCATTTGAAATTAATAATGAAGTTCACGGTCCAGGTACTGGTCCAGTTCTATTTACCTCTTTCTCATTCGACGAGAACGAAGAGAGCGAATTAGTAATTCCTAAAGTAGTTGTTGGTACTCGTAATCAATCAACTTGGATTACTTGGATTGGCAACGAAAGTCAGCCCAAATTAATTGAACGGGCAGTTGCAAACCCAATTCCTACTATCAAATGGCGTGAAGCGGATGTAAGTCATTGGAAAGAGAAAGTTTTAACTGCAGTCTCTGAAATTCAAGAAGATGTACTAGATAAAGTTGTTCTTGCTCGCGAAATTATTGCTGACGCCGAAAGCGATATTGATCCGCGTTCAGTATTACGCAATTTAGCTAAGGAATATCCGGGTACTTGGGTTTATTCCAACAATGGTTTAATCGGCGCTACTCCAGAACTATTGATTCGCTTAAGTAATTCAATGGTTGTTTCACGCGTATTAGCTGGCACTATTAGCAAGACAGGCGATGACGATAAAGATTTAGCCCTTGCAGCTTCTCTGGCACGTTCATCTAAGGACTTAGAAGAACACGAATATGCTGTTCGCTCAGTTGCAGATGCATTGTCACCATTCTGCTCTTCAACAAACGTTCCGGATTCTCCATTTGTACTGCATTTATCTAACGTCATGCATTTAGCGACAGATGTAACTGGTGCAATCAAAGAGAGCCATAAGGTTGTAGATATCTTCTCAATTCTTGCCAAGCTGCATCCTTCGGCGGCGGTTTGTGGCACACCAACATCAGTAGCTGCTGAACTTATTAAACGTATTGAAGGAATCAATCGTCGTCGCTACGCCGGACCAATTGGTTGGGTGGATTCAAAAGGCGATGGCGAACAAGGTATTGCGCTACGTTGTGGTTACATCAACGGAAAAGAAGTGCACGCATTTGCAGGTTGTGGAATTGTGGCTGGATCAGATGCTGCAAAGGAAGTTGCCGAAAGTAAAGCAAAGTTCCTACCGATAATTAACGCGCTTCGCTAATTCTTTAATTGTTGCCGCATTTTCTTCGCGGTTTGGCATCTGCAAAATTGCGATTTCAAATTTACTTGGAGGGCTCATGTATTGCTTTAAAGATTTCAAATCATCGATTTCGGTTACGGGAATCTTGAATGCGTTAGCAATTTCAAATAAATCTTGTCCGTGTGGTGTGCCGAAAATCTTCTCGAAGCCAGGAACACCCGCCTGAGGCAAGGTTGAGAAGATTCCGCCACCATCGTTGTTAATAACAATTAACTTCAATTTGAGCTCTTCGCGATTAACAAGCGCAGTTAAATCGTGAAGAAAAGATAGGTCGCCGACAACTGCATATGTACATTCGCGCTTTGAAGCTATTCCAAGTGCGGTCGATAAATTGCCATCAATGCCCGCTAAGCCGCGATTCGCAAAGACTTCTACTCCGTCTCTTGGATGTGCGAAGCTCTCGAAATCTCTAATTGGACGAGATGATGAGACATATAGAGAAGCTCCTAATGGAAGATTGGCCGCAATACATTGTGCAACCGCCGGTTCACTCCAGCCATCAAGTTCGATTAAATCGCTTTGAAGCTTCCATCTCTCTGCGCTGCCAACGATTGTTGGGACATCTGAGTAAATCTTGGTCGCACTTCTTTTTGGATCAACATGAGCCGCACGTGGATCAATAACAAAAACTTCTTTTGCTTTTGCAATAAGTGCATTGGTGCTGCGGGACAAAGTAGTTCGACCAACTACTACTGCCCAATCGATTTCTAATTGACCGCTAAATAGCGCTGCATGCGCAACTGCATCCGGATACGAGAGCGGATTCTCCGCAATTACCGGAACGCCCAAATTCTCTGCGAATTCCACAACATCTATTCCATCGTGGCCAACGATGACAATTCCCTTACCTGCCGGCACTTCAAAAAGCTCAGTGGTTACTTCAGATTCAATTAGCTCTCGCTCTTCAAGTTCACTCAACCAATTGCTATGGTCGTCAGAGAGAAGTGGTTCATCAAACTCTAAATTGATATGTGTTGGCCCCGTTGCATGTAGCTCGTAATTATCGTTCTTATAAAAACGACCGCAATTAAATAAATTAACTTGGTTGGTTGTCTGGTTTGCCCCGGTACCACGTAAACGTTCTGGACGATCTGCGCTCAAGACAATTAAAGGCAAATCTGAGTGATGTGCTTCAAGGAATGCTGGATAGTAGTTAGCTACAGCGGTGCCGCTAGTGCAGATCACAACTGCTGGATGCTGGGTTGCTTTCGTAATTCCTAATGCGAAGAAAGCTGCAGTTCTTTCGTCAATTCGAATGTGAAGATCAATAAGCCCTCGCTGCTCTGCTTCGTAAAGCGCAATTGACAGCGGTGCATTGCGAGATCCAGGGCTTAATACAAAATCAGTGATTCCATGTTCAATAAAGTCACGGATTACTTTGCGTGCTAATTCCGTGCTTGCCATACTTCAAAACTATCGCGAATTCGGCTTTCCCACCATGTTCTGCGCTCTGGCGCCGCTTGCAAATTAAGCATGCCACTTGGATTAACAGTGGTTACTTTCATATGCCCATCAACAATTGGGAGTTCAGCTACGTCATTGGACAAGAGCTTTCCAGTGCCAAGTCCGCAGGCATAATTTAATTCAGGCAATGCCGCAGCAAGTTTGAGTCCATGCGAAATACCAACGGCGGATTCAAGTGCGCTTGATACTACGACTGGCAACTTATGGTGTGCTGCAATTGCTTTTGCTCTCTCTATTCCACCAAGCGGTGAAACTTTTAGCATCAAAATATCAACAGCGCCCGATAGATCTATTGCAAATGGGTCTTTTGCCTTTCTGATGACTTCATCACCGACAACTGGAATTGGTAAATGCAATTCACGTAACTCTTCTACCGTGGCTACAGGTTGTTCAATGTATTGAAATTTATCGACTCCAAAACGTTCGACAATTCGTGCCACGGATTCTGTTGCTTGTTTAACGGTCCAGCCACCATTTACATCTAAACGTATTCTTAAATTTGGGTTTACCGCAAGCGCGTTTTCAATTCTGGCTATATCAAGAGTTAAGTCACTACCAACTTTAATTTTCGCGATTTTTGCACCTGGATACCAACTAAGGATATTTTCAACATCTATTTTGGTATCGACAGCAGGCAGTGTTGCATTGATTTCTATCTGGTCGCGTTGAGTTAATGGAATTTGACCAAATGCTGCTTCAATACCTGAACCCAACCAATAAGAGGCTTCTTCAGCTTCGTATTCCAAGAATGGTGAAAACTCTCCCCAGCCATTTGGCCCCTTAAATAAGGCAACTTCGCGCTTCGTAACGGAACGGAAATTTGTGCGCGTTGGTATTGATAGCACCTGTAAAGATGCCAGGATTTCATTAAGCATTACGGGCGCTTTGGATACTTTTCAAAATTCGTCTTGCGCTTCTCTTTGTAAGCATCTCGGCCTTCTTGACCCTCTTCGGTCATGTAAAAGAGAAGTGTTGCATCGCCTGCTAATTGCTGCACACCAGCAAGTCCATCATCTGCTGCATTTAAACCAGCTTTAAGAAGTCGAAGTGCAAGCGGCGAATTTCGAAGCATTTCGCGAGCCCATTGAACTGATTCTGCTTCAAGTTCCTTAACTGGAACCACAGTGTTAACCAGACCCATCTCAAGCGCTTCTTGCGCATCGTATGAGCGAGTAAGGAACCAAATTTCTCGAGCTTTCTTCTGACCAACATGGCGTGCCAGCAATCCTGCACCGTAACCGCCGTCGAACGATCCCACCATTGGACCGGTCTGTCCAAACTTTGCATTCTCTGCTGCAATTGTTAAATCGCAAACTACGTGAAGAACGTGACCTCCACCGATCGCCCAACCTGCAACCATTGCAATTACTGGCTTTGGCATACGACGAATTTGAATCTGCAAATCTAAAACATTCAGGCGACCAATACCTTTGCTGCCAACAGAATCATCACCGATATATCCGTCATCACCACGGACACTGATATCTCCGCCAGAGCAGAATGCTTCATCGCCGGCGCCGGTAAAGATAACGACTCCCACTTGCTCGTCATCGCGAGCTAAATCAAATGCTGCCTTCAGTTCGATTATTGTTTGAGGACGGAATGCATTACGTACTTCAGGGCGGTTGATGGTGATCTTTGCGATGCCCTCTGCAGTTTCATAAAGAATGTCTTCAAATTTATGCTTGGCTCCCTCATTGACCCATTTTGGAATTTCACGGCTCGGGAACTCACGCTTGATTGGCTTGCTCATGCGCCTTAGCCTACGGGGGTCATGGAAAACAAGGCAAAGTCGCAGACCTTCAAATACGAGCATTCGTGGTCGATTCCACAGACTTTAGACAATCTAATTGAAGCGCTCCGCGAAGGTTGGGATATCTCAATATCTACAAGCGGTTCTTCCGGAACTCCAAAGGAGATTCTCTTACCTGCCAGCGCGATGATTTATAGCGCTAGAAATGCAAATCAATACTTAGGTGCAAAACCTGGAGATCGTTGGTCCTTACTTCTATCACCAGAACACACAGCTGGATTAAATGTTCTTGTGCGCTCAATTGAATTGGGAACTACCCCGGTTACAGAAAATGAGAGCGCCGATTTCACTGCAATTGTTCCCACTCAATTATTTAGAGCCCTAAATGGTGACGAGAAATTATTGAAACATCTTCAAGGTTGCAAGGCCGTATTAGTTGGAGGCGCGGCAGCCGATAAAGAGTTGCTAATTAGTGCAAAAACCGCGAACATAAATTGCATTACAACATATGGAATGACTGAGACTTCTGGTGGTTGCATCTACGACGGTATTCCGCTCCCGGGAGTAGAAGTGCGCATTGGTGAAACTATAGAACTAAAGGGTCCCATGTTGGCTCGCGTTGAATTAAAAGATGGCTATTTTGTCACTAGCGATTTGGGCAAAATCGAAGATGGAAAACTTATAGTCCTCGGACGCGCAGATGATGTAATCAATAGTGGCGGCAAGAAAGTTTCATTAAGCAAAGTTGAGAAGGCGCTAGGTGACTCATTCGCAGCATTTGGCACCGAAAATTCTGAATGGGGCACGGCACTTAATATCGCAACCACAAGTGAAATAAGTGATGCAGAGATTCAATTGGTGCTCTCCGTTAAATTCGGAGTGAAAGCACTACAGATTTACCGCATAAATGAAATTCCACGAACAGCGCTAGAAAAGATAGACAGACAAGTATTAGGTAAATTAGCCAAGTGAATAAATGGATTCTTGGTGCAAGACCTCGCACGCTTCCTGCCGCGATAGCTCCAGTGGTTGTGGCTGTTGCCATCGCCTACCCAACGTTTAATTTTATTAATGCAATATTGGCGCTGATTGTTGGTTTAGCGCTTCAAATTGCCGTTAATTACGCAAATGATTACTCGGATGGAGTTAAAGGAACTGATGCCGAAAGAGTTGGCCCAACTCGATTAGTCGCAAGTGGTTTAGCTAGCGCCGCCGAAGTAAAACAAGCTGCCATCACTGCGTTTGGCATTGGTGGTGTGGCTGGTCTCTACCTTTCGATCCGCACTTCTTATTGGTTAATCGCCATAGGTGCTGCTGCAATCATCGCTGCATGGCGCTATACCGGTGGCAAGAATCCATACGGCTACCGCGGACTAGGTGAAGTTTATGTATTTATATTCTTCGGGCTCGTTGCAACAATTGGTACTTACTACGGCCAGACTGGGCAAGTAAATATTGAAGTAGTCATGGCCGCAATTTCAAATGGCGCTGTGGCTTGCGCATTGTTAGCAGTAAATAACATCCGAGATATTGATGGCGACACTAAAGTCGGTAAGCGCACCCTCGCCGTTCGTCTTGGCGATACGCGTGCACGCCGCTTCTATATGTTCTTAATATTCATTGCAATATTCACCTCTTTCACGGTTACAGTATTGGCCGCTTTGGGAATATTTCCAGCAATTAAATTGCTTAAAGAGATACAGTTCCGAAAAGGTAAGGAGTTGATTGCAGTGCTTGGCGCTACCGGTAAGTTTCAATTAATCCTAGGCGGGCTACTAACAATTGGAACCTTGGTGAATATCTAATGCTTAGATTTCTACTTGTATATGTGCTTCCGATTGCGCTAACTATTTATGCAATCGCAGATATTTCACGTACTGATGAATCAAATATAAAACTCTTGCCTAAATGGGCTTGGGTGTTGATCTCGCTCTTCGTTGGAATCGTTGGCCCGATTGCTTGGTTAATTGCTGGCAAAGTGCGTAACACCAGGCCTCCAAAGAAGAATGGGCCAAAAGGTCCAGATGACGATCCAGATTTCTTAAAAGGTTTGTAATTACTTACTTAAGTCCACTGTAAGTGTGCTTACCGGTTCCCCAAATATTTACGTATACATAATTGAAAATAAAGGTCGAACCTGCAAATAGGCATAACCAAGCCGCTTTGCGACCTTTCCACCCGATAGTCACGCGGGCATGTAAATATGCTGCATACGCAACCCAAGTAATGAAAGCCCAAGTCTCTTTTGGATCCCAACCCCAATAACGTCCCCATGCATGTTCTGCCCAAATTGCACCTGCGATAACCGCAAAGGTCCAAAGTGGGAATACAAATGCAACTAAACGATATGCAAGTTGATCAAGTGTCTCTAAATCCGGCAAGCGTTGCGCCCATGGATTGCGGCCACCGCGTTGCTCCACAGAATCTAGCCACAAATACATTCCTGAGATCACGTTTGCAAGGAAGAAAACACCACCGCAAATAATCGCAGCTGAAACGTGAATTACAAGCCAAGTTGATTTTAGAGCGGGCACAAGTGGCGCGCTTGGACGATAAAGAACGGTAATTGCAGTACCAAGAACCAATAAGACCACAATTGAAATTGGAAGACCTAACCAACGAAGATCATATTTACGTAGTGTAAGTAAGTAAGCAACTGAAAATGCGAACGCTCCTGTAATGGAGAATTCGTACATATTGCTCCAAGGAACTCGTCCCGCAGAAATACCACGAGCTACAACTCCCGCAAAAAGAAGCACTGTTCCAAGAATCATCATTGCAGTAGCTATGCGCGCAATACGTTCTGTCTTAGAGAAATCCAGCGTCTTCTTTAGCAAATTTCCATCCGAACTTTTTGCGGCATCTGGATTGCGAAGTGACCATGCTGTTTCATATGCATGAGAAAAGAAAGCTAATGTATAAACAACCATGCTCGAATAAACAAAGTAATTAGAAACGTATGCCCAAGTCTTTGCGCTCAAGACAACTCCTTAACTATCTTATTAATTTCACTTTCAAGACCAGGCGCTGCATTCTTTGCAAGCCCAGCAATCTCAAGCTCTTTACCTTTTCGGCGAATCCAAATTCGGCGGTGACGGGTAAATAACGAAGCCAATAATCCTAGAATTGCGAGAATTCCACCAATTAAAGCGGTCTGCTTTCCAGGATCTCTGACAATATTTAAATTGACCCAAGGCACATATCCTTCAAAGGTCAAAGAACCGTCATTAAATTTAAAGGTTTCGCCCACTTTTAGCTGTTTAAGGCCAACTTGAACCATCTTATCGGTGTTCAACTTATATACAGATTGTGGAATGCCATTATCAATCTGCAAATCTCCAACATAAGTTCCAATGAATAATCTTGGATCTAGCGCTTCTGGATAAGAACTTCTGGCTGGTTGACCTTTACGTTGCTCGATAGTTGGGAAGAATGAAGTAACAAATCCAATCTGTGGCGATGTGTCAGGAACTTTAATTGCTCCGATAGATGAAAGATTTCCATCTTGTGGCAATAACGGAACTGCGCCTTGGAAAACTATTGTTCCTTTGGCATTTCTTACAGTTACCAATGGTGAATAACCGTTAGCCTGTAAGTACACGGCAGTTGAGCCGAAATTAAGTGGAGAGTTGACTTTAATGATTCGCTTTACAGGTTTTGCATCTGGAGAATCAGCAACCGAAACATAGAGCGTGTAATCCTCTGGCATATTTGTTACTGGATTGTACTTTGCCTCAAAATTATCAGCTTTAATTACAAACGGCGTTAGCATCTTGTCTGTAAATAATTTGCCGTAAGTTATTGAATCGTAGTTCGTCGGGATATTGCTAAAGCGCTCTCCGATATTTACGATGGAATCGCCTTTCATACCAAAAAGCGAACCCAGACTTACGCCAATAAGAATTAGAATTAGTGAGAGGTGAAACAAGAGATTACCAAACTCACGTAGGTAACCTTTTTCGGCACTTATCCAATCACCTTCGCGTCGAACTCTGAAATGTCTACTACGTAAGTAATTTTCGGCAATTACTAAATCACCTGAAAAAAGTTGATGGTGCTCCATTCGCTCCAAGCGGCTAGGTGCAGCTGGAGGAAGCTTTAACATTGATTTTGCGTGCTCGATTACGCGCGGAAATACGCAGCCTATTAGCGAAATGAATAGCAGAATGTAAATTGCGCTAAACCAAGGAGATCCGTAAACATCAAACATCCATAATTTATCTAGGAACTTCGCAAGCCCCGGATTGGCCTTGAAATAATCTTGCACCGGAATTGCGCCATTGGTGCGTTGAGGCAATAACGAACCTGGAATAGCTGCCAAGCCAGTAAGTAGTAAAAGTATTAACGCTGTACGCATGCTTGTAAGTTGGCGCCACAGATACCTAAGGCTGCCAACAAAACCTAATTGAATTTCACTCATCATATTAACGGCTCAAATCCGGTGATCACACTACGCAAGGAATTCATAATCGAATCCCAAGCTCCAGTAATTTGCAACAAGCCTATTATTATTAAAAGCAACCCGCCGATAAAAGATATCCGCTCTCCGTTCTTTGCAAGGAACTTTCGCATTGATTGAGATTTATCTAGATATAGCCCGCTTAAAATAAATGGAGTTCCTAAACCAAAACAATATGCAACTGCCAAAATTGATCCGCGCTCTGCACTGGCACTTTCAATAGCAAGCGTTTGCACCGCAGCAAGTGCAGGTCCAATGCATGGCGTCCAACCTAGTCCAAAGAGAAATCCCAAGATTGGTGCACTAAGTAATCCACTGTTGGCAATCCGGTTTACTTTGAATGAGCGCATCAAATTAATACGACCCATAAAAATTAGTCCCATGAGAATTGTGAATGCACCTAATACTTGAGAAATCACTTTTGAATTCGCAGAGATTGTGCTTCCAAGACTTCCAAAGAGTGCGCCGTAAGTTACGAAAAGTGCAGTAAAGCCGGAGACAAAGAGAAGTGAGCCCAAGAGTATTTTGCCGCGATTCTTAGAGAATCCAGCTGCATAAGTTAAATAACCAGGAACTAAAGGAATCACGCAAGGGGATGCAAAAGATATTAGTCCAGCGACAGCGGCGATAGGCAGCGCCAGAATCAAGTTGCCATTAAGAAGATAATTAACTAAATCGTGCTTCATTCTGCGTGCAATTTCTCAATTAGTTCACTTAGAGAAGCAACTGTAATTTCGCCAGAAATACGCGCTGCTACTCGTCCCTTCTTATCAATAAGGATCGTACTTGGAATCGCATTGGCGCTCAAAGTGTCACGGAACTTTAGAAGAACTGAATCATCGACAAGAGTTGGATAAGGTAAATCAAATCTACTTTGGAATGCACGCGCTGCTACTTCGGAATCGCGAGTTAGGATTCCAAGGAAAACAGCCCCTTTATATTTCCTAGCAAGCGCAGCGAGAGTCGGAGCTTCTGCTCTACATGGTGCGCACCAAGAAGCCCATACATTAATAACTACTACACCGCCATGAGGCAGTTCGAAATTTTCGCCATCTAGAGTTAAACCTGAAAATGTTGGTCCAAGTTTGCGGTCTTTCGAATCAATGAAAGTGACAGTTCCGTTACCTGCAACATAACTCTTGCTCGCAACCTGGCTGCTATTACCGCAAGCCGAAAGTGAAATCGCGAGAATTAAAAGCGTTGCTATTTTTCTCAAGGTAGTAAGTGCTTCGCCGGTTCTGAGTAAGTTAAGTTTGTAATCAATCCTTCATCGTCGAAATGAATTGAAGTTACAGAAGCCAAAGTGCAGATACGTTTACGGGGATCATGCAAGAAACGACGACCTTCAATGGCGCTCCTTAGAATCCAAATTGGCAGTTGATGTGAAACTACAATTGCGTCTTTACCGTTAGCGGCATCTCTCGCAGCAAAAACTGCAGCCAACATACGATTGACTTGATCAACATAAGGTTCGCCCCAAGATGGTCGCCATGGATTCCAAAGTTTCGGCCACGCAGATGGTTTGCGTAAAACTCCATCACCAACTCCAAATGGTTTCCCTTCAAAAACATTTGCAGCTTCGATTAATCTTTCGTCAGTCTTAATGGTCAGCTTATGGGCATCAGCCATTGGCTTGGCAGTCTGTTGCGCGCGTTCTAGCGGAGATGCATGAACTGCACCAATATTTAAAGGTTTTGCCCACTCGCCAAGCGTCTTTGCCATCTCTTCACCGCGCTTAGAGAGGAACCAACCACTCTGTCGTCCGTAAAGAATCTTGTTCGGATTCTCCACCTCGCCATGTCGAACTACATGCACAGAAGTCATGGGGAAAGCATAAAGCGTTTAGGGTTCACTCATGGCCGCCAGAAGCGCAGCGTTCTTTGACCTCGATAACACGATGGTCCGTGGCTCGACCCT
>CAYMVX010000021.1:0-11906 GCA_964394375.1 uncultured Actinomycetes bacterium
GCAAGAAGTGAAACACCAGCTGAACCTGAAGCTGAACGGAAGTGGATTGGATCGCTAGTTACAGAACCTGGGAAAGCTGTAGCGAAAGAATCTGCTGGAGATTTTGTCCAGATAGATGGTGCTAATTTATTTAGTGCACGCGCCAAGTTATTTGATGTACCTGAGTTATCTGCACGGTAAATAACTGTGATTGGAAGGTTAGGCATGGTGCGGTGTTGTGTAACTGTTGAGGTGCGAAGCACTACTGGCGCACCCTTGGCATCCTTAGCCACCTTGCCTGATGCATCCTTCTTGTAAATGATTGTGTTAATTGAACGGTTGTTGTCAGCGACAATGGCAGGATCATTCCAATTCTTAATATCACCAGCAAAAATCTTTGCAACAGTATCTGTTGAAAGCGTTACCGGCTTATTAGAACCAGGAAGATTTGTAAGAATCGCAACTGGCCAAAGAACAGTTGGAACGTGAATTTCATTTGCAATAAGTGGTGAATGTACTGAATCTGAGAAAGCGAAATCTACTGTGCCGTTTGCAAATGCAGTCTTGCCTGCACCTGAACCGCCACCTGGGTAATCGAATGAATTACCTGTTGCAGATTGATAGTCAGCTTTGCACTTATCAATTAAACCTGAAACTGATGTAGCACCTGCAGCCTTAAGTACTGCAGCGTTTGCTGCCGGAGCAAGAACAAGTGAAAGTGCAGCAGCAACTACTGCGGCTTTCTTGAGGGAGTTCTTCATTTATACCTCTCGAGTTAATAGTTCATCTTTTGAACAGTCCAACCATATGAAATGGCAGGTAACTCGAGTTAATTTTCCGCTTAACGGAGGTACAAATTAAAGTGAATTTTAGGTTAACCGAATCGACCGGAAACGTAATCTTCAGTGCGCTTATCTACCGGCTTGGAGAAGATCTCGTCGGTCTTGCCAACTTCGACTAAATGACCTGGTCCACCATCAGATAAGAAGAACGCGGTGAAATCTGAGATACGAGCAGCTTGTTGCATGTTGTGGGTAACAATGACGATAGTCATGTCAGAAGCCAGTTCTCGAATTGTGTCTTCGATGCGAAGTGTGGAACCAGGATCGAGTGCAGAACATGGCTCATCCATTAATAGAACTTTCGGCTTTACTGCCAATGAACGTGCAATACATAAACGCTGTTGTTGACCACCAGACAAACCGCCTGCATATGAATCAAGACGATCTTTTACTTCTTTCCAAAGTCCAGCACGTACCAAACACTCTTCCATTAAATCGTCTTTATTGTCGCTCTTTATTTGAGCAAGCTTCAAACCTGAAAGTACGTTCTCACCGATTGTCATAGAAGGAAACGGATTTGGTTTCTGAAAAACCATGCCGATTTGAAGGCGAATCTTTGTTACATCTGTGCCTTTTTCATAAATATCTTTTCCATTTAGAAAAACTTCTCCGGCCATTGCTGCACCAGGGATAAATTCGTGCATGCGGTTCAAGGTGCGAATAAAAGTTGACTTGCCGCAACCAGAAGGGCCGATTAAAGCAGTTACAGAACCTGCATTGAAATTTAGAGAGACATCTGCCAGAGCGTGATGTTTGCTAAACCATGCATGAACACCTCTTGCCTCTAGATCTGAACTCATTTCCCTGCCTTTCTAGAACCAAAACTTCTCGCCAAAGTGAAAAGTGTCAAAACCAAAATCAATAACACCAAAATTCCAGTCCACGCACGTTGGATAGATTCTGGAGTGCCCAGCAAGAGACCTTTCCAGACGTAGAAAGGCAGAGCGCCTTGGTAATCGTGGAATGGATTTAAGTTCAATTTATCTGATCCGCCGATAGTGAAAATAAGTGGTGCTGTTTCGCCAGCGATTCGTGCAACACCGAGAATGGTTGCTGTTAATAAACCATTTCTCGCAGCCGGGACCACAATAGAAGCGACAGTACGCCACTGCGTAGCACCCATAGCTAAACCTGCTTCACGAAGATCATTTGGTACAAGCAACAAGACTTCTTGAGCCGTACGAGTAACAGTAGGCACCATCAAAATTGAGAGTGCAAATGCTCCATCAATTCCAGAAGCCTTAAGTGGCGTAGTAAGAATTACTGCAGCGAAAATAAAAAGACCCGCTACAACAGATGGCACGCCAGACATTGCTTGAATAGTGAATTGAATGAATTTGCTTCCTGGACCTTTAATCTCTGTCAGATATAGCGCAGTCAAAATTCCCATTGGCACACTGATTATGATTGAAAGAGCAATCAAATAAAGAGTGCCCACAATCGCATGCAATAGACCACCATTTTCAACTGGGTCCATATAAGAAGCAGAAAACATAGTCTCGGTAAATAGTGACCAATGAAGTCCAGGCACACCTTTGACAATTGTCGTAGCCAGAATACTTACAACTGGTGCAAAAACAATGAGCGCTCCAGTAAGTGCAATTGAACCGGCAAGTGAATCAATTGCTGCTTGTTTTCCTCTGATGCGGTATTTGTAGAAGAACAAAGACAATGTAGAAAATGTAAAGAAGAGGAAGGCATACGCGAGTTTGCCGTTCATAGGCGAAACTAGAACTGTAATAAGTGTTGCCAGAGCTGAAAGCAAAATCAAGAAAGCGGGATAGACCATCTCCTTCGGGGTCATAGCCCAAGGTTTCTGTGGCTTTACTTCAATACTCATAATTACTTACCTGACTTCAATGTGCGCTTCACGATGAAATCTGCGAAGAAATTGACAGCTAGTGTGAGTACGAAAAGCACGAAACCTGATGCTAGTAGCGCTTTAGTTTCAATCGGAGAAGCTTCTCCCCATTTCAAAACAATCATCGAGGCGATATTGCCACCCATTCCGAAGAGAATTTCGAAATTAGCTTTGAAGACAATATTGAGCACAGTAAATACCGCAACGGTTTCTCCAAAAGCGCGGCCCAAACCAAGCATTGCGCCGCCAACAATTCCACTTGACCCAAATGGGAGCGCAACTGATTTGATCATCGCCCATTTTGTGGCACCAAGTGCGTAAGCTGCTTGAATTCGATCCAAAGGTGTCTGTGAAAAAATCTCACGTGAAACTGAAGTGACAATTGGAATGATCATAATTGCAAGCACTAGACCTGCGATAAAGGGTGATCGTTCATAAAAAGCTTCTTGGACCTTAAATATTGGAATCCATCCTAAATATTTATTTAGCAATTTCGCCCAATAAATCGCCATTGGCATTAGAACGAAATAACCCCAAAGTCCGTAAAGAATTGACGGGAATGCTGCCATTAAGTCAACAACGGCAACTAATAGTTTCTTGATTCGTTCAGGTGCATAAAAAGTTAAGAAGAGCGCAGTTAATATAGAAAGTGGCACTCCGACCGCGAGCGCAACCATCGCGATAAGAATTGTGCCAATCAACATGGCACCAATTCCGAATTTCGCAGTTATGTTTCCTGCATCGTCTTGGAGAACTTCCCATTCATAGCCAGTTAGAAAATGCCAACCTTGAGATTTAAATGTTTGGAATCCACGAATGGCGAGAAAAGCTCCGATGAGAGCGAGAATTACAAAAGCGGATAAGGCAACTGTTGAAACTATCTTTCGAAAAATCTTGTCGCTGCGACGGGGTTCAGTGGTTATTTCCCTCTGCTGCGGAGTCGAATTGATCGTTGCCACGTTCGTATCCTGCGCTATTTCCCCCTTGAACTCGCAATTCCTAGGTAAACAGAAGGTGAACTAGAAATGAACTTAGTTTCGACCTATCTACATGAATGGTTTAGGGTTTGGCCTCTATGGGAAATGAATATCCGCACCTAGTTTGGGTGGACTGTGAGATGACCGGCCTGGATACCGCAAAGGATGTCTTGGTTGAAATCGCGGTACTCGTAACCGATTCAGAGTTGAACCTCATCGGTGATGGCGTCGACGTAGTCATAAAAGCGAGCGCCGAACAGATCGCTGGCATGAACGATTTCGTCACCAAGATGCACACAGATTCTGGATTGATTAATGAAATCCCAAATGGCATTCCGGTTTCAGATGCCGAAGAGTTAATTCTTAAGTACCTCGAATCAGCAGGTGTAACTTCTGGCAAATCTCCCCTAGCAGGCAACTCTGTTTACGTTGACCGAATCTTCATTACGCGAGATATGCCAAAGCTCTCCGAATATCTTCACTATAGAACCATCGATGTCTCTTCAATTAAAGAGTTAACCCGTCGCTGGTACCCAAAGGTTTACTTCAACTCCCCTGCTAAGACAGGAAATCATCGCGCGCTCGGCGACATTAAAGATTCGATTGCAGAACTTGCCTTCTATCGCAAGACCGTGTTCGTAGATCAGCCTGGCCCGCAGAGCGCAGATATTAAGCAGATTGCCGCTACTTTTAACGGGGATTCCACACCTACTGAAGGCTGATAAACTACGCAGGTCCGAAACGACATGGTGGATGTAGCTCAGCTGGTAGAGCATCCGGTTGTGGTCCGGAATGTCGCGGGTTCGAGCCCCGTCATTCACCCCAGTACTAGTTACTTAATTTAATTAACTAGCCAACAATCAAACAAAGATGTTTGCATGGAGAAAATAAATGAATGAATTACGTTTCGATGTCTTAGTCGAAATTCCTGCTGGCTCACGCAATAAGTACGAAGTAGATAAGAAGAGCGGCAAGATTCGTTTAGATCGCATGCTCTTTACTTCGACACGTTATCCATGGGATTACGGTTATGTAGAAAACACACTTGGTCTAGATGGCGACCCAATCGATGCGCTGGTGATGTTGGATGAACCAACATTTCCTGGTTGCGTTGTGGCTTGCCGAGTTATCGGAATGTTCCGCATGACCGATGAAGCTGGTGGCGATGACAAGCTTCTCTGCGTTCCAGCGGGAGATGTTCGCAAGGAACACCTTCGCGATATTCACCATGTTTCCGAATATGACCGCCTTGAAATTCAGCATTTCTTTGAGGTTTACAAGGATCTCGAGCCAGGTAAGTCTGTTGAAGGCGCGACCTGGGTTGGCCGTTTAGAGGCTGAAAAAGAAATTCAGGATTCCTTTGCGCGTTATCAAGCTGGCGTAACAAAATAGAAACATTTATTAACTAACTTTCTCGCCATGATCAATGGCGCAGACACTGCTTGGCTTCTGACTTCTGGGGCGCTCGTCCTCTTTATGACTCCTGGACTTGCTCTGTTTTATGGCGGCATGGTCCGTGCAAAGAGCGCGCTTAACATGATGATGATGTCATTTTCGGCAATGGGTGTTGTCACAATTATTTGGGTGCTTTACGGATATTCATTAGCTTTTGGAAAAGATCACGGTGGGTTGATTGGCGATTTATCGCATCTCGGTCTTGGTAATACTTTGAATTCTCTAGTTGGCGTAGAAGGACATCAAGTTCCGACTCTTGCCTTTGCAATGTTCCAGCTGACATTTGCAATTGTCACCGTTGCGCTACTTTCAGGTGCGATCGCCGATCGTGTGAAATTTAGTTCTTGGTTATTTTTCGTAGCAGCTTGGATTACCTTGGTTTACATTCCAGTTTCGCACTGGGTATTCGCGCCTGGTGGTTGGATTCTTTCTCATTTAGGAGCCTTAGATTTTGCGGGTGGCTTAGTAGTTGAAATTAATTCCGGCGCATCCGCTTTGGCGCTTGCGCTAGTAATTGGCAAGCGCAAAGGATTCAAACGAGATCCAATGCGTCCTCACAATCTGCCATTAGTTTTATTAGGAGCAGGAATTCTCTGGTTTGGTTGGTTTGGATTTAATGGTGGTAGCGCGTTAACAAGTGGCGCACTTGCAGCTACTGCACTAATTAATACTCAAATTGCAGGTGCCGCTGCTGCAATGACTTGGGTTGCAGTAGAGAAGATTCGCGATGGTCGAGCAACAACTCTTGGCGTCGCATCCGGAGCAATTGCAGGGTTAGTTGCGATTACTCCAGCTTGCGGATTCGTAAATCCACTTGGCGCTTTAGCCATTGGACTGATTAGTGGTTCGCTCTCATGTTGGGCTGTGGCGCTTAAATACCGATTCAACTATGACGACTCTCTCGATGTCGTAGGCGTACATGGTGTCAGCGGTCTATTTGGAATGTTGATGATTGGCTTGCTAGCAACTACAACTGCAAACGAATTTGGCGGAGATGGTTTATTTATGCGGGGTGGAACTGATTTACTTCAGCGTCAAACTATCGCGTCAATTGTGGTTGCGCTCTTCTCGTTCATTGCAACGATTGCTATAGCTAAATTCATTGATAAAACCTTTGGATTTAGATCAAGTTCTGATGATGAATCAACTGGCCTTGACCAGGTGTATCACGCAGAAACCGCATATGATTTCTCAAGTATTTCGATTCGATAGAGGCGCAAAATGAAATTAATAACAGCAGTTATCAAGCCATCTAAGTTAGATGAAGTAAAGAGCGCCCTACAAGGCATCGGCGTTGCCGGAATGACTGTCACAGAAGCGAGTGGTTTCGGAAGACAGAAAGGTCATACTGAAATCTACCGAGGCGCTGAGTACGTAGTCGATTTGATTCCTAAAATTAAGATCGAAGTAATTGCCGACGACGAAGCTGCACTAAGTATTGTTGAAACTATCGCAAATGCAGCCAATACTAATTCAATTGGCGACGGTAAGATTTGGGTTACAACAGTGGATTCGATTGTTCGCGTTCGTACTGGCGAAAAAGGCCACGACGCAATTTAATTCTTGCATTTGCTCAGAATATTGAGCATTGCTGATTTTTCTGGCGCGGTTACCCATAAGCCATATTTGGCTTTTACTGAAATCTGTTTTGATACATAGGTGCACCTATAGCTCTTAAGCGGGGGCAACCAGGTTGCAGCGTCCCCGTCACCTTTCTGTGAATTAAGTCGTCCCTGCACTGCAAGCAAGTTGTCGGGATCATTTGCAAATGCAGTTCGCTTCTCTAAAGTTAATTTGAACGCCCCAGTCTGCCAAGCATTGCTAAGTGCCACTACATGGTCAATCTGTACTTCCATACTGCTTTTAACGCCTTTAACAAAGTTGATCTGCAACCCTGAATATGGATCAATCAAGGTCCCGCTCTCAACTACACAATCATGGGTCTTCGTGCGAAAAACTAGATTTGTTAAGTCTCGCTTCAAAATGTCGTTTCTAGTATCGCAACCATTTCGATTTACATCTGCCCAAGTCGCACCGAATTGGGCTCGTGTATACCCGGTTTTAGGTGCTCTGCCTTTTACCGCCAAGGTATTTAACAACTCTTCTGCAGAAGAAGGTGTCGGGCTTGCATTTGGAATTGAGAGCGCAGTGATTAGGGCTATCACCCAATAGGAGCGCGTTCTCATAATGAGATATTAGACGCATAGAGGTAGCACTCTGCCTAAGGCTCGATAGTAATTTTCAAAAGTTTAAGATTTAGTGTGTTTCAAATTCGAATACACGGTCGCGGAGGGCAAGGCGTTGTTACTGCCTCCGAACTTCTTAGCGTTGCAGCATTTCTAGACGGAAAACACTCCCAAGCATTTCCAAGTTTTGGATCTGAGCGCACTGGCGCGCCGGTTGTCTCTTTCTGCCGCATCTCCGAAAGCAAGATTCGCCTACGTGAACCGATACAAGAGCCAGATGTAATTCTCATTCAAGATCCAACTCTTCTGCACTCAGTTGATGTTTTTGCAGGCGCTAAGAGCGATGGATACCTTCTCGTTAATACCAAAAAAACCTTTCACGACTTAGGTATTGAGGATTTTGTAAAAGGTAAAGACCCCAAGAAGAACCTAATTGTTCCGGCGACAGACATGGCGATGAAATTTATTGGCCGTCCGTTACCAAATGCCGCTTTACTGGGTGGTTTGGCAGCCGCAACCGGGATTGTGAAAATTGAAAGTGTTCTAAAGGCAATCGAAGATCGATTCCCTTCAAAAATAGCTAAGGCAAATCAAGAAGCTGCTTCAAGTAGCTACGAATTTGTCATCGAAGAGTTAGCTGAGTTAAGCCATGTTAAAACAAATTGAAGGTTCTAGAGCTGTAGCTGAAACGGTTGCGGCTTGTTCTCCGCAAGTAATTTGCGCATATCCAATTTCGCCACAGACACACATCGTTGAGGCGCTAGATGAGTTTGTCCGGGAAGGGATGCTCTCTTGTGAATTCATAAACGTTGAATCTGAATTCTCAGCGATGTCTGTGGCAATTGGATCTTCTGCAGCCGGTTCACGTGTTTACACAGCAACTGCTAGCCAAGGGCTTCTCTTTATGGTTGAGCCTGTATATAACGCATCCGGATTGGGTCTGCCGATTGTTATGACTGTCGCCAACCGCGCGATTGGTAGCCCAATTAATATTTGGAATGATCAGAGCGATTCAATGAGTCAACGTGATTCTGGCTGGATTCAGCTATACGCTCAAGATAATCAATCCGCAGCAGATCTGCATATTCTTGCATTTCGTTTAGCCGAAGAGCTTTCGCTACCAGTAATGGTCTGCATGGATGGCTTCATCTTGACTCATGCGATGGAAGAGATTGAAGTGGCATCTTCAGATGAAGTTGCGAAATTTCTACCTCCTTTTGTTCCGCGCCAATCACTTGATGTTAATGATCCAGTATCAATTGGTGCGATGGTTGGCCCTGAAGCGTTTACTGAAGTTAAATATCTTGGCCACTTCAAACAGATTAAAGCTCTTGAAGTAATACCTGAACTGTCTAAAGATTTCCAGAAAGTATTTGGTCGTGCAGCAGCCGGAGATCATGATTTCAATGGACTATTAACCGAATATTTAATAGATGATGCCGAGATTATTCTGGTTGCACTTGGCTCGATTATCGGAACCATTAAAGATGTAATTGACCAGGAACGCGCGAATGGCATAAAAGTTGGCGTATTGGGCATTACTTCGTTTAGACCATTTCCAAGCGATGAAGTCCGAAAGCGATTGAAGCATGGACAGAAAATTGTTGTAGTTGAACGTGCGTTTGCTCCTGGTATCGGAGGCATTGTTTCTTCAAACATCCGAACTGCTTTGGGTGGAATTGAAATTGATATTAGAACAGTTGTGGCTGGATTGGGCGGACGCCCAGTAACCACCAATACAATCAAAGACATTATTGGTAAAGCTCTTTATGGCGCACTTCCAGAGTTCTCTTTCTCAGATTTAAATGTTGAGCTTGTTGAGAGAGAAGTAGAACGCAATTTGGCATCAAGGAGATCGGGGCCAATGGCAGAAAACCTATTGAAAGATTTAGGAGGTGCCCGATGACAAATCAAGTAAAGTTTTATCAAGTTGGCTCTTTCGCAGTCGGTAATCGATTGCTAGATATCGAAGACCGCTCTGTTCAATCAGGTGCCGCACGTAATAACTCGCTAACTTCAGGTCATCGCGCCTGCCAAGGATGCGGCGAAGCACTTGGTGCTAGATACGTTATGGACGCAGCTATGGCTGCAACTGGAAATAAAGTCATTGCAGTTAACGCAACTGGTTGTTTGGAAGTGTTCTCGACTCCTTATCCAGAGACATCTTGGCGCTTACCTTGGATGCATTCACTATTTGGAAATGCAGCACCAGTTGCAACAGGTGTAGCAGCATCGCTGCGAGCACAAGGTAAATCTGATATTCGCGTTGTTGCACAAGGCGGAGATGGTGGAACGGTCGATATTGGATTCGGTCCGCTTTCTGGCATGTTTGAACGCAATGATGACGTTCTCTATGTTTGTTATGACAATGAGGCGTACATGAATACTGGTGTACAGCGATCTGGAGCTACACCTCCCGCAGCAAGAACCAATACCAGCCATGCAATTGGAGATGATCCAGGAGCTTCATTCACTCAAGGCAAGAACTTGCCGAAAATCGCAATGGCGCATGGAATTCCGTACGTAGCAACTGCCACTGTCGCAGACTTACACGACCTTGAAACAAAGGTTAAGAAGGCGATGAGTTTTCATGGCGCGCGTTATCTACATGTTTTAGTGCCTTGCCCGCTTGGTTGGGGAACCAAGAGCAATGAAACAATCGAACTTGCGCGTCTTGCAACTGAAACTGGCCTCTTCCCAGTGTATGAAGCCGAATACGGCAAGATTCAAAATGTTAAGCCGATTCGAAATCTACGTCCGGCGGAAGAATACTTAAAGAACCAGAAGCGTTATGCACACCTATTCGGAAAGAACGGTCGAACTGATCTGCTTGATCGTATCCAAGGTATCGCAAATAAGAATATTGAAGAGTTTAAGTTAGTTAGTGAGGCCTAAAGATGTCTAAACCATTTGCAATTACATTAAACATCGGCTCTTCCCTTGCTAACCACACTGGTTCTTGGCGCTCTGAACGACCTGTATATGTTCACAATCTCCCACCTTGCAATGATGCTTGCCCCGCTGGTGAAGATATTCAAGGATGGTTATATGAAGCAGAAGCAGGCGGATACGAGAAAGCTTGGAAACATTTAACGAAAGACAATCCATTCCCTGCAATCATGGGTCGAATCTGTTACCACCCATGTCAAAGCGCATGCAATAGAAAAGATGTAGATGAAGCAGTTGGTATTAACTCTGTAGAAAGATTCTTAGGCGACAAAGCCATTGAATCCGGTTGGGTTTTCGAGAAACCCGCAACAAAGAGTGGAAAGCGAATTTTAGTTGTTGGTTCTGGCCCTTCTGGACTCTCTGCTGCATATCACTTAGCAAAACTTGGCCATGAAGTATTGATCAGAGAGAGCGCTAAAGAACCTGGCGGCATGATGCGTTATGGAATTCCTGCATATCGTTTACCGCGAGAAGTTCTAGATGCTGAGATTGCTCGTCTAGTTGAAATGGGCGTTGTAATTCAATGCGATTCGAAAGTTACGGATGCAGAGAGCGCACTAAAAGAGGGTTTTGATGCGGTCTTCTTGGCAATTGGTGCGCACTTAGGAAAACGTGCATATATTCCTGCCGGAGATACGGTTCGCATTCTTGATGCGGTAAATGTTCTACACATGACTGCAGATGGTCAACCACCGCTACTCGGCCGTAGAGTCGTTGTTTATGGTGGTGGAAATACTGCAATGGATGCTGCAAGAACCGCTAAACGTCTAGGCGCATACGAAGCAATTGTTGTTTATCGCCGAACACAAGCTCAGATGCCAGCACATGAAACTGAGTTAAAAGAAGCGCTTGAAGAGGGCGTAGTAATGCGTTGGCTCTCTACTATTGCATGGGTTAATTCAGGTGCAGTCACAATTGAGAAGATGGTTCTTGATGAGAATGGAAAACCACAACCAACTGGCGAATTCGAATCAATAGAAGCAGACTCGGTGGTACTTGCACTTGGACAGGATGTTGATTTATCTGTCGTTGAAGGAATAAATGAAATTTCAGTCAATGATGGTGTCATCGAAACAGATTCATTTTTAATGACTGGCAAGCCAGGTATTTTTGCGGGCGGAGATGCGGTTCCAGGAGAGCGCACTGCAACCAACGCAATTGGACACGGTAAGCATGCTGCCCGATCTATTGATAAATGGTTGCAGGGCCAAGAATTTGTTCATGCAGATCGACCAGATATGGCAACTTTCGATCGACTAAATACTTGGTATTACAGCGATGCTCCGAAGAAAGTTCGCGAGAAATTAGAAGCTGCACGTCGAGTGACATCTTTCGATGAAGTTGTTCAGGGGCTAAACGAAGAGACCGCTCTCTTCGAGGCGCGACGTTGTATGTCATGCGGAAATTGCTTTGGTTGCGATAACTGCTTTGGCGTTTGCCCTGATAATGCTGTGATCAAATTGGAAGATGGCAAGTACGAGATTGATTTGGAATACTGCAAAGGATGCGGAATTTGTGCCAATGAGTGCCCTTGTGGCGCCATTGACATGGTGCCTGAAGTGTCTTGATTTTGACCTGAGGCCCTCACTTGATAGGGTCTGACCCGTTCAGTCTTTGGGTTGTTAGCTCAGTTGGTAGAGCAAGTGACTCTTAATCA
>CAYMVX010000022.1:0-11755 GCA_964394375.1 uncultured Actinomycetes bacterium
GAGCAACCGCCTCCTAAGCGGTAGGTCGCCGGTTCAACTCCGGCCAGGGACACTTGGAATTTCAACAATACTAAACAGCAATTACTTCAAGAATCCAAGGTTCATTATCTGTCGGTGGAGTTAATGCGCATGGATAAGTCTCAGAAACTATTGCGTATAGATCCTCAGGTGAATTAGGCATTGACCTAGCTTGAAGAAGTAAACGTGCAATTTCACCACGTGTTTTCTTAGACATATGAGTCACAACTTTTCGAACACCATCTACAACAGTTGAAACATGGATTTCGACTGTGTTCTCAATAGGTGAGTGCCAAACAGTCTTATATGTCGAAGAACGGCAATCAACAATCAGCTTTGGCTTTAGTGGATCTAAGACCTTTGCAACAATCGGGGCCATACTTTTGTTATCTATCTTCTCTTTGTAATTTTCTATCTTTGCAAGTGGTGCGATTGCACCATATTTAGCGGAGATGATAATTACTGATTTTTCGGCACGCTTCTTTGCGGTTGGATTTAGCGTGCTCCAGCCAAGCGCTTGATAAAGCACACCCGAATAAACATTTATTGCAGGTGTTGGAGACTTTGTCTCCAACTTCTTCTCCGATGGCGGAAGCAGAATTAACAAACTATTCGCCTTAGTGATCTAGTGTGTACTTCTTCAAGAACTTAGGACCCCACCAATTTCGCTCTCCGAAAAGTCGCATTAGTGCAGGAACCAAGAGCGCGCGTATCAAAGTTGCATCAAGTAGTACTGCGAACGCAGTACCGAAGCCCATCATCTTGATTGCAGTCACACCACTCGTCATGAAAGCTGCGAAGACAGCAGCAAGTAGCACTGCAGCTGCAGTAATGATTCGAGCAGAACGTTGCAAACCAACTGCGACAGATTCAATGTTGCTATGGCCAGCAAAATGCTCTTCTTTGATTCGAGAAAGAAGGAATAGTTCGTAGTCCATTGATAATCCAAAGACTACAACTGCCACCAAAATCGTGGTTCCAGTATCCAAAGTGCCAGTTACAGTGAAATCACCAACTAGCCATTTCAGATGTCCATCGATAAATATCCAAGTAAGTGCGCCTAAAGTTGCAGCTAATGAGAGCATATTGAGCAGCACTGCTTTTATAGGAAGAATTACCGAGCCAGTAAAGATAAAGATCAGAACTAGAACACTGATGGTTATCCAAAGCAGCGCCCATGGAAGTGCTTTGGCAGTTCCGTCTTGGGAATCTGTGTAATCCGCAGCGACGCCACCAATCATTGTTCCTTTTGGTGAATCAAGATCTCTTAGGCGATGTATCAAATCGCTAGCCTCGGGAGTACGTGAACCCATAGTTTGAATAGCTTGAATTCGCACATCGTTACCAACTTTGAATGGAACCACACGCACAATTCCTTGAGTGCTCTGGATTTCAGCGACGTATTTATTTAGTTTCTGTTCAGATACGTTCTTAGCGCCACCTGGAATCAAGATTTCAATTGGACTACTTTCTTGCCCAGGGAATTTAGTCGCCATAACTTCATAAGCAATTGCAGCTTTGTCATTCTTTGGCAATACACGTGCATCTACTTGAGAAAATGCCACATTCTTAATCGGAGCTGCAATAAAAGCTAAAACAAGTAGGGATAGTAGAACTACCGATACAGGTTTGCGCATTACATATCTTGCAGTTTGCGCCCATCGGCCATCAGATTTCGGAGTAATCGCAGATTTTCTAATCACAAATTTATCAACACGATGTCCGAGAATCATCATTAAAGCAGGTAGAGGAAATATTGCAGCCAAGATCGCAATGATTACTACAGAAACACCCGCGTATCCAAATGACTTCAAGAATGCTTGTGGGAAGACAACCATTGAACCCAAAGTGACAGCAACAGTAAGTCCTGAATAGAAAACAGTTTTACCTGCAGTCTTAACTGTAGTTATCACTGCTTCAGCAACTTCTTTACCGTGGTGCAACTCTTCACGGAATCGATTGACCATTAATAGCGAATAATCAATTCCTAATCCCAGGCCAATTCCAGTAACCAGGTTGAGCGCGAAGACACTCACTGTTGTGAATTGAGTTATCAAGAAAAGCAGAAAGAAGGCACCCAATATTGAGAATAAGCCCACGAATAAAGGCATGGCAGAAGCGATTACTGCACCAAAAACGATAATCAGGAGAATGAAAGTCAATGGAATAGAGATTGATTCGGCTATCGCCAAGTCCTTAGAAATTCGTCCATTGATTGCAGAGGTAATTACCCCATTTCCGCTGGCATAAACACGTAGGGATTTATATTCGCCATCAAACTTACTTTGAATGCCCTTTCCAATTTCTCCAACTTTGGCGAAGTCATCAGAATTTGTATAAATAAGTAGATAGGCAGCTTTGCCATCTTTTGAGACCATGGTTGGTTGATTTCCAGATGACCAATACGACAAAGTTGATTTCACGCCGTCAACAGCGGCTACTTCTTTTTCTAAGGAGAGCGCATCGGCAACCACAGTCGGGTCATTTACCGATCTGCTCTTTCCATCGACTACGAGAATTACACCTGCATCGCGAGTCTTAAAATTCTCTTTGAAGTAATTCCAAACCTTCATAGATTCACTGTTGGGATCTGAATAGCCACCGGTATCTAGTTTCCCGAAGACTGATAAGCCAACACCGCCCGCTGCCAACATAACAATGACGAAAGTGGCTATAACTATTTTGCTGCGACGAACCGCAAGGCGGCCTAGTTTCTCGAACATCTCACTCCTATAATTAATGCATGAGCAGTCTCTGGCCAGAAGTTACATCTGATGAAATCGATCCAGATGAAGCTCTGGAACGCGCTCGACGTGATGCTGAAATTAAAGGCGATGTACCGCCACATCACGGCAAATAGTTAATCAGATTTCTTTGGCGTTGAATCAGTCTTATAGAAACCAGAGCCTTTAAAAACAACGCCAACTGCTGAATAAATCTTCTTAACGTCTGAATTACATTCAGGGCAATGCTTTGTTGGTTCGTCTGAAAACGACTGAAATTGCTCAAATTGATGCCCACACGAGGTGCACTCGTATTGGTAAGTCGGCATTTTCTATCCTCCGCAGATAAAAGTTACTAAAAACGCTAGTTTGCTACTAGAAGTAAAGTGTAGAGAAGTGAGACTATTACCGCGAATTGGGAGGCTTTATGCGTTCGGTACGTACATTCTTAGCTGTGCTTTTATTTAGTTTTATCGCGATCTCTCCAGCGCATGCCAACACTTTAACCGGCACATCCCCTGTTAGCGGCGCCATCCTCTCAACTGCACCAACTTCTGTGACTCTATCGACTGAGAATCCACTAGCCGCAATGGGAAGCGAAATTACAGTAACGGATCCAAAAGGCAATCGCGTAGATGATGGCGCACTTACAGTAGATGCAAATAACGCAGTCGTAGGTCTCCTTGCGCTTACCGAAAAAGGCATATACAAAGTTGAGTATTCGCTAATTACGGATAACGATGTGCCGTTAACGGGTATTTATACATTTACATATAACGCACCTGAGCAGATAACAACTCCAAAACCGACTGCAACTAAAGATGCAGCCGTGCAGAGCTCAAGTAATTTTGGAACCACCATATTTGTAATCCTGGTAGGAGTAGCTGCAATCGTGGTTGCGCTCTTATTGGTTCTTTACGGTCGAAAGCTTTACAACGAGCGATAAATTGATACAAACACTTTTAACACTAAGTAAATTCATTTATTTGCTTAGCGCTACTTTGACCATCGGCCAGTTGTTAACGGCGGCATTCTTTACAAAGAATTCGCAAGGTTTGATAAGAGTTGAAAATAAGCACTTGCTTCATAAAGCGAGCCTTGCTGCTTGGGTATGGTTTGTTTCTTCAGTTGTATTTATCGTCGCGACATTGGCTTCAGTGCTCGAAGTCGACTTCTTTCAAGCTTTAGATCTCACAACACTACGTTCATTCGTAACTCAAATCAGTCTGGGCAAATTCCTGGCGATTCAAGCCTTTGGTGCGCTAGTAATTGCCTTCTGGATAAGGTCTACCACCAAAGTTAATTACATAGTCATTAATTTAATTATTGCCTTTGTGGCTCTCGCAGCTCCGATTTTCCAGAGCCATTCGGCATCTGGCGGTTCGCACTTAGTGGCAATAGGTACCTTAATGGTGCATGTTTTAGCGCTAACCATGTGGGTAGGCGGACTTCTTGCAATAGTTACAAACGGAAAAATTGATAAGGCAGTGGCACTTAACCGCTTTAGCCACCTTGCTCTATGGGCTGCGATTTCAGTTGTAATTAGTGGAACAGTAAATGCTTGGATTCGAATGAATTTTGCTGGTGCTTGGAATGGCAGCTATGCAATTTTGCTAATTGAAAAGATTGTTTTGACGCTGACAATTCTAGTTGTCGCCGCTTATGTGCGTAAGAATTTTAATCGCCAAATAAATAAATTAATTGCGGTTGAGGCATCGCTCTTAACTTTGACACTATTTATCGGAATTCTCTTGAGTCAAAGTAATCCCCCAACACGTCCTGGTGGAATTGATCCGATTGAAGCTTTAGTTGGTCTACGTTATCCAGGTTCGCCAACTCTTAGAACATGGATATTTGAATATCAACCAGATGCACTCACCTTAGCGGTATTAATTATCTCTGCACTTTTATATTTTAAAGGATTGCGAATTTTGCGTGCACGAGGCGACAAATGGCCTATAGGCCGTACTGTTTCATTTGTTATTGGATTGTTAATTGTTAATTTTGCAATCAATGGATCAATTGGAGTCTATTCACATTTCGGATTTTCTTATCACATGATTGAACACATGATTTTGGGAATGATTGCACCTATTGCCTTAGTGCTTAGCGCCCCAATTACTTTAGCGCTTCGCACTTTGCCTCATGGTAGAGATGATGAAGAAGAAGGCCCTCGTAATATTCTGATTAGTTTTCTTCATTCAAAGTACGCAAAGTTCATGACGAATCCCGTTGTGGCACTATTGATATTTGATGGCTCGCTCTTTCTCCTCTACTTCACCGGATTATTTGGAACTTTGATGGGCAGTCACCTGGGCCATCAATTTATGAACCTACATTTTCTGCTTGCTGGAGCGCTTTTTTTCCACGTAATTGTGGGAGTAGATCCAAATCCAAATAGACCGCCAAATGTGGTGCGCATGGTGATCCTCTTTGCCGCTATGAGTATTCATGCTTTCTTCTCAATAGCTTTGATGTCAGCAACTACAGTCTTGGATGGTGGTTACTACACGAATATTGGCAATCCAATGAATTTGAACTTGCTCGAAAATCAATACGTAGGTGGGTCAATCGGTTGGGCCATGGGTGAATTCCCAATTTTGATTGCGCTAACCGCGGCATTTATTCAGTGGATGCGAGAAGATCGCAGGGAAACAGAAAGAATCGATCGTAAAGCTGCCCGTGCTAGCGCAATGGGAGAGAGCGATGACCTGGCGAAGTACAACGAATACTTAGCAGAACTTGCGCGCAAGGATAATAAACGCTTTAAATGAGTAATTACTTCTTACTTGTTGCTGCAATGATTTCATGGGGTTTATCAAACCCCCTAGCTGACTGGGCGGTTAGTGGCCTTTCAGCTCCCGCACAAACATTATTAGAAATTAGTTCCGGATTTGTTGTAATAGCAATCTTCTATTTATTAAGACCAAAGAGATTTCGTGACGGAACTTATTCTGACGTTTCATGGAAGTTCGCAGCTTTCTTAGGCGCCGTGCAACCAGGGTTTGCTTGGTTGATGGGAAATTACGGATACACCGTAGCCACTGCGAGTACGGGTGTCATTCTGCTAAATATGGAATCGCTCTTCACTGTTTTCTGGGCGGCGCTATGGCTCAAAGATCGAATAACACATCATGAATTAATTGCTGTGGTGTTAGGAATAATCGGGGCAACTCTGGGAAGCTTCGATAAATCAGGAATTTCAATAACCATAGGTTTAGGCGCGCTTTGTTTCCTTGGTTCTTCAATTTTCTGTGGTTTAAATGCGGTCGCGGTGAAACGATTGGGAACAAGTATTAATCCAATTACTCTTGCCTACAGACAAGCGCTTTTCTCAACAATTTACGCGCTTTCTTGGTGGATAATCTTTGATCGCGGGCATTTTGTTGGCAGGGAATCTGAAATATATGTCGCGGGCGCGCTTTCGGGCGTACTAGGTGTCGCTCTTCCAATCATTGCATTTAATTATGCAGCCGCAAGAGTAAAGAGCACTCATGTTGCCGTTCTCTTCAATATTGTGCCACTCGTTGGAGTTATTGGCGCAATTGTTCTAGGACGCGGCGCACCTACCTGGATTCAATTAATCGGAGGAACGTTTGTGCTTGCAAGCATGTACATATTGAATCAACGTAACGAATCAGATTCGCTTAAATCCTGATTCAGTCGCAATAGCTTCTACTTTTTGATCAAACCATTCGTGAGGAAGTTTCTTTACAAATTCGCGATCATGGATAATTCCTATGCGAAATGCTGGAGTTCCAACTAAGAACTGATCGTAATATCCACCACCTTGGCCAAGACGAAAACCTTCTTTATCTATTGCGGTCGCAGGCGTTAAGCAGACTTGAATATCACCAATAAAAATGTTTCCAGCTGGTTCATGGAATTTTCCATTTTGAATCAAATTCCCGTCAAATTGCGCAAACTCCATTTTCTTATTGACGATGCGTGGCAAAAGCACAACCTTGCCTGCGGCAACCAATTCTTGATTTAAGGAAATTAGAGAAGGTTCACCCGCCATCGGGTAATAACTAGTAATGACTTTTGCTTCTTTAACCTCAGGAACATCCAATAAATATAGGTAGTCATCATGGCCAGGATGAATCCTGCGAAGTGCGCGAAATTCCTCACGTAACTTGCTCTTCTGGTTCATTTCTTTCCATGCCTTTTTAATAGACTACTTATAGGATGGTTATATGTTAGAACGAATGCGCGTAGATGAGTTCTTAACCGCGCTACTTTCTATTGTGCAACCTCTTGCGCCACTAGATCTACCGCTTTTGGATGCTCACGGCGCGACTCTTGCCGAAGACATTTTCGCTGGTGAGCGGTTAGTGCTTAAAAGCGGAACGCCTATTCGTTCAACAACTATTGGCTTAGCCGCATCAATCGGTAGAGGGCATCTACCAACCAGACCGCATCCACGTGTAGTTATCATCTCTGCGGGGCCAGATTTGGTCGAACCTGGGAATGCGCTTACTGGCAGCCAGGAATATGAAACTAATTCTTGGCAATTAACCACGATAGTCCGTGAAATTGGTGGTGTTGCATTCCGCGTTCACTCTATTCCAGATAACGAGGAAGAGTTGAAAGATGTGGTTGAAGATCAACTAGTTCGCGCTGACTTAATTGTTGTAAGTGGAGAACGTAAAGATGATTCTTTTGATCTAATTACCAGGGCGCTTAACCAATTAGGAGAAGTCAAAGTTGTAGATCTTGACCTACAAAATTCCGGACATTTCAATTTTGGCACTATTGGCCCTGACAAGACTCCGGTGGTAACGCTGCCTGGCGATCCGATTAACGCATACGTTGCGATGCAGTTATTTGTTCGTCCAATGATTCGTACGATGATTGGTGCAAAAGAAGTTTATTGCCCTTCGGTAAAAGCCAAACTGGAACGTGATTACAAGGTCGGAAGTAACGGCCGAAATTATTTAATGGCTATTTTGAGCGACGACAATGCTTCGGTATCGATATTTAATGAACAAGATGATTTTGTAAGCCTTGCATCGGCCAATTCACTAGTCTCCGTAAATGAAGGCGATTCGCTTAAAGCCGGGGACCTGGTCACAGTAGTTGTCTTGCCTCGCATTAAATGATTGAGCTAACTAACGGCGAAATTACGCTTCGCCCCTTAACTGGCGCAGATGCAAAGCAATGGCGCCGAGTTCGAGCTATGAATAGAGATTGGCTAGAAGAATGGGAAGCCACAGTCCCTAAGACCCAAAAAAGCGATGGCTTCAAAGGTGCACTCTCCTTCAGAAAAATGGTACGTGCACACGCAAAAGAGAGTAGAGCCGGACGCTCATATTCATTTGGAATCTTTAAAGGCCCAAATTTGATTGGCCAAATCAACCTAGGTGGGATTATTTACGGTGCGCTACGTGGGGCACATATTGGTTATTGGGTAGATCAAAGCTATGCCAACCGTGGGTATATGACCGAAGCGGTAAATATGGTCACCGATTTTGCATTTAATGAGCTTGAATTGCACCGTATTGAAATCAATATTCGCCCGGAAAACTCACCTTCAATTCGGGTAGCTGAAAAATGTGGCTATTTATATGAAGGTTTGCGTCCTAGATATTTACATATCTCTGGTGCATGGCGAGATCATCACTGTTTTGTCCGTGAAAATTTAGCAATTAAATAGGGTGTAAATACCCGAAAACGGACATTCGAAATACTAATCTTTGGCCATCATGGCTTCAGCGATTATTTATTTGGCGATCATAGGAATGTGGGTCGCCTATTTTCTGCCTCGCTGGATACACACCCATGATGAATTCTCAGGAAAATCGGTTGAACGTTACAAGAGCGCATTGCGCGTTGTTGCTGGTGACAGAGATAGCGCATACTCGATGGCAATCCATACAGATCTAGATGCGCCATATAAAAAGTCGCAAACTCTTATGCGACGCCGAATTATTTTCTTACTAATTTTCGCAACATTTGTAGTAGCAAGTATTGGTGCAATCATGGGCGCATTAAGTTGGTTAGCAATTGGAATTCCAGTTTCTGGTTTTGTGGTTTATCTGGCACATACTCGTCAGACAATCAATAAGGAGCGAATCCAAAGACGTCGTATCGAAGGTCTGCAGCGCAGTACAGGGGTTTCACACGTAAACCTCTCGGAAGTTCTGGCACCAAAGCATGAACCAGAACTTTGGACACCACTTGCGGAACGTGAAATTACTGGCATCGTGCTCTTGCCTCAAGGTAGCGCTGCGACTCGAAACACTTGGACTCCAAATACGATTCCAGCACCAACTTATGTGAATGCACCTAAGGCGGTAACACCACGTCGAGTTATTGACTTAACAACGCCTGGTCAGTGGAGTGAAGACCAGGAGCGTTTGGCGCGCGAGGCGCTCGCAGCAGCTGCACCAAGTGCAGATGAAGTATTCGACCAGCAATTAGCGGAGGAAGCAGCTACCAAGCGCGATCGCGCAGTAAATAGCTAAATCCAAGAACTCCACCACATACGCGCAAACCACGCGTCATAAGTGGTTATTTGGCCAGTAAATATTGGCAAGAAATATACAAAGTTAATTGCAATTGCGATAACAATTAAGCCTATTAAGTACTTAAGCCTTTCGTCATATTCGTAGGCTAATTTTGCAAGCAAAACGATGGCCAATATCAAGAACGGTTCAAAAACAATTGCGTAGAAAGTGAATACGGTTCTTTTCTGAAAGAAGAACCAAGGAAGATATCCCGCTGCAATTCCTAGGAATGGAATTAAAGAAGATAAATCGAAATCGCGCATTGCAAAGTTATGTAAATTTACTCCAATTAAGAAGACCACTGCCAGCGCACCAAGCCACCAAAGCAGTGGTGTTCCAATAGCCAAGACTTCCTGCGCACAACTCTTACTTCCGCAACCTTTGGGAGATTCATAGAAGAAAGAAGTAGGGCGTCCCATGATCAACCAGCTCCATGGATTTGCCTGATAAGCATGTTTCTCTGTCAGGCCGGTATGAAAACCCAACATCTCTTTATGGTAGTAAATTAGCGAGCTAATTGGATTGGAACGTGAATCTCGATCCCATCCCAAAGTTGATGTGAACCAACCAAACCAAGTTAGTAGATAAATACCGATTGAAGTAACACCAACTCTTATAACTCGAATCAGATTCCTATTCAGAATCAATTCAAGAGCTAAGAAAGCAATTATGAAATAGAGGGCGCTCCATTTGCATCCCATAGCCAAACCAAGATAGATAGCAAAGTTTAAGTACTTACCTTTCAACCAAGCGTTGACTGAAAGTAGAACGAAGAGCGTTAAGAAAATATCAAGGAGGGCAGTTCGAGACATAACTAAGTTGAGGCCGTCTATGACCATTAGCAGGGCTGCTAAGTTGGCCCATTTATTCTCATGAAATATTCGCTGTGCGATTCGAGCCGTCAAGTAGATTGTTAAAGTTCCAGCAATCGCAACAGCAATTCGCCAACCAAATTCATGATCGCCAAAAAGCTTAATTCCAGCCGCAATAAGCCACTTTCCAACTGGCGGATGAACGATAAATTCCGGAGCACCTTTTGTTACTTCAACGCCATACTTCAAATAATCCCGAGCGCCATCTACATAATAGATTTCGTCAAATACCAATCCCTTTGGGGTGCCCAGATGAAAAACGCGAATTAGAAAGGCAATTAAAGTCAGCGCCATCGTTGGGAACATAAGTAAAGAGTAGATGAGATGATTGCGCACATGAAGCTAGTGCTTGCAGGTGTTCCGCTTGGAAATCCAGGTGATGCTTCAGCACGCTTAATTTCGGCTATCAAGAGCGCGTCAATAATCGCAGCCGAGGATTCACGACGTTTTCAAAGGCTCTGCCAGGACTTAAATGTGGCAACTGAGGCAAAGGTGCTTTCATTCTTTGAAGGTAATGAGGATGAACGAACTGAACAATTATTAAGAGAGCTTCAAAATGGCGCCGAAGTATTGGTAGTTACCGATGCCGGAATGCCAACTGTAAGCGATCCAGGTTTTAAATTGGTGCGAGCAGCAGTTGAAGCAAAGATAGAAATTGAAGTGCTACCAGGACCGAGCGCAGTTACAACTGCGTTAGCGCTCTCGGGACTTCCGACAGATCGTTTCTGTTTTGAAGGTTTTGTGCCAAGAACGCAAGGCGCCCGAGAAAAATTTTTCGAGAATTTGAAATTTGAAGCAAGGACAATAGTTTTCTTTGAAGCGCCACATCGACTTTTAGAAACTCTAGAGAGCGCGATTGCAATCTTAGGAAGAGATAGAAAAGCTGCTCTCTGTCGCGAAATGACTAAAACTTACGAAGAGACAGTGCGTGGCTCTTTAAGTGATATTCAAGAGTGGGCAAATTCAAAAGAGATACTTGGGGAAATCACCATTGTTCTCGACGGGGCAAGTGAAGGCGCAAAAGAAGTAAGTCAGCAAGCCATCATCGAAGCCGTTCGTAAATTAGAAGAGGTCGGCATGGAGCGAAAAGAAGCTATTGCTGCGGTTTCAAAAGAGCTAGATCTGCCTAAGCGCGAAGTATTTGATGCGATGGTTGCGGCTAAAAATCTCCAATAGAATAGCGACATGACCCAGAAGGCTTATTACGTAACAACTCCTATTTATTACGTAAATGATGCGCCACATATTGGCCACGCATATACAACGGTGGCTGGCGATGTGCTTACTCGTTGGCACCGCCAAAAAGGCGAAGCTACTTGGTATTTAACTGGCACCGATGAACACGGCCAGAAAGTAATGCGCACTGCAGATGCCAATGGTGTAGCACCACAAGCTTGGGTAGATAAGTTGGTTGATGAAGCTTGGCTGCCAAATTGGAAAGCCCTCAATATCGCTAATGACGATTTCATTCGTACAACTTCAGAGCGTCACACAAAACGTGTACAAACCTTCTTGCAGAAATTAAAAGACGCTGGTTATATCTATGCCGGCAAATTCGAAGGTCCATATTGCGTTGGTTGCGAAGAATTCAAACTTCCTGGTGACTTATTGGACGATAAAGGCACCAAGCTCT
>CAYMVX010000023.1:0-11619 GCA_964394375.1 uncultured Actinomycetes bacterium
ATCTGCGGCTTCGTCGGCCCAAATGGATCAGGCAAGACCACAACGATTCGAATGCTCCTCGGCTTAATCAAACCAAGTGAAGGAAGCGGTTCAATCATCGGCAATTCAATTGCGCATCCAGAGAAGTATTTAAAAGAAGTTGGGGCAATGATTGAAGGCCCTGCTTTCTATCCAGCACTATCTGGAATTGAAAACTTAAAAGTGTTGGCAAAGATTGGTGGGATTCCATACTCACGTTGCCAAGAGTTACTTGAATTAGTTGGCTTGGGTGATCGTGGCAGTGATAAGTACAAAACTTATTCATTAGGAATGAAGCAACGTTTGGGTATTGCGGCTTCGCTACTTCCTAATCCAAAGTTACTTATCCTCGATGAACCTACTAACGGTTTGGACCCGGCAGGAATTCAGGAAATTAGAGACTTACTAGAGAAGTTAGCCGAACAAGGCGTAACCGTATTCGTGTCTTCGCACTTACTTTCTGAGCTAGAGATGATTTCAAAGTACTTAGTAATGTTGCGTAAAGGTGAAGTTATTTTTGCTGGTCCGATACAAGATTTATTGGCAAGGCACAAGGCAACGATTATCGCAAAACCGTCCTCAATCAATTCTTTAAATTACTTGGCAGATCTAATCAAAAAATCTGGCTTCACGGCAATTATTGAAGATGATCACATATTGATTGATGCGGATGAAAGTGCCTCAGTAAGAATTAACAAAATTGCCTTTGAAGGTGGCGTAGTTTTGGCTCAATTAACCCCAGTAAAGGCATCACTTGAAGAAACCTTCTTTGAATTAACGGGAGGTGCAGCATGAGAATTTTCTTTGCAGAGTGGCGCAAACTCCGCCGTCCAACATTCTTCTTTGGCACTATGGGATCAGTAGTGTTTGTAACTGGGTTAGTTACATCCCTATTATTCCTATTGATAGATGCCAAGACTGGAAATGCTGATCGCGGCAATCGCATCACTCGTGAAATGTTAGAGCTATCTGATGGATTTACTATTGGTTTTAGAAGTTCAAACGGTTTACTTGGTCTTGTTGCGCTCTCGGTCTTCGCGGCACAAACTGCCCAGGAATACACATATGGCACCCTCCGTAATTTATTGGTGCGTCAACCAAGGCGTATTCGATTACTTATTGGGAAATATTTCTCAATGGCAACGTTTGCATTGTTGAGTGTTTTAGTAAGTGCAGCAACTGCAGTGGGTATGGCGATTGCACTTTCAGGGAAAGCAAAAGTTGCCACCAACAATTGGTTTACAAATGAGGGATACACCGCACTAGGGCACTCACTGGTTAATGTTTTAATTTCTACAATTGGCTACGGAACTATCGGAATGATTCTAGGTTTGGTATTTAGATCGCCAATTAGTTCGATCTCTATCGGTACTGCATATCTTTTGGTAGTTGAGAGCATCATCTCTATTGCATGGAAGCCGGCCTCTAATTGGATGCCAGGGAATTTGTTATCTGTAGTGGCATCGGGGGGTTCTCCTATCGGAGTAGAAGTTGCGCCAACATATTCTCAAGCTCTTTTAAGAATTGCGCTCTATTTATTAGGTGCGGGCTTGATTACTGCGACGCTATTTAAGCGTCGTGACGTAGCAAACTAATAAGCAATCCCAACTTCTCTATGGTCGGGCATTTATCCTTGACCAATGCGTTTGCAGAGAAAAACCGTTGCGGTATTTGCCGCAATCAGTATTGCTACAGGTGTTGCTGCACCTGCTTTCTCTGCGACCAAGAAACCTACAATCGAAGAGATTAATGCGGCTAAAAAGGCAGAAGCAGCTAAAAAAGCGGCAGCTGATGCGCAAGCCAAGACCCTAAATAAAGCGAAAGATTCTCTTCGCACATTAACTTTTAAAGCGAATGTGGCCCAGGCAAAGTACAACGCGGCGCTTGCCGAATTAAAGCGCGCCACAGATATTGCAAACGCTGCAGCTGCACACGCAATAGAAGCGGCAGCAGCCGTTGAAGAAGCTCACCGCAAAATTGGAAAGCTTGCAGCTAACGCTTACATCATGGGTGGCAGCTTCTCGGATATTCAACCGCTACTAAGTGCAGATGGACCACAAGAGTTAATTGATCAATTAGCTCTTCTTGGAAAAGTTGGTGCTTCAAATACTGAAGCATTAAAACGCTTTAAAGCAGCCGAGATTGTGGCAAAGGCAGCGAAAGTTGCAGCGGACCAAGCTAAGGCAGCACAAGTTGTAGCAACTGACAAGGTAGCTGCAGCAAAGAAGATTGCAGACGATGCGCGTGCAGCACAGGCAAAAGAAGTTGCGAAGTTGCAAGCAGTTCAAAATAAATTGATGGCTGATTTATTAGCTGCGCGCAAAACGCGTACGACTTTGGAAGAGCAGCGTCAACTTGCGCTTCTTGAGGAAAACAATGCAACAATTGCTGAAACAGTAATTGATCAAAAGAAAATTTGGCCAGACCGAGGATTCAAAGGTCGTTCAACAATTCGTACTACTGCTGAACAGCGTGCAGCTGCAGTTGCGTATGCAATTAAGCAAGTTAATGCGAAGAAGCCATATGTATGGGGCGCGCAAGGTCCAAACGCATTTGATTGCTCCGGCTTGGTTTATGCAGCGTACAAAGCTGCAGGTTTAGGTTGGCCAAATTGGGATCGATTAAATGCTGCTCTTTATTCTGTTGCTACTTACCACGTTCCTCTTTCACAGATGCAGCCGGGCGATCTGCTTTTCTACTCATACAACGGCTCTATTGCAGCAATTCACCATATCGCTATTTATGCAGGTAATAACATGGTTTGGGAGGCTCGCAATAAGCGCGTTGGTCTCGTCAAATCAAATATGTATTCAATGCCTGGCTTAATGCCTTTCGCGGGACGCGTTTGATGGATGCGCTCGTAGCACTTCGAAGTGCCGTACGAGCAAAGCTCGAAGATTTCTCTGCCGGTGATGTAATACTGGTTGCAGTATCTGGTGGCGCAGATTCTCTAGCACTTGCCGAAGCCGCGAAATTAGAAGGCGAAAAGTTAGCGCTCAAAGTAATTGGTGTAACCGTCGATCATCAATTACAGAGTGGTTCAGATCTGCAAGCTGAAAAAGTTGTTAAGCAATTATCTATTCCGTGTATTGTTGAAAAAGCAACCGTTGAAATTACGGATGGTTTAGAAGCATCTGCGCGACGAGCTAGATATTCGGCGCTTGATAAATGTGCGGCAGAAAATAGTGCAGTTGCCATTTTGCTTGGCCATACAAAAGATGATCAAGCTGAAACTGTATTACTTGGTTTAGCTCGTGGTAGTGGTGCTCGTTCGCTTTCAGGTATGGCAAGTGCAAACGGAATTTACTTGCGACCTTTCTTGGAAATTACTCGTGCGCAAACAGTTGCAGCATGTAAAGAGCTAAAACTTGAACCTTGGAACGATCCTCATAATGATGATGAAACTTTCTTGCGAGTTAAAGCGCGAAAGAATGTTCTACCAATGATGGAATCAGAATTAGGTCCAGGAATTCGCGATGCTCTTGTGCGAAGTGCGCAGTTATTACGTGATGACGCAGATGCGCTTGACTTGCTTGCAAATGAATTTTGGCAGTCAGATCGATCTCTAGAAGTTGCCCCATTGGCTGCGCTTCCAAGAGCAATCCGTACCAGGGTCTTGCGTCTAGCCCTCTTCGAAAGTGGCGTATCTCAACTTTCAGCCGAGCAGGTAGCCCAAGTAGAGGCCCTGATCTCCAACTGGAAGGGGCAGGGCGAGGTCAGCCTCCCTGCGGGTGTGAAGGTTTCGAGAATTTCGGGCAGACTAACGCTCTCATAGCACCTACCGAAGGGGAGAGCGTGGAGCTGGCACACGTCCAAAGCGATATCGAACGCGTAATCGCAACCAAAGAACAGATTGAAGCTCGTCTAAAGGAACTTGCTAAGCAAGTTTCGGAAGATTATCAGGGTAAGAATTTGTTACTAGTAGGTGTGCTCAAAGGTGCAATCATGGTGATGGCCGATCTAACTCGTGCCATGGAAACACATGTTGAAATGGATTGGATGGCCGTTTCTTCATACGGTTCCGGGACCAAATCAAGCGGTGTAGTTCGCATCCTAAAAGATTTAGATCGCGACATTACAAACCGCGATGTATTAATTGTCGAAGATATTGTTGATACTGGTCTGACTTTGCATTGGCTAAAGTCCAACTTGGAATCACGCGGCGCAAAGAGCGTTGAAATCTTGACCATGCTACGTAAACCGGAGGCAGCAAAAGTCGAAGTTGATGTTAAGTATGTTGGTTTCGATATTCCGACAGATTTCGTTATTGGTTATGGTCTAGATTTCGATGAGAAGTATCGCAATTTAGATTTCATCGGCGTACTAGCAAAGCACGTTTACGCATGAGCAAGCCGAAGAAGAAATTAGTGCCTAATAAGGCTCCTAAGAAATCTCCGAAGAAGAAGGCGCAAGCAACGCCGACTACAAGTCTGCGTAAATTTACTCGCGGTCCGCTCTTTTGGATCGTGCTTGGTATTTTGGCAGTTACTTTCTTTGGTCAGATTTCAACTGCAACAAACAGATATACAGATGTAAGCACTTCACAGATTCTTGATGCGATCACAAAAGGTGATGCTTCAACTGCGACTGTTGTTGATAAAGACCAAGTAATCAAAGTTGTCCTCAAAGACGGTCTTACTATCAAAGGCGCTTCAAAGGTTCAGGCTAAGTACGTTATCCGCCAAGAACCTACGATTATCGATGTTTTAACCGCAAATCCGCCAGTAAAAGGCTGGAATGTTGTTGTTCCAACTCAATCACTTCTAGTTACATTCTTATTCTCAGTTGCGCCATTCTTGATTATTGCATTGCTCTTCTTCTGGATGATGAGCAGTGCAAACGGCGGCAACAAGGCAATGCAATTCGGAAAATCTCGTGCAAGATTGCAAGATGATCAGGCTCCAAAAACAACTTTTGCTGACGTTGCAGGTGCTGACGAAGCTGTTCAAGAACTCGAAGAGATTCGTGATTTTCTCTCTGCTCCAGCAAAGTACAAAGAGATTGGTGCAAAGATTCCTAAAGGCGTTCTGCTTTATGGTCCTCCAGGTACAGGTAAAACACTTCTCGCCCGTGCAGTAGCTGGCGAAGCCAAAGTGCCTTTCTACTCAATCTCAGGTTCAGATTTCGTAGAAATGTTTGTTGGTGTTGGTGCAGCACGTGTTCGCGATCTATTTAATCGTGCAAAAGAGAATTCACCGGCAATTGTTTTCGTAGATGAAATCGATGCAGTTGGTCGTCAGCGTGGTGCCGGTTTAGGTGGCGGCAATGACGAACGCGAACAAACACTCAACCAATTATTAGTTGAGATGGATGGATTCGATGATCAAACACAAGTTATTTTGATTGCGGCAACTAACCGTCCAGATGTTTTAGATCCTGCCTTACTTCGCCCAGGTCGTTTTGATCGACAGATTCCTGTCGAACGTCCAGACCTAAAAGGCCGCGAAGCAATTCTTAGCGTTCATGCAAAGAACAAACCGTTGGTTAAAGACTTAGACCTTCTAGCAATCGCACGTCGTACACCTGGATTTACTGGTGCAGATCTAGCAAACGTTTTAAATGAAGCTGCGCTTTTAACAGCGCGTAACAATGAGAAGTTAATAACCATGAGCGCAATTGATGAATCAATTGACCGCGTAATGGCCGGACCACAGAAGAAAACCCGCGTAATGAGCGATGAAGAACGTCGTGTAACCGCTTATCACGAAGGCGGACATGCGCTTGTGGCGCACGCACTGCCACATACCGATCCGGTCCACAAGATCACCATCATGCCTCGTGGTAGAGCTCTCGGTTACACAATGGTGCTTCCTGATGAAGATAAATATTCAGTTACTCGCAACCAACTGCTTGATCAGTTGGCTTACACACTTGGTGGACGTGCAGCTGAAGAATTAATCTTCCATGATCCATCAACTGGCGCAAGCAATGACATTGAAAAGGCAACAGCACTTGCTCGCGAAATGGTTACTCAATATGGAATGACTGAAACTATTGGTGCCGTAAAACTTGGCAGCAACTCTTCAGAACCATTCTTAGGGCGCGAACTTTCACATCAGCGCGATTACTCTGAAAACTTAGCTGCAGTAGTTGATTCAGAGATTCGCAAGTTAATCGACAATGCGCATCAGGAAGCTTTCAATATTCTTGAAGCTAACCGCGCGATTCTTGATGAATTGGTAGTAGTACTTCTTGAGAAAGAAACAATTCTTAAAGACGAAATCGAAGAAGTATTCAAAAACGTAAGACCAGTAAAATCACGTCCAGCTTGGACAGGCTCTGATTCACGTAAACCTTCTAATTTGCCACCAGTTGCAATTCCAAGCGCTGATGCAAAGCCAAAGAAGCGCGCAGTTCGCAAGAAGGCGGAGTAAGTTGACTGTAGATTCAGTATCAATGGGACCAGAAGGTGGACGCGCAAAGCAACCGTACGATGCAAAGCGTGCAGAAGCTGCAGTACGTGAACTTCTACTTGCGCTCGGCGAAGATCCTGATCGCGAAGGTTTACAAGATACTCCGGCGCGAGTTGCTCGTGCATATGCAGAGAACTTTGCCGGCCTCTATCAATCACCAAGAGAGGTATTAACTACCACTTTTGATATCGGGCACGAAGAGTTAGTTATTGTGCGAGATATTGAGGTTTTTTCACAGTGTGAGCACCATTTAACTCCATTCCATGGCGTCGCACATGTTGGTTACATTCCAAATGGAAAAATTACAGGTCTATCAAAGATTGCTCGATTGGTTGATGTATTTGCTCGCCGTCCTCAAGTTCAGGAACGTTTAACTTCGCAGATTGCAGATGCGATGGTCGAAATTCTTGATTGCGCTGGCGTTATTGTGATTATTGATTGCGAACATTTATGTATGTCGATGCGCGGTGTACGTAAGGCAGAAGCGCGAACAGTAACTTCGGCAGTTCGCGGAGAACTCCGTAACGCTGCAACTCGCGCAGAAGCAATCAGCTTAATTACAAAGCGCTGATAGTAATTACTTATGACACTTGTAATGGGCATCTTGAATGTCACTCCAGATTCTTTCTCTGATGGTGGTCAATTCTTAGATCCAAAAAAGGCAATAGCACGCGGTCTTGAAATGATGGAAGAGGGCGCAACCATCATCGATGTAGGTGGCGAATCAACAAAGCCTGGTGCAGAACGTGTCTCTTTAGATGAAGAGTTAACTCGAGTAATTCCAGTTATTCACGCGCTAGCTAAAGCCGGTGCAAAAGTTTCTGTCGACACAATGCGTGCAGAAACCGCAGGTATGGCAGTTGCTGCCGGCGCCAGCATTATCAACGATGTAAGTGGTGGACTATCTGATCCGGCAATGCATGCAACTGCAGCTGCGCTAAAAGTTCAGTACATCTGTATGCATTGGCGAGGTGAATCTAAAGATATGGATTCCCTGGCTGTTTATGACAATGTAGTAACAGATGTAATTAATGAGATGACAAAACAGATTGCATCAGCGCTTCTTGCGGGCATTGAACCAACAAAGTTGGTAATCGATCCAGGCCTTGGTTTTGCTAAGAATGCAGAACAAAATTGGGAAATTCTGCGTAATATCGATAAATTCAAAGAGTTTGGCCTACCGATTCTTGTGGGCGGTTCACGTAAGCGTTTCTTGGGCGGCAACGACCCAATTGAGCGTGAGAGCTCATCCATTGCATTGACTACTTGGCTTGCTACCAAACATATTTGGGGTGTGCGCACACATTCAGTAAAGCCTCATGTTGATGCAATTAAGTTAGTAGGACAGGTTCTATGAGCGACCGCATTGAATTAAAAGGCATTGAAGCATTTGGTTACCATGGTGTATTCCCAGAAGAGAAGCGCGATGGTCAACTTTTTTATGCTGATATCTGTGCAGAGTTAGATCTAGAAGCTGCTTCAAATAGTGATGATTTAAGTGACACTGTTGATTACGGGGCAATGGTTGATTTGGTTGTCGAAGATATTCAATCCGAACCATGTGACTTGATTGAGCACTTAGCTGGACGTATTGCTGATCGCATCCTCTTTCAATTTAACCGAATCAATCGCATTTCCGTCACTATCCATAAGCCAAGCGCTCCCGTAAAAGGTAACGTTTTGGATATTGCAGTAACCATTGAACGTAATCGATGAAAGCAGTTATCGCTCTAGGATCTAATTTAGGAAATCCAACAGAGAATTTAGACTTAGCATTGGCGCTTCTAAGAGAAGCAACTGAAGTTAAGAAAGTTTCGAGTTATTACATTACGAGACCGGTTGGATATGAAGAGCAACCAGATTTCGTAAATGCCGTCTGCATAATTGAAACTGAATTACCGGCAATGGAATTGCTAAATATGTTGCACGGAATTGAAAAGGCTATGGGCCGCGAACGCACAATTAAATGGGGTCCAAGAACTTTAGATTTAGACATAGTTCAATATGGATCAATGCTCTCTAGCGCAGATGAGTTGACGCTTCCACATCCACGTGCACACGAACGTAAATTTGTGTTGGAACCATGGCATGAGATTGAGCCTGATGGCATCTTGCTTACACACGGAAAGATTGCTGATTTACTAAGTAAGTTATAAAATTTCGCCTGTACCCGGTACCCATGTTGGACTGGAGTGTTAAATGGCAGAAAAGGGATTTGTTCCCACAATGGGTGCGTTGCATGCTGGCCATGCCGCGTTGATTAGCGCTGCGCGCAAACGAAGTGACGAAGTAATTGTCAGTGTCTTTATTAATCCACTTCAATTTAATGACCCAGAAGACTTAAAGAAGTATCCACGTACACCGGATAAAGATCGCGAAATCGCGCTTGCGGCAGGTGCTACAGAAGTCTGGTTTCCTTCATATGAAGAGATTTATCCAGAGGAGCCGGAGCGAATCGAAGCAGGTCCAGTAGGGAGCGTATTTGAAGGAGCATCTCGCCCAGGTCATTTCAGCGGGATGCTTACTGTGGTTAAGCGGCTATTTGATTTAGTGAAACCAGATTTTGCAATCTTTGGTGAAAAGGATTTCCAACAGTTATTTCTAATTAAAGAGATGGTTGCAAAGTACAAATTACCAATCGACATCGTTGCGCACCCGATTATTCGTGAAGCCGATGGTTTAGCGATGTCATCTCGCAATGTGCGACTTTCCCCCGAAGATCGCCAAAAAGCACTTGTTATTTATCGAGCCTTAAATTCAGGTCGCGAAAACTTAAGGACGGTTTTAGATAGCGAACCAGCTTGGACCACTGATTACGCGACAATTATTAATCCTGAGAATTTTAAGGAAGAAAGTTCAACAAAACAACGCGCAATTGTTGCGGGTTGGCTTGGTGGAATTCGTTTGATAGACAATATGGAGTACTAAATGCTGCTAACAATAGATGTAGGAAATACGAACACCGTACTCGGAACTTTCCTTGGTGAAGATTTAATTCACTCTTGGCGGGTAAAGACAGACCCTCGTAGCACTGCAGATGAATTATGGTTACAGATGCGTGCACTCATTGAAGATATCGATATCACCGGAATTTCACTCTGTTCGACAGTCCCAGCGGTGCTTCGCGAAATGCGCACTATGTTCAATTCGTATTTTTCAGAAATCCCAACCACAATCGTTGAGCCAGGTATCAAAACCGGAGTTCCGTTATTAGTAGATAACCCTAAAGAGATTGGCGCAGATCGCATCGTGAATACCCTTGCAGCTCATACTCTTTATGGCGGTCCAGCTATCGTGGTGGATTTTGGTACATCCACAAATTTAGATGTGGTCTCGCCAAAGGGAGAGTTCTTGGGCGGTGCGTTAGCTCCTGGAATCGAAATCTCAGTAGATGCGTTGGCGCAACGTGCAGCGCAACTTCGCAAAGTGGAGCTGGTCAAACCTAAATCGGTTATTGGAAAGAACACCGTAGAGGCGCTGCAATCAGGAACCATCTATGGTTTTGCTGGCCAAGTAGATGGTTTGGTTACAAGAATCTCAGATGAATTAGAAGCGCAATTCAATGAGCGCCCAACCGTTATTGCCACTGGCGGCTTAGCGCCGTTGATCTTTGGCGTAGCTGAGACTATGGATGAACATGAGCGAGATTTAACGCTGATCGGACTACGCCTAATTCACGAGCGCAATAAGTAAACAGATAGACTCGCGCCCGTTATGAGCAACCAAGAAGTCGAACTAGAACTCCCAGAGCAGTTACGTATCCGCCGCGAAAAGCGCGAACGTATTCTTGAATCTGGCAAAGAGGCATACCCAGTCTCTGTGCCGCGCACTAAATCTTTGGCAGATATTCGCGCGAAGTACGAAGGCCTTGAAACCGATACTGCAACCGGAGACTTCGAATCAGTTGCTGGCCGCATTATTTTCAAGCGCGATACCGGCAAACTGGCATTCGCAAATCTTCGAGAAGGTGATGGCACTGAACTTCAGGTCATGCTCTCATTAGACAAAGTTGGTCAAGAACAACTTGACGCTTGGAAATCAGATATTGATTTAGGTGACATTGTCTCTGTAACTGGTGAAGTAATTACTTCAAAGCGTGGAGAACTTTCAATTCTTGCAAATTCATTTGCACTTGCTTCAAAGGCTCTTCGTCCACTTCCGGTTGAACATAAGGAACTTAATGAAGAGACACGTGTTCGTCAGCGCTACGTAGATTTAATTGTTCGCCCACAAGCTCGCGAAATGGCGCGCATTCGTCCTCAAGTAATGAATTCATTGCGTAAGACATTTGCGGCGCAAGATTTCCTTGAAGTTGAAACTCCAATGTTGCAGGTTATGCATGGCGGAGCGGCAGCGCGCCCATTTAAGACTCATTCAAATGCATATGACATTCCGCTCTTCCTACGTATTGCTCCTGAACTTTTCTTGAAGCGTTGCGTAGTTGGCGGCATAGAGCGAGTATTCGAAATCAATCGTAACTTCCGCAACGAAGGCGCTGATTCCAGCCACTCACCAGAGTTCGCGATGATCGAGTCTTATCAGTCTTACGGCGACTGGCGCACAATCGCAGATTTAACCCGTGATTTGGTGCAGAACGCGGCAATGGATGTATTTGGTACTCACGTTGTTACTCACCATGATGGACGTCAATCAGACTTGGGCGGCACATGGGCAGAAGTTTCACTTTACGAAGTACTTTCAAATGGCGTAGGCGAAGAAGTTACAGCGTTGACTCCATATGCAGATTTAAAGCGTATTGCAGATAAATTAGGCATGAAAGTAGATCCAAAGTGGATTACTGGAAAGCTTGCTGAAGAAATTTTCGAACATGTCGGTAAAGATCTGTTGATTAAACCAACATTCGTAATGGGGTTCCCAGTTGATACTTCACCGCTAGTTCGTGCACATCGTGAAATTCCAGGTGTAGTAGAGAAGTGGGATTTATATGTTGATGGTTTCGAATTAGCTACTGGTTATTCAGAGCTAATCGATCCAGTTATTCAACGCGAACGTTTAGAAGAGCAAGCACGTCTTGGTGCAAAGGGCGACGAAGAAGCGATGCCACTTGATGAAGATTTCTTGCGCGCAATGGAATTTGGTATGCCACCAATGGGCGGCATGGGTATGGGTGCAGATCGTTTATTGATGGCGCTTACTGGTCTTGGAATTCGTGAAACTATTTTGTTCC
>CAYMVX010000024.1:0-11586 GCA_964394375.1 uncultured Actinomycetes bacterium
TAGTTGCGGCTGCAACAGCACTAAAGGGAACTCTGGCATCGCCAGCGGATTTATAACCTTCTCTTACAATTCAGTTGCGATAGGTCATTCGTTCACTTTGTGTTTACCTCAGATTGAAACTCTGAGTGAGTGAAATTTGGTCACAACCACTTAATCGATCGTGAGCTTAGCTGGCTCGACTTTGATGTGCGAGTTCTTGAATTGGCCGAAGATCAGTCTCTTCCTCTACTTGAAAGAGTTAAATTTCTTTCGATTTTCCACTCCAATATGGATGAATTTTTTATGGTGCGCGTCGCATCTTTGCGTCGCCGTATCGAGCGAGGACATCACGCGCCGTTAGCCTCTGGATTAACACCAAAAGAGCTCTTACGAGAAATTCATGGAAGAGCAAGAGAATTATCAAAACGAGTTCATTTTCTATTGGAAAAAGATTTAATTCCTGAGTTAAGTAAGCACGGAATTCAAAGAATTTCTTGGGATTCACTTTCAGAAACAGAAAAGGCGGATTTAAGAGATAGGTTTAAGAATGAGATTTTGCCAATCTTAACTCCACTTGCAGTCGATCCTTCCCACCCATTTCCACATATTTCAGGTCTTTCACTTAATTTAGGTATATTCGTAAGACAAACAGGTGCAGAACCAAGATTTGTACGCGTAAAAGTTCCTTCAAATTTGCCGCGTTTGATTATGATAAGCGAAAATGATGACTCTTACATTTTGCAAGAGGACTTAATTGCGGAGAATCTGGATTTACTTTTACCAGGTGCTGACATAGAGGATTTCTACTTCTTTCGCGTAACTCGCAATCAAGATCTGGACTTAGACGAAGACGAGTCAGAAGACTTGTTGTCTAGCATGGAAGAAGAATTACTTCGCAGGAAATTCGGCCTACCAGTCCGATTAGAAGTTGAGTCTGGCATCGACCAGAGAATTCTTGACAAATTAGTCGAAGAACTAGAGATTAGTTCATCTGACGTTATTAAGTCTGACCCTCCACTTGACCAGACTTTCGGCTTTGAAATTTACGATTTAGATTATCCAGAATTGAAATACAAACCTTTCAAAACTTCTCTTCCAATAGGTTTGGCAGATATTCCTGCTGATGATTTCGAAGCTTTCTACGCCAAAATTAGAGAGAACGAAATACTCTTACATCATCCTATGCACTCATTTAATGGTTCTGTGGTTCGATTTATCGAAACAGCGGCCCAAGATCCAAAAGTTGTTGCTATTAAACAAACTTTATATAGGACATCAGGCGATTCACCTATCATGCATGCACTAATAGAGGCGGCCCAATCCGGAAAACAGGTTCTGGCAGTTATCGAAATTCGTGCTAGATTCGATGAGCAAGCTAATGTGCGTTGGGCTCGAAAGTTAGAAGATGCCGGCGTGCACGTCGTTTATGGCATGTTGAACATGAAGACTCACGCAAAAGCAAGTCTGGTAATCCGAAAAGAAGAAAGCGGTATTTCCCTATATTCACACATGGGTACCGGAAATTATCATCCAAAAACGGCGCGCTTCTATGATGACTTAGGGATTATTAGCGCTGATAAAGAACTTGGGCAAGATTTAATTTCGCTTTTCAATCTACTTAGCGGTTTAGGTCTAGATGCTAATTTCAATCGAATATTAGTAGCGCCAAGAGATTTGCGAGATGCGCTGGTAAGCAAGATTCGCAGAGAAACCTCAAATCATTTAGACGGCAAACCTAGTTACATCCGTTGGAAGCTCAACTCACTATTAGATGAGAAGATGATTGAAGAATTGTATTTGGCAGCGAAAGCTGGTGTGAAAATAGATATAGTTACAAGAGGAATCTGCGCATTCCGATTAAGTCACGTGGCGCAACATCAAAATGTGCGTATTAGATCAATTTTAGGCCGCTTCCTAGAGCACTCTAGAATCTATCATTTCCATAATGATGGCAACCCTGAATATTTTATTGGCAGCGCTGACATCATGGATCGAAACTTAAATCGCCGAATCGAAACTTTAGTGCAGATCAAGCACATAACACATGCAAAAGCATTAAACCAAGTTCTTGAGCAATCTTTTAATGATCAATTTACCCATTGGCAAATGGATGAAAATGATAAGTGGCACTTACATAAAGTAAAGGGTGCAAATTCTGATTACCAAGATTTCTTCATAGAGACAATCACCGAAGGGGCAATAAATGATTAGAGCAGCCGGAGTAGTTCTTTGGCGAGAAAAACGTCCATTTGAATTGGAGATTGCATTAGTTCATAGGCCGAATTTTGATGATTGGACATTTCCCAAAGGAAAAATCGAAGAAGGTGAGAGTGCTATCCAGGCAGCCTATCGTGAAGTCATCGAAGAGACAGGCGTCAAACCCGTGTTTGGTCCGTACTTAGGTCATGTTGAGTATGAAGTTGAAGGTGAGAAGAAGAAAGTTCAATATTGGATGGCGAAAGCACCAGATGATCTCGGTGAATTTGTAGCCAATGATGAAATTGATCGACTGGAATGGGTAAGCACAAAGCAAGCAAGACATTTCTTGACTTACGATATAGACCGCGAAGTTTTGAAACTGTTTAGAGATTCTGAACGGCATGGAAATGTAATGGTTCTATTACGCCACGCTAAAGCTATAAAGCGAAGTGATTGGAACGGTGATGATTCCGACCGTCCGTTGGATAACGAAGGTCAAGTTATAGCTCAAAAGTTAGTGAAACATTTGGAAATGTACGGCATTTCTGAAATTCATACTTCCGATGCATATCGTTGTATGTCAACCGTAGAGCCACTTCATCAGAAAGCCGGTATTCCTAAGATTATTGCCAATCAATTAAGTGATTATGCCTATGAAAAAGATGAAGAATTGGCGGTGCATTATGTGCGGCAATTAGCCAAATTCGGGGATAACTACATAGTGTGTAGCCATAACCCAATCTTGCCGCACATGATTGACCAATTGGTTAAGTACCCTGAGGATTTTGATTTAGATAAAGAATTACATCCTGCAGATGCATGGATTGCCCATCACCGCGGCGGCAAAGTTTTCGCAGTTAATTACTTAAAGGCTCCTACTGCTTAAGCCAATCTAGCCGCTGCAAAACTATACCTTCACGAAGTGCCCATGGGCATTGCACAACGTAATCCAGGTTCAATTTTTTCATTGCACCTTGCGCGACCATAGCCCCTGCAACAATCTGCTTTGCTCTACCTGGAGATAATCCAGGTAGAGACATTCTCGATTTCAAATCCATTTTTTGTAATTTTGGAACCATTTGATTTAATCCATTAAGCGTTAAATTTTCGCCGTAATTTGGCAGGTAATGCATTTGTATTCTTCGAAGAGATCTAAAAGTCTTGCTAGTGCCGATTGCATAATTCTTGGTGATTTCACCGATTTCAGCCCCAATTGGCTCTAACGTTTCTTTTATGTGACCTTTCAGCTTTTCAAGTGATTTTTCTGTAAATGGGTCACCGCTTAAGAAATTTCTCGTAAGTCTTCCACTACCAAGCTGCACTGAAAAAGCAGAACTTGGATTTTCTTGTTCGCCGTGAGCTATTTCGAGTGAGCCCCCACCAATATCAAGCATCAAAATGTCACCTGCGGACCAGCCAAGCCATCGTCTAACTGCCAAGAAAGTAAATTTCGCTTCATCCGATCCTGACAATACTTGCAGATCCACATTTGTAAATTTGAAAACGGAAGATAGTACTTCGTCGGAATTTGTGGCTTCACGAATCGCTGATGTTGCAAAAGCTAAGGTTTCATCTAATTTAAACTTTGAAGCTTCTTTAAATACATCTGTAATGGCAGTGATTAAGTTGCTGATTCCTTCTTTGGAAATCGCTCCACTTTCATTAATGTATTCAGTAAGTCTTAATTCGACTTTGAAACTCGATTGAGCCAATGGTGCTGAACCGTGGTGGGCATCCATTATTTGTAGATGGATGGTATTGGAACCCACATCTAGAACACCTAATCGCACAAGTTAATTTTATTGGTTCAATTGGTGTTGCTGGTCTATTTACTGGACAGTTAGATAATGTTCACCCGTTGGACACCTAATCGGTGCATGCTTTCGCAAGCCAAAACGGGCGCCTTTTCGAGGGATCTGACGCTCGTTTTGGTCTTTTTGATTATTGATGGAAATATTGTGCTATGGAGAAGTTCTTAAAGCACACCGGTATCGCAGTTCCACTTCGTCGTTCAAATGTAGATACAGACCAGATCATTCCGGCGGTTTACTTAAAGCGTGTTACACGTTCAGGTTTTGAAGACGGACTATTTGCGGCTTGGCGAAATGATCCTGAATTCGTTCTAAACAAAGATGAATACAAGAACGGCACCATCCTGGTTGCAGGTGTTGACTTTGGTACTGGGTCATCTCGCGAACATGCGGTTTGGGCGCTACAGAATTATGGATTCAAAGTAGTAATCTCTTCCCGATTTGCTGACATATTCCGCGGCAATAGCGCAAAGGGTGGATTACTTACGGTGATCTTGCCTCAGGCAGAGATTGAGAAACTTTGGGAGACAATTGAAGCCGACGCATCTACGCAGGTAAGCGTTGATTTGGAAAACCGTAAAGTTTCATATGCGGGCCACTCCGTTTCATTTGAAATCGACGATTACACACGTTGGCGTTTGATGGAAGGCCTTGATGACATCGGCTTGACCATGCAACATGTCGATGAAATCGCCAAGTTTGAAGCAAAACGCCCTTCATTTAAGCCTAAAACGCTTCCAGTTAAATAATTTGCGAGGAACTCTCAATTATTAGTTGAGAGTTTTTTCCCGAAATTTACGAATAAAAAGTGGATTTCTTTCACTTTGCTAATAAAAAAAATTGCGCGACACGCGATTAATTAGCGAAAAATAAGCTTTTCTTGCCCTTAAGTTTTAACTACTTGATGCGTATGCATCAAATTTACGCGTAAATTAGGGGAAGTTAATGAATAAAACTCAGTTCATTGCGTCGTTGGCTCCTCACTTCAACGGCAGCAAGAAAGAAGCAGCTCACGCTGTAGAAATCATTTTTGATTCAATTACTCGCAACATGCAAAAGGGCGAAGATGTAACAATCAATGATTTCGGTAAGTTTAAGAAGGTTGATCGCAAGGCACGTAAGGGTCGTAACCCTTTCACCGGCGAAACCATCCAGATCAAGGCGAGCAAGAAGCCACGCTTCCTCCCTGCAAAGGGCCTAAAGGAAGTTATCTCAGGCGATCGCAAGCTTGGTCCAGCACCAAAGCCAGCTGCACCAGTTGTAGCTAAGGCAGCAGCAAAGCCAGCAGCTAAGAAGGCTGCGAAGAAGGTTGCAAAGAAGGCAGCTCCAAAGAAGGCGGCAAAGAAGGCAGCTCCAAAGAAGGCTAAGAAGGCTGTAAAGAAGGGTAAGAAGAAGTAATTCTTCTCCAAATAGAGATTAGACCGCCAGGTTATATAACTTGGCGGTCTTTTTCTTTCTTTTTCTTTAGGCTAGGAACATGAAACCGCCATCGGGTAAACCATTAGGTTTAAATTTCGGTTACCGAATTGGCGCAGGCGTACTAATGCCGATTCTAAATTTAATTACAAAGCGCAACTGGTTAAATACGGAGAAGATTCCAAAAAGTGGTGCAGCAGTTTTCTATAGCAACCATGTCTCTTATATGGATGCATTGGTGCTTGCTCATTATCTATTTAAGAACGGGCGTGCTCCGCGATTTATCGGCAAAGAAGCGGTTTTTAAGATTCCAGTAGTTGGATGGGTGCTTTATAAAGCTGAGCAAATACCAGTAAAGCGCCAGAGCGATAGCGCAGCAGTAGCGCTCTCTGAAGCAATTGCTGCTTTGAAGATGGGACACGCAATCGGAATTTATCCGGAAGGTACTTTGACTCGCGACCCAAATTTATGGCCAATGACTGGAAAAACTGGTGCAATTCGTTTGGCGCTTGCAGCTGGAGCACCGCTCATTCCAATTGCACAATGGGGCGATCATGAAATTCTTGCACCCTATTCCAAGTTATTAAAACCGTTTCCACCTAAGAAAGTAACACTTAAATGCGGAGATGCAATCGATTTAAGTAAGTGGCATGGCAAAGAAGATGATCCTATTGCCATGGAAGAAGCAACATATTTCGCGATGAAAGTACTTGCTCAGATGGTTGGAGAACTTCGAAATGAAGTGCCACCTGCAGAACTTTTCGATATACGTAAGTCTGATTTGCCAAGAACGGGCAACTTCAAGAAGAATAAAAAGTAATGTCAAGAGTTTCAGTGATTGGCGCAGGTGCATGGGGCACGACTTTGTCTCAGGTATTAGCTGATGCAGGGAATGAAGTTTTGCTCTGGGCTCGAAACCAAGCTGTAGTTGATGAAATCAACAGCAGCCACACAAATGAAAAGTACTTAGCCGGCATTAAACTCCCAAGCACCATTAAATCTACTTCAGATATACAAAGCGCTTTAAGTTTTTCAGATTTATACGTTTTGGCAATTCCAACTCAGCAGCTTCGACAAATGCTTAAAGAGTGGGCTATTTTCCTAAATGAAGATGCAATTGTTGTTAGTACCTTAAAAGGTATTGAGTTAGATACGGACTTAAGAGTCTCAGAAGTAGTCGCCGAAGTTTGGGGCGATATTAAATTTGCTTTGATTACTGGTCCGAATCTTGCAGACGAACTTGCACTTCGCCAATTAGCTGGAGCAGTCGTTGCCTCAAGTGATTTTGAAATTGCAGTGAAAATTCAAAATACCTTCACTACTGATTATTACAGGATCTATACATCAACAGATGTTATGGGTTGTGAAATTGCAGGTGCAATCAAGAGCGTGATTGCACTTTCAGTTGGCATGGCTATCGGAATGGGTTTTGGTGAAAATACTCAATCGATGTTGATAACTCGCGGACTTCATGAGATCTCCAGAATGTGTGCAGCGCATGGTTCAGATCCTTTAACTGCTGCAAGCCTTGCCGGCATGGGCGACCTAGTTGCAAGTTGCGGTTCTCCTCTTTCAAGAAATCGCACCTTCGGAGAGGTCCTGGGACAGACGCAAAGCATGGAGAGCGCAATTGCACGCGTGGCAAAGACAGTCGAAGGTGTTTCCACATCAAGAGCGGCCTTAGAGTTAGCACATCGAGTTGGCGTAGAAGTTCCGATTATTGAAGCGGTTGCGGATGTAGTTTCGGGGACAATTACTCCTCGCGATGCATTTAAGCGAATCATGCAAGTCAGTACTAAAGCGGAGGGTTTTAAGTAATTGATTAACGTTGCCATTGTCTGCGGTGGTCGAAGCAGCGAGCATGAAATCAGCTGCATTTCCGCAAGCGGTGTTATCTCTGCAATTGATCGCAGCAAATACAACCCATCTTTAATTGGTATTACAAAGGGCGGTAAATGGGTTGCACTGCCTACGGAAACTAAGTTTGAGATAAACAATGGCCAATTACCGGAAGTTCCAGAGAGCGCTCCGGCAATTTCGCTTGATGCAATAAAGGCGGATGTTGTCTTCCCAATCTTGCATGGACCATATGGTGAAGATGGCACAATTCAAGGTTTGCTTGAAATGCTTGATGTGCCATACGTAGGTAACGGTGTACTTGCTTCCGCTGTCGCGATGGATAAGCACTTTGCAAAACAGATTTTCAAAGCACATAACATCAACGTGGCACCAGGGGTTGTGCTTCGTAAAGGTGACGAAATCAAGGATCATGGACTCGGATATCCGCTCTTTGTTAAGCCAGCACGTGGCGGTTCATCTCGCGGTACGCATAAAGTTAAGAAAGCAGAAGATTTATCTGCGGCAGTTAATGATGCATTTCAATATGACGGTAAAGTAATGCTCGAAGAAGCCATCGTTGGTCGTGAAGTCGAATGTGCAGTCTTGGAAAAAGATGGCAAAGTCCAATGTTCGGTACCTGGTGAAATTCAAATTGACTCAAAGTTCGAGTTCTATGACTTTGAAGCTAAGTACTTAGATGGGGCGACCACTGTGATTGCACCCGCAAATGTTCAACGTGCAGCGGAATTGCAGGCTGCAGCGGTTGAAGCATTTATCGCACTGGGTTGCTCAGGATTAGCGCGCGTAGATTTCTTCTATACAGATAAGAACGAAATCATTATTAATGAGCTTAATACGATGCCTGGATTTACCCCTACTTCTGTCTTCCCGAAACTTTGGGGAGTAAGTGGTCTTAACTACTCAGAGATTATTAGCACGCTTATTGAAACTGCGTTGCGTCGAACAAATTCAACGCTTAATTAGTAATTACTAACTAATTAAGAGTGAAAGTTGCCAGTAACAGGGCAAGTTAAAGTTCTGGTAATTCCCGGTACTGCTTGTACTTTTCCAAGTATCACACGGCCGAAATCTTCCATTGAAGGTGCTTCGCATCGCATGATCACATCGTATGGACCGGTAACACCTTCAGCGAGAGTAACTCCTGAGATTCCAGAAACTGCTTGCGCAACAGAAGAAGCCTTGCCGACCTCAGTTTGAATCAAGATGTATGCCTGAACTGACATTTCTTACTCCCATCATTTGTGGTGCTTCAATAACTTAATTTATCCCATAGGTTTTCCCTGTGGCTAGTGGAAAATCGGGTTGGAGCGAGCGAGAGTTAATAATTAACATCTCTGAAATATTCGCTGCCGTAAATCCTTCCGTTTTGGTCGGTATTGGAGACGACGCTGCCATTATTGCGCGCCCAGAGAACCACTTGGTGGTCACAACTGATATGGCTGTCGAAGATGTTCACTTTAAAGTTAATTGGTCTAGCGCAGAAGAGATTGGACGAAAAATCGCCGCAGCAAACTTGGCCGATATCTACGCTATGGGAGGCAAGCCGAAATACCTAACGGTTGCGATGTCAGCAACGGGCAATGAAGAGCTTGAGTGGATGCTCGGCATTGCCCGTGGAATTGCTCATGAAGCACAAATAGCCGGCGCTCAAGTAGTTGGCGGTGATTTAGCTCGAGGTGAAAAGATCGTAATTTCAATTACTGCAATTGGAGAATGCGAAAAGGAAATTCTAAGAAGTGGAGCGAAAGTTGGCGATTCAATCTTCGTTTCAACTCTGCCTGGTTGGTCAGCAGCAGGTTTGATAGCGCTACAGAAAAATGTTCGCGGAGGCTCCGTGGATTTTGCAATCTCTGAACATCGTGCACCTTCCGTCGATTATGACAATGCCGAACAGATCGCGATTAATGCAAACTCGCTCTGCGATATTAGCGATTCATTAATGATTCAGGCAGAACAAATGGCCAATGCCTCTGGAGTTCAATTCGAAATCGATGGTGAATTAATTAAGTTACATTCAGATTTTGCGGATCTTTCGCAAGTAGCCGAACTCTTAAATGTCTCAGTATTTGATTTAATCCTAAGCGGTGGCGAAGACCATGTTTTTCTGGCAACTGGCCAGGCGCTTAAAGGTTTCGAAATTGGGAAAGTACGCGCGGGTAGTGGCATTAGACTTACCCACCTAGCGACACCGCAACCCGGCTGGCAACACTTTTCTTGACAGCCGCCACTAGGAGAGAGGCAGGTTGGATGTCTAATTCCTTAGCTGGAAATCTACCTGTAATTATCCAAGGTGGAATGGGCATCGCTGTCTCCAATTGGGAGTTAGCAAAGACTGTCGCCATGCAAGGGCAACTTGGAGTTGTATCTGGCACTGCAATAGATAACGTCATGGCTCGCCGTTTACAAGACGGTGATAAATCAGGAATGACTCGTCGCGCGCTAGCTGCGTTTCCGAACCAAGAGATAGTTAAGAAGATCCTTGATAAATATTTCATCGATGGTGGTAAGGCTGCTGACGCATCATATGTAATGGTTCCCAAGATAACTTTGGAACAGAAACGCGATGCTCAGGAGATATTGATTGTCGCTAACTTCGTAGAAGTATGGTTGGCAAAAGAGGGCCACAATGGTTTGATCGGCATCAACTTCTTGCACAAAATTCAGATGACAACTGCGGCAAGTGTGCTTGGTGCGATGCTTGCAGGTGTTGATTACATAATTATGGGCGCGGGCATTCCGCGTGAACTTCCAAAATTAATCCGTAGTATTGCAAAACTAGAAGTTGGCTCAGTTCCTGTTGATGTGATTGGTGGATCTGCACAAGTCACCACAATAAATCCACTTGATTTTGTTCCTGCAGACACAGTAATTAAGAAGCCAAAGTTCTTGGCAATTATCTCTGTTGATGTACTTGGCGCTTATCTAGCTCGCGATGAAGAGACACGTCCAGATGGTTTTATCATCGAACATAATTCTGCAGGTGGACATAACGCCCCACCGCGTGGCAAGTGGGAATTCGATGCAGACGGCGAACCAATTTACGGCCCTAAAGATATTGCTGATATTGAAAAGATGAAGAAGTTAGAACTTCCATTTTGGCTGGCAGGTACTTACGGAAACCCAGAAAAAGTGAAAGCTGCACTTGCGCAAGGCGCGGCAGGCGTTCAAGTAGGAACTTTATTTGCAATCTCTAATCACTCAGGTTTTAGCGATAAGACGCGTAAGCAACTTCTTGATAAATTGAAGAGCAATACCTTGGAAGTTAAGACTGATGTAAAAGCTTCACCGACTTCGTTCCCAATTAAAATTGCAAAATTAGAGGGACACACTTCAACGGCAGAAGGTTTTGCAGCTCGACCAAAGCTCTGCGATCTTGGCTATTTACGTGAACCTGCTATCTCAGAAACTGGACGTACTATTTATCGATGCCCATCAGAACCTGATGATCAGTACATTAAAAAGGGTGGGGCCATAGAAGACATCGATGGGCGCAAGTGTTTATGTAATGGTTTAATGTCCAACATCGGTTTGCCTCAAGTCCGCAAAGATGGATATGTAGAAGCCCCGATTGTCACTTTAGGTAGTGATATCGATGGCGCGAAAGTCTTGTTGAAGAGCCACCCAGATGGATACGGCGCAGATGATGCAGTTAAGTGGTTACTTAGTCTTGTTTAATCTTTAACTAATTATGAGCATAAAAAAGCGCCCCATGAGGGCGCTTTTTTTGTAATAATTGATTGAATTACTTCGTGCGTGCAGCCTTGCCTGCCTTCAAGCATGAGGTGCAGACGTTTTGACGTGTTGAACGACCATTTAGGAAAACGCGTACGCGCTGGATATTTGGATTCCAACGACGACGGGTCTTCACCTGTGAGTGAGAAACGTTGTTTCCAAAGCTAGGGCCTTTGCCGCAGATTTCGCATACAGATGCCACTGCTTACTCCTTCTTTTCAATGAGCTGATTAGAAGCTCGATTACAGGGGCTGACTTTACTTGAAAGCACCTCTAAGCGCGAAATCGGGTTAAATCACACTTTAGGTAGGGCCTCCACTCGCGATATTAAGCGTAATTCGGAGCGAAAAAGAGAAGACTCTGGCTATAGAAAGACAGGAGAGAACCTATGGACGCATTAGCCCTTGCCCGTTGGCAATTCGCGGCTACAACCGTTTACCACTTCTTATTTGTACCAATCACGATCGGAACCGGCTTCTTGGTCGCAGGACTTCAAACCGCTTGGTACCGAACTGGTAACGAGAAATACTTAAGAGCGACAAAGTTCTTTGGAAAATTATTCCTAATTAATTTTGCAATGGGCGTAGTC
>CAYMVX010000025.1:0-11297 GCA_964394375.1 uncultured Actinomycetes bacterium
TTCCACGAATTGCATGGCGAGTGGTATTTGGATGATGCGAAGTAATCGCAACTTTATGTCCTACAAGTGCGTTAATTAGGGTCGACTTACCGGTGTTTGGTCTGCCAACGATGGCTACAAATCCGGATTTCATTGGCGTAATTATCGCATTAGTTCAATGGCATCACTAACGCCCGTACAAATCATCGCGGATCCATCACCAATGATGCGGTGGCAACCTTCAGAAAGCGGTGAAGTTATGGGACCAGGGATTGCCATTACTTTTCGATTGAGCGCTGCTGCATCATGAGCAGTTCGTAGCGCTCCAGATCTAAATGCAGCTTCAACCACCATTGTGCCATCAGCGATTGCAGCAATGATCCGATTTCGATTTAAGAATCTGAAAGGAAGAGCTGGTGTTCCTGGCATGTATTCAGATACCAGTAATCCGCTCTCTTCGATTGTGGCAAATAATCGTGCATTACCTGCCGGGTACAAGACATTTAAACCTGATGCCATTACAGCAATAGTTTCGCCTTCTGCAATTATCGCACCTTTATGAGCTGCAGTATCAATTCCATATGCGCCACCACTGACTACTACCCATTCCCGATCTACAAAGTTTGCCGCCATCTCTGAAGCTACCTTTGCGCCATATGCGGTTGGATTCCGAGTACCAACAATTGCAATTGATGGCTTCTCTAATAACTCCTTGTTACCTTTTATTGTGAGCGCAATTGGCGGTGCAGGAAGTTCAAAGAACTTTTCACTTGGTGCAATAAGTTCAATCTTGTATTTAGCTAAATCTTCTAGAACTTCTTCGCCGTTAGCCTTCAATATAGAGGCGGTATCTTCTTTATATTCTCCCTCTTTGCAAAGCTCCAGTACTTTGATTGGACCTTTCTCCAGCACTTCTTGTGCCCAGAAATTTATTCCACCTTCGACGCCTGCAAATAACTGCGCTCTAGCTATCAACTCGTTACTCAATTCCTTCTCGCAATCTGTAACTTTCAGTTACTTCATCTAGAGTTGGACGAGCGACGCCTTTTAGATCCGCGATAGTCCAACTGGTCCTAATAATTTTGTGTAAACCACGTGCGGTAATGCGTTCTTTATCGAGTTCGTCGTGCAAGAAATTCATTGCCGCGCGGTCTGGTTGATATTGCTGGCGTAGCGCACGAGGTGGAATCTCCGAATTCAGACGCCAAGATTCATTCTTAAATCTATGAGCCGCAATCGCTCTGGCATTAATCACTCTTTTTCGAATAACTTCGCTACTTTCATTTGCCTCTTCTGCTAGCTCTACTCTGCTGACATTTTCAACTGAGACTCGTAAATCAATACGATCTAATAGCGGTCCCGATAACTTATTTAAATATCTGCGGACTTGAACTGAACTGCAGGTGCAACCCAGACCTTTCCCGGCGAATTTCCCGCAAGGACATGGATTGGCAGCAAGCACAAGGATGAATTTGGCTGGAAAAGTTAAATTGCCATTTGCACGAGATATTGTGATTGCGCCACTTTCTAAAGGTTGTCGCAATGAATCTAAGACTCCACTGCCACATTCAGGCGCTTCATCTATAAAGAGCACGCCTCTGTGGGCTAAAGAGCAAACCCCAGGTTTTATTACATGTGCTCCACCGCCAACCATTGCTATTCGTGTTGTGCTGTGATGAGGTGAGATAAATGGCGCAGTGGTCGAAAGCGGTGTGCGATCGCTATTAGTTATTGAGTGAATTGCGCTAACTTCTAAAGTCTCTTCTTTGCTAAGCGGCGGCAAAATTGTAGGCATGCGTTCTGCAATCATGGTCTTGCCAACACCAGGTGGACCAATCATTAATAAATTATGTGCACCAGCAGCAGAGATTTCCGCCGCTCTTCGCGCCGCTCTTTGACCTGCAACATCAGCAAAGTCCAAGCCCTTTTCGACTACTTCATATTCCAAGTCGAATTCACTCTGTTCTGCAATTTCACCTGTTTGCATCCAATGAACCACATCTTTGAGAGTATCAAAGGCGAAAACTTCTAGCTCTGGTAGCAACTTAGCTTCCGCCAAGTTAGCTTTTGGAATAACTGCTTTGCGAATACCATTTCTGTAAGCACAGATCAGAGATGGAAGTACTCCGCGCGTTTGCCTTAGCGAACCATCAAGTGAAAGTTCGCCGACAAACAGCAACTCTTCTACTCCTTGCACTACACCTTGTGCGCCCAAGAGTCCCATTGCAATTGGAAGATCGAAACCGCTACCTGCTTTTGGTAACCATGCAGGCAATAGCGCAATTGTGACTTTGCGATTTGGCCAAGGTTGCAAACTATTCACCAGCGCGGCTCTAACACGATCACGGGATTCAGATAGAGCCGTATCAGGCAACCCAAGCAAGGTATAGCCAGGCAATCCATCTGCGATATCAACTTCAACAGTAATTACCTCTCCATTTAAACCAGAGAGCGCAATTGCTTTAGTTGTCGCTAGGCTCATAACACGCCTGCACGATAATCAATGGTTGGTCTCAAAGATCTACTTAGGGTTACTGCAGCAACATCAACTTGGTAATCGGCACCGAAATGATTATTCGTAACTAACCAGGCAAGTGATAACTTCTGTAATCGGTGCGCTTTTTCGCGGTCGATAGCTTCCAGTGGATGGCCAAATGCCAAAGAACTGCGGGTCTTTACTTCAATGAAATGAACTTTTCCGGCGGGGCTCTTGGCGATTAAATCTAGTTCGCCACCTTTGGTGCGCCAATTCTTAGCCAGAATTGTGAAACCTAATTTAGTTAAATATTCGGCAGTTGCGATTTCGCCTATCTTGCCGATTGTCTGTTTTTGATTCATGCGCAAAAGTTAATTTTGCGCGCCTGTGGAGCGTTTTCTTAATCCACAGTCAAGAAAGCAATTTTGCTACGTTGGAATAAGACTTTCTGTGGATATCGGTAACACCGAGAGATTCAAGCGCTTTGATATGGACCGCTGTTATATAACCTTTATGTTTCGCTAACCCATAGCCAGGATATTGCGCATCTAACTCGACCATGATGCGATCGCGAGTTACCTTTGCAATAATTGAGGCGGCGCTAATTGATGGCGCGACTTGATCGCCTTTCCAAATCGCAAGTGAAGGCGTAACCATTCCTTCAATTGCATAGCCATCGGTCAATACGTAATTGGGTGCGACATCTAAACCTTGCACTGCGCGACGCATGCCATCCAAATTAGCTGCATGCACTCCGCGCTTATCAATATCTTCAGGACTTACTTTAATTACTGAAACAGAGAGGGCTTCCTCGTAAATTATTGGAAATAGACGTTCGCGCTCTTTTTCAGTTAACTCTTTAGAATCTCGAAGCGCAGAAAGTTGCGGAGAATTTAAGTCTTTCAAGATAACGCTTGCAATTACCAACGGACCAGCACATGCCCCGCGACCTGCTTCGTCGACACCTGCAATTGGTGTCAATCCTGCGTTAATGAGTGATTGTTCAATTAGATGCATTAACGCGCTCGATTAGCTTCGCGTTCTTAAATGGCCAGATAACAGCAACTACTCGACCAACTACATCTTCTTCAGGTACAAAACCTTTATTTATATCATCTTGATGGTAACGAGAATCTGCAGATGCACCGCGGTGATCACCCATTACCCACAACTTGCCTTTTGGCACGGTTACATTAAATTTCATATCACTTGGTTCGTTGCCTGCGAAAATGTATGGCTCATTTGTTGCCTTGCCATTAACAATTAGATTGCCCTTGGCAGAACAGCATTGAACGTTATCTCCGCCAACACCAATTACACGCTTAACCAAGAATTGTTTTGCCGGATTAGGCAGAATGCCAATATCAACCAACAAGGACTTTGCCCTTTGCTTGATACTTGAATCTACTTCGTTATTCCAATTCGGCAGCCAATTTGCTGGATCATGAAAGACCACAACATCGCCGCGATGAATTTCGCGAGTGATAAATGGAAGTTTATTAACTGCAACGCGATCATTGATTTGTAGCGTGTTCTCCATTGAGCCAGATGGAATGAAGAAAAACTGAACAATGAATGTTTTGATTACAAGTGAAACTATTACTGCAACAACAATTAGTGCAGGAATTTCGCGAAGGAATGAACCTTTGCGAAACAATTACTTAGCTTCTTCTGAAGTTTCTTCAGCAGCAGCTGGAGCTTCAGTTGCTTCTGCAACTGGTGACTCTACAACTGTCTCTTCTACAGCAACTGGAGTTTCGATTACTTCTTCAACCGCAGCAACTTCAGCAACAACTTCTGGAGCTAGTTCAGGAGTTGAAGTGATGCCGTCGCCGTAACCTTCGATGCCATCGCGCTTTTCCTTGATCTTTGCAGCCTTGCCGCGTAGATCGCGTAGGTAGTAAAGCTTCGCACGACGTACATCGCCCTTCTTAAGAAGTTCGATCTTTTCAATAACCGGTGTGTGTACTGGGAAGGTACGCTCAACACCAACACCGTAAGAAACCTTGCGGATGGTGAATGTTTCGCGAACACCATCGCCTTGGCGACGGATTACGATTCCCTGGAAAACCTGAAGACGTGACTTGTTACCTTCGATAACGCGTACGTGAATCTTTAATTCATCACCAGCGCGGAACTGTGGGATGTCCTTGCGTAGGCTCGCAGCATCAATAGCATCTAGTACGTTCATCGTCTCTTCCTTATTCTTTCTATAACCCGCTCAAGCCTTACGGCGAGCGCAGGGCATAATCTTGCCATAGGCGTGAGATACGCCCAAATCGTGTAATTTCCCTTTTAGCCGAGCAGATTCGCGCTTAATATTTGGTGCAAATGTGGCCCTGCGGCGATGGTTAGCTCGCCCTTGGGCAGCTGATGGACGGTGACCTTGGCCCCGGCCTCTGAGGCGATTAAATCTGCGGCATCGCGATCCCATGGGTGCAGGCCAATCTCGTAATAGCCATCAACCAATCCGGCAGCTACGTGGCAGATATCAATTGCGGCAGATCCATTTCGGCGAATATCGCGAACTTTCAAGATTAGATTATTGAATTGCTTTAGCTGGACTTCGCGGAACTCTTTTACGTAATGAAAGCCCGTCGCAACTAGCGCACGATTTAATTCGATTGGTTCGTTGCACTTTAGGGGTTTGCCATTTAGGAATGAACCGCCACCGCGCACTGCTGTGTACATAGAGTTAATTGTTGGGGCGTAGACCACACCAACTGCAACGCCTTGGCTGTCGCGGATTGCGATACTTACCGACCAGCCATGCATATTGTAAAAATAATTTACGGTGCCATCGATTGGATCAATGACCCAGGTGTAGCCGGATTTACTTGGTCGGTCCGCGCCCTCTTCTCCGATAATTCCGTCATTAGGACGCGCTGCCAAAATAGCTTCGACGATTAATTTTTCGGACTTCTTATCCATCTGCGTAACGATGTCGATGCTTGAACTCTTAGTGTCGATAGATAGCTGATCTGGACGTTCAAGTAATAGCGCGCCCGCTTTCTTGGCGATTTGGACCGCGAGATCTAGCAGTTCTTTCATGGATTTAGCCTATCGCCTTCGGTAGGCTGACGGTCTATGAGCGAGCTACGTGTAACTGGCCGAAGTGAAGATGGTTCACATCTACTACTAACCGACCACGAAGATAAGGAATTCACTCTTCGCATCTCAGATAATTTGCGTGCAACTATCAATCAGCCACGTCTGGCATCTGTTCCAACTGAGAGCACTCCATCTGTAAGCATTAAAGAGCTTCAAGCTCGCCTTCGTGGTGGCGCTTCGATTGATGATTTAGCTCGTGAAGCTAATTGGTCTTATGAAAAGGTAGAACGTTTTGCAGGTCCAATCTTGCAAGAACGTGCATACATTCTTAGCGTGGCAAACAACGTCGTAGTAAAGGGTGCCGGAACTCGTGACGCACAAACTTTTATTGAAGTTGTAACTGCACGTCTTGCAGCTAATGGTGTGGCATCAGATTCACTTGAATGGAATACCCATCGTCGCGATGACGGCCAGTGGGTAATTCGTCTTGCCTACCCAAGCACTAATTCAAATGGCGATGCACTTTGGATTTTTAATTTAGCAAAACGAACCATCCATTCAGACGATGAAGGCGCATCATGGATTATGGGCGAATCATCTACTGCAACCACGGTGCGCGCACCAGAACCAGAAATTAACCACGGGTTGGTTTACACAAACCCTGCTCCTACGGTTCAAATTAATACTGCTCCTACTCCACGCCTTTCAGTAATTCGTGAGAATGAAGATGCTGAAGACGGAGTAAAAAAGCGTGCTTCGGTTCCTTCATGGGATGAAATCATGTTTGGAAAAAAGAAAGAAGAAGATACCGAGAACTAGTTAACTAATAACTGAAGCGGAACATTAGTTTCAGTTTGTGTTAATCCACCGTGATGGCCAACCATCGCAGATTCCAACTTCTCTCTAGCTGGATCAATCAAAATCGCATTGGTATTTACAACTGCAATCAAATCGCCTGCACGCTCCGCGAAAACTTCCGGCATGGGCAATCCAAATAAGCCAGAATCAATAGCTTCAAATTTTGTATAAATTGTTGCCATTTCGCCTAATTCACTTCGCCATAAATTGGCGATTTCATTTGAAATTTCTGGGCGGGCTAAATAAATATGTCTTGCGCGTGGTTCACCTGCAATTGTTGCGACTTCAGTATTAAGCAAATTGTCGCGGCCAATCACAATCTTATCCCCTACGTTTAGCATTCCATGATCACCGGTAATCCAGATGCGCGTGCCTTTAGGCAATTTCGCGCGCAGTTGACCAACTAAGTTATCGATCATTCTTAGCGCTTCTAGCCACTTCTCGGAACCATAACCAGCCACATGCCCTGCGACATCTAAGTCGTTTACATATAGATAAACAAAGGCAGGTGTCAGCTTTAAAGCTTCAACAGTTTCGGCTACTAAGTCTGGATAAACATTTGCTCCGCGATATTTTGCACCTCTAAATACTGCGCGGGTAAAACCAGTACCTTCGTATCGCTTTGCCGCAACGTGTGAAACATTTATGCCGCTTTGTGAACCAATTTCAAAGAGAGTCTCTTTTGGTTGCCAAATAACAGGATCGACTCTTTCATCCCACTTGAGTGCATTTAAGACTCGATCTGAATGTGGCACTTTGACGGTGTAACCCAACATTCCATGCTCGTTAGGCATCGAACCAGTCATGAGTGTTGCAAGCGAAGTTGAAGTAGTTGAAGGAAACGCAGTGGTGATATCTCCGAAACTTTTTCCCGCCATAATGTTTGGCATTAGATCTGCGTAATCATCCATCGCATGCGCACCGAAACCATCGATTAAGAAAAGTACTTCACGGCCACTTGGTGATACACCTAAGCGCGTTTCGTATTGCGAGAGGCCAAGCCCAGCAAATATCGCTGGCGTGATCTCGCTCAATTTCATGGATTTATTCTTTCATTAAAAAGGCTCTAAACTTCCAATATGAAGTTCTCTCCGGAAGTGGAAAAGGCTCTTAAGGCAGGCGCACCTGTAGTTGCGCTGGAATCAACAATCATCAGCCACGGTTTGCCGCGCCCAACTAACTTAGAAGTTGCCCGCGATGTCGAATCAATTGTTCGCGAAAATGGAGCTACTCCAGCGACTATTGCTCTAATAGATGGCGTTGCGCATATCGGTTTAACCGACGAACAGTTAGTTGCAATCGCAAATCGCGACGACGTAATCAAAGCTTCTACCCGAGACTTAGCGATAGCTGAAGCGAAGAAGCTCTCCGCTGCAACTACCGTGGCGGCAACTGCACACTTGGCTGCAAAAGCCGGTATTAAAGTATTTGCAACTGGCGGGCTTGGTGGCGTACACCGCGGCGCAAGCGAATCATTCGATGAATCTGCGGATTTAACTGCGCTTTCTCAATTAGATATGACAGTTGTCTGTGCTGGAGTTAAATCAATTCTTGATGTTGCAGCAACTCTTGAACGTTTGGAGACCTACGCGATCGGAGTGGTTGGCTATAAGACCAAGCGCTTCCCTGGTTTCTACTTAACTGATTCGGGCTTCGAATTAGAGTACCAAGTAGATACTCCTGCGGATATTGCAAACATTATGAAAGCTCGATACAACATGGGCACTCAGAACAATTCATTGATTGTTGCTAATCCTGTTGTTAATCAAATGGATAAAGCACTTCATGATCGCTTACTTGAAGGCGGCCTCAAAGCAGCGACCTCAAATAATATTCACGGTAAAGAGACCACTCCTTTCTTACTTGAGTATTTCCATACCGAATCAAAGGGCGAATCACTTCGAGTAAATATCGACATCATCAAGGGCAATAGCGCACTTGCGGCACAGATTGCAGCTGCTCTTTAATGAAGAAGATTTTATGCATGGGCGATGTGGCGCTTGATGTTATTGCGCAACTAAAAGAGCAGATTAATTACGGCAATGACACTGCTAGCAAGATTTCTACCCACCCTGGTGGTCAAGCGGCAAACGTAGCTACTTGGATTACTCGCACCAACAATAAAGCGGTAATTGTTGCTCGCGTCGGCAATGACCCAGTTGGTTTTGCGCTAATTAGCGATTTAGATAAGTACGGCGTTGAACATAACGGGCTCATGAATTCAGGGCGACCATCTGGTGTAGTTGTGATTCTGGTTGATTCAAATGGCGAACGCACAATGTTCCCTGACAATGGCGCTAATGCTGATTTAGAAGTTTCAGATTTGCCGCCACTTGATGATGTCGATGGAGTATTTCTATCTGGCTATGCTCTGCTTGATTTCCGTTCTCGCGATGCAGCACTTGGCATGATTAAGAAATTCCGTGAAAAGAACATCCCAATTTTCTTCGACCCAACAACTACGGGTGCAATGAAAGTTGTTCCTAAGTCTGAAATCTTGCAATGGGTCGGTATGTGCGATGGGATCTTGCTCAACAATGAAGAGGCGAGATACCTTGGCGAATCAAATGACATCGAAGAGGCAGAAGAAGCGCTTCGAAAGTTAACCCCACTTGTTGTAATTAAATTAGGTTCTCGTGGTGCAACTGGCGTTTACAAAGATCAATTCGCAAAAGTTCCTGCGGTAACCACCAATGTGGTTGATACCACTGGCGCTGGAGATTCGTTTGCGGCAGGTTTTATTCCAAAGTGGCTTGAAACAAGTGATTTGGAGCAAGCACTTTCAGCAGGCACTGCCCTAGCTGCAAAATGTGTTGCCACAGTTGGCGCGCGCCCTCCCTTAAATTAAATATAACTTTGGCAGAATTTCGCCCTATGGCTGCGAAAACTAAAGCAACAAAGGGCAAGGCAACTGGCCCAAAGCCGGGCGAAGAACCTGGCAAGATCGTTGATATCGATGTTTCATCGGAGATGTCCGATTCATTCTTGGAATATGCATATTCAGTTATTTACTCTCGTGCTCTACCTGATGCCCGAGATGGTTTAAAGCCAGTACATCGCCGCATCCTGCACCAGATGTCAGATATGGGTCTTCGCCCAGATCGCGGCCATGTAAAGAGCGCACGTGTTGTCGGTGAAGTTATGGGTAAATTGCACCCGCACGGCGACGTTGCGATTTATGACGCACTTGTACGTATGGCTCAAAACTTTTCAATGCGCCTACCGCTAATTGATGGACACGGAAACTTCGGTTCATTAGATGCAGGTCCTGCAGCGATGCGCTACACCGAAGCTCGTCTTGCAACAGCTGCAATGACTATGGTCGCTGAAGCTGATGAGAACACTGTCGATTTCGGACCTAACTACGACGGCCAATTAGCAGAACCACTAGTTCTGCCTGCAGCTTTCCCAAACCTTTTAGTTAATGGCGCAACCGGTATCGCAGTTGGTATGGCTACCAATATGGCGCCACATAACTTGGGTGAAGTTGTCGCCGCTACTAAGTATTTGATCGAAAACCCGAAGGCAACCACCAAACAATTAATGAAGTTCGTGCCTGGCCCAGACTTCCCTACCGGCGGTTCATTAGTTGATATCGAAGGTATCGCCGATGCATATGAAACTGGTAAGGGTGCATTCAAGATACGTGCAACCGTAGAAATCGCAAAAGTAACTTCACGCAAGCAAGGCATCGTTGTTAAAGAACTTCCATACAACGTTGGCCCTGAGAAGATTGTCGAAAAGATTGCTGAAGTCGTTAAGAACAAGAAGGTTCAAGGCATCAGCGACATCGTCGATCTCTCTGATGGCAAGACCGGCACCAATGTAGTTATTGAAATCAAGAACGGCTACGAACCAGAAGAGATTCTGGAGAAGTTATACAAGCTGACTCCTATGGAACAGCAGTTCTCAATCAATGCCGTTGCTCTTGTTAAAGGTAAGCCACAACAGCTTGGCCTTAAGACACTACTCCAGGTCTTTATTGATCACCGTATCGAAGTTGTTACTCGTCGCTCTGAGTTCCGTAAAGGCAAAGCAGAAGCACGATTACTTTTAGTCGATGGCTTACTTAAAGCAATTATCGATATCGATAAGGTCATCAAGATCATCCGTGGCTCTGAAGATGCAGCTGCTGCAAAAGATGCGCTTATTAAGAACTTTAAGTTAAAGGACGAACAGGCCACCTATATCTTGGATATGCCACTTCGCCGTTTGACCAAGATGAGCAAGCTTGAACTTGATACCGAGCAAAAGGAACTTAAGAAGACTATTGCCGAGCTGACTGCCCTGCTAAAGAGCGAAGATGCAATCAAGGCAAAAGTTGCTGAAGAAGTTGCTGAAGTTGGAAAGAACTTCGGTACACCGCGTCGCACTAAGATCGCTTAATTCTTAAATACTAAGTATCTTAAGAAATTAGAAATTAAGCATCGATTCGATCGCGGTCGATTTCCGCGTTCGAAATAAAGTCTTTACGTGGTCCTACCTCGTTGCCCATAAGTAGTTCAAACATCTTCTCTGCTGCTTCTGCATCCTTAATGGTGACGCGGCGCAGCGTGCGATGGTCTGGATCCATTGTGGTTTCACGGAGCTGATCTGCATCCATTTCACCAAGACCCTTGTATCGCTGAATAGGTTCCTTCCAGCGCTTGCCCTGCTTAGTTAAATCTGCAGTTACCTTCTTCATTTCATCATCTGAATAGGTATAAATAACTTCGCCCTTCTTTCCGCCACCACCGATTACTTCGATGCGGTGTAGCGGAGGCATCGCTGCGAAGACGCGACCAGAATCAATCAGCGGCTTCATGTAGCGATAAAGCAAAGTCAGAAGCAAGCAACGAATATGTGAACCGTCGACGTCCGCATCGGACATCATGATGATTCGGCCATAACGAGCTTCATCCAATTCAAATGATTTACCTGAACCTGCACCAAT
>CAYMVX010000026.1:0-11290 GCA_964394375.1 uncultured Actinomycetes bacterium
CGATTCGTTTATAAGAAATTCGAAGAGTTAGCGCTTGTTTATGAAGGCGTGATCCCAACTCAAGTTCGCGAATCAATCGGAGCAGAACCTGCAGGTCTTGGCCCACGCTCTCTTGCCAAACTAGATCTCAAGAAACTTTCTGATGCACCTGAATCCGCAAAGAAAGTAATGAATGCGCTCTGCTGGGGTCCACCACGTGGCAGTGTCGGAGATATTAAGAATCCAGGTCCAGGAATTGCTTGGTTACTAGAACGTCACTTCGTGGTTCCCCTTGATCAACGACATGTTGTGATGCCTGCTGAAGTTGCAATTCATCTACGTGGTGGAAAAGTTCATAAAGACTTCGCTTCGTCTGCGCCAGCTCTTGAAGGAAAGAAATACAACCAATCAGATATTGATCGAGCAGCAATTGCAAATATCTCGAATGTGCTTCGTTGGTGTGAAGAGCTTCTAAATTTCTGGGGTGAAACTGCACCAACTGCACTTCGCGCAGGCGGAGTTGGAGTACGTGATCTAAAGGATGCTGCAAACCACTTAGGTGTCACTGAAGGTTGCGCAGCATTTGTTGCAGAACTCTGTTATCTCTCAGGTCTTGTAGCAATTGATGCAGATGACACCATCGCGCCAACTAATTCTTTTGATATCTGGCTGACGCAAGATTTTGAAACTAAGTGGCGCAACATAATTTCACTATGGTTAATCACTTCAAGAGTTTCTGGGCTTGTCGGTAGAAGCGAGCAGAAATTCTCAGCACTCGGCCCCGAATTAGACCGCGTTAGCGCTGCGAACATCCGTTCAAGAGTCCTTGAGGAACTCCGTTCAAACATAGAACTTTCGCCAACTATCGCTACCTTTACCGAACGCATGAAATGGCTGGCGCCGCTTCGACGCGGATCTAATCTGCGCGATGATTTAGTTAAATGGACGCTAGAAGAGTGCGAATGGCTGGGCATTACTGGGCTTGGAGCGCTCTCAACATTTGGTGCAGAACTCCTAGAAGGTGATGAAGACTTGGGAGTTAATGCCGCGCTCCCAACTCCAATTGATTACATAACAATCCAAAGTGATCAAACTGCAATTGCACCCGGCCCACTGCAACATGAAATTGCAGTTGAACTTAGCCAGATGGCAGACATTGAAAGCCGCGGCGCCGCAACTGTTTATCGATTTACTGAAAGTTCAATCAGACGTGGATTAGACCATGGAAAATCAAGTGCTGAAATAATTAAATTCTTAGCAAAGATTTCAAAGACTCCACTTCCGCAGCCATTGGAATACCTAATTACTGACACTGCTCGTAAGCATGGTCAATTAAGAGTTGGCGCAATCCATTGCTATTTGCGCTGTGAAGATCCATCTGTATTAACAGAGATATTGGCAGATAAGAGAGTTGATATTGCACTTCGCCAGATTGCACCAACAGTTCTAGTTTCTGATTTTGACATTGAAGAAGTTCTTAACGTGCTACGTTTAAATGGTTATCTGCCTGCAGCTGAGAGTGCGCAAGGAATTCTGCTCTCTTCCCCACATAACAAGCGAGTTAAGAATCGCCCAAAACCTCCTCGCATTGTCGGAGAAATTGAACCTCCTACTGAAGCAGCAATCTCGGCAGCGATTCGTGCAATAAAAGTTGGTGAACAATCAACTGCGAAGCAGAGTCAATTGCGAAATAGCGGTGCCGTTCCTCGCACAACTGCAAATGAAACTTTAGAAATCCTTAATAAGAACCTTAATAAAACGCTTTCGATTGGGTATGCCGATAACAATGGCGGAGTTTCACATCGAATTATTGATGCTCAACAAATCGCAAATGGAGTATTGCTGGCTCGCGATCACAGTACTGGCGAGCTGCAAACCTTCAAAATCATACGTATTACTGGGGTCGCTCCGCTATGAGTGGCTTAAATGGCAGAATTACCCCTATGTTGCAGGACCTAGAAGCTTTAGTTAGATGTGAATCTCCATCTGAAGATATTGATGCCTGCCGAAAAGTTGTTTCGTTGGCAAATGAAATTGCAATAAAAGAGCTTGGTAGCGCTGCAGATATTCGCGAAGTTAATGGCCGCCCTGTTTTTTGGTGGGGCGATAAGAACCCGAAAGTAGTTCTGCTCTGCCATTTAGATACTGTTTGGCCAATTGGTTCTTTCAATCCAATTTGGAATATTGAAGGTGATGTCCTTCGTGGCCCTGGAACTTTCGATATGAAAGTTGGTTTTATCCAAGCACTTCATGCCTTGAAAGGTATCGAAGGATCTGTTGCCTTGATTGCAACAACAGATGAAGAGATTGGCAGCCAAGCTTCTCGAGATTTAATCAAAGAGGTTTCAAAGAACGCATCTGCAGTTTTAGTTCTTGAAGCCTCACTTGATGGCAAAGTTAAGACTGGCCGCAAAGGCACAGCAATGTATGTTGTGAAAGCTGTTGGATTAGCTTCGCATGCTGGGCTAGAACCTGAAAAAGGAATCAATGCAACAGTTGAGATTTCGGCACAGATTTTGAAATTCAAAGATCTAGAGAATTCAGAATTTGGAACTACAGTTGTTCCGACATTGTTAAAAGGCGGAACTACATCAAATACTGTTCCAGCCGAAGCGAGTGTAGAAATTGATGCTCGTTCGTTTAGCCAAAGCGATTTAGAACGCGTCGATAAAGCTATTCAATCTCTAACTGCAATTACGTCTGGCGCAAAGATTGAAGTTACCGGTGGTCTCAATCGACCAGTTCTTGAACCTGCTTCATGCAAAGAACTTTACGAAATTGCAGAGCGCGTTGCTAAAGAGATTGGGATGGCTCCTCTGGGCAGCGCTGAGGTAGGCGGAGCTAGCGATGGCAATTTTGCTGCGGCAGCAGGCGCCCGCGTATTAGATGGACTTGGCGCAGTAGGCGGCGGAGCGCATGCTGCCAATGAGTGGGCAAGCATTAGCGCAATCGAAGAGCGCAAGAATTTTCTACATGCATTCATCAAGGAACTTTTGAAATGAGTGAAGGACCGCTAATTGTTCAGAGCGATAAGACGCTTCTGCTTGATGTTGATCATCCAAACTCAACTGAATGTCGTCGCGCAATTGCACCTTTCGCAGAACTAGAACGCTCTCCAGAACATATTCATACCTATCGCTTAACTAACTTAGGGTTATGGAATGCTCGTGCAGCAGGTCATGACGCAGAAAATGTTATTGATACTCTAATAAAGTATTCACGATACGCAGTTCCCCACTCATTACTGCTAGATATTGCAGAGACGATGTCTCGATACGGCCGTCTTAGACTGGAATCAAATCCAGTACATGGTTTGGTTTTAGTAACCACAGATAGCGCCGTCCTAGAAGAAGTCATTCGAGCAAAGAAAATTGCACCGCTTCTTGGCGCACGCATTGATAAAGAAACAATCGCAGTACATCCTTCACAACGCGGTGCCATCAAACAGCATTTACTTCGTTTAGGTTGGCCAGCAGAAGATTTTGCAGGTTACGTTGATGGCCAAGCGCATCCAATTAATTTAAATCAAGATGGTTGGAATATCCGCCAATACCAAGAGCATGCAGCGGAAGGTTTCTGGCATGGTGGTAGTGGCGTTGTAGTTCTACCTTGTGGTGCCGGAAAGACTATTGTCGGTGCAGCTGCAATGTCACATGCAAAAGCAACAACTTTGATTCTGGTAACCAATACCGTTGCTGCGCGACAATGGCGTGATGAGTTGCTTCGCCGCACCACTCTTAACGAAGATGAAATCGGCGAATACAGCGGTGCGAAGAAGGAAATTCGCCCGGTAACTATTGCAACATACCAAGTTATGACCAAGAAGAAGAACGGCGTTTATGCCCATTTAGATCTCTTTGATTCATACGACTGGGGTCTGATTATTTATGATGAAGTGCACCTTCTTCCTGCACCTATCTTCCGCTTTACCGCAGATATTCAATCTCGTCGTCGCTTAGGTCTTACCGCCACGCTCGTACGTGAAGATGGCATGGAAGGAGAAGTATTTTCACTAATCGGCCCGAAACGCTTCGATGTTCCTTGGAAAGAAATTGAATCTCAAGGTTATATCGCGCCGGCAGAGTGCATAGAAGTTCGAGCAACCCTTTCTGAAAGCGAACGTCTTGCTTATGCAACTGCTGAAGTAGAAGAGAAGTACCGCATGTGTGCAACGACGGCGACCAAAACGAAAGTTGTTCAAGCACTTGTCGAGAAACATGCCGAAGACCAAGTTCTAGTAATTGGCCAATACATCACTCAGCTCGATGAATTAAGCGAGAAACTAGGCGTACCGGTAATTAAAGGTGAAACTCCAGTAAAGGAGCGCGAAGAACTTTTTGCAGCTTTCCGAAGCGGTGAATTGAAATGTTTAGTCGTTTCAAAAGTTGCAAACTTTTCAGTTGACTTACCCGATGCCACAATTGCGATTCAGGTAAGTGGAGCATTTGGAAGTCGCCAAGAAGAAGCACAGAGACTTGGTCGAATTTTGCGACCTAAATCAGATGGCCGCGGCGCAACTTTCTATTCAATTGTAAGCCGAGACACTGTTGATCAAGATTTTGCACAGAATCGTCAACGCTTCTTAGCTGAACAGGGTTACAGCTACAAAATTATTGATGCTGACGATGTTTTTCAAGGAAAGATTTAAACTCTTCTAAATCAAGTCGGAAGTGTGAAAAATACTTTCCATCCACGTGAATCACCGGAATTAATTGTCCGTAAAGATCTTCTAGCTCTTTGTTATTGTCAATCAAAACTTCATTTATTTCGATATTTAGCTGGTCTGACTGAGGAACCAGTAAATTCACAACGTATTCGCATAAATGGCAGCCACCTCGCCCGTATATCGTGACTACTGACTGCTTCATGTAGAGAAGTCTATTTGGTAGGTTTCATGCGTGAAGCGTTGGGGTTTAAGTTCGATAGTCGCAGCTCTGCTGCTGACTTCTGTCCTAACCCCACCCGCAAACGCTCTCGGCAACGAACGTGACTCAAATGTCTGGGGCCATATCTTTGCTGGGAAAGCATCAGTTAAGACATACAACGCCACGACAAATTCTGGCGCTCACTTAGAATCAAAATCAAAGTTTGAAGTTACTTATAACAACTTCCCTGCTTGGGCTCAGAGCGAGATTCAAGCCGCTGTAGATGTCTGGTCTGCAAATTTCCAATCAAGCGTGCCAATTAAAGTAGAAGCCACTTGGGGACGATCACAAGTTTATGGACTTTTGGGAAGCGCCCGACCTGGAAATTACTTCAATAACTTTATCAACGCACCAGATCCCACGCTCTGGTATCCGTCAGCTCTAGCAAATGCGCTTGCAGGTCGTGACTTAGATAAAAGCAACCCAGAAATTGTCATTCAGGTAAATTCTGCTGCTGCATGGGATACCCGCAATGATGGTAAACCAAGTGGTTCTGAATATGACTTGCAATCTGTATTCATCCACGAGATAGGTCATGGGCTTGGATTCCTTTCTACCGATTCATATGACCCGTTCTTTGGCTACGGTTCAATTGATCAACCAACTCCATTTGATGCATACCTACAACTAACGGATGGTCGACGTTTAAGTGACTTACCTTCACCGAGCGTTGAACTTGGACGTGCACTTACCAGCACACTGCTCTGGTCTGGCGCCAAAGGAATTGCAGCAAATGGCGGAGTAAAGCCAAAGATTTATACTCCTAGTAGGTACGAAAGTGGATCTTCTGTTTCACATTTAGATGAAGCAACTTTTGCAAGTGCCGGAATAAATTCAGTTATGACGCCAAGTCTTGATGCTGGTGAAGTTTTCCGTGAACCAGGTTCGCTACTTCTTGCGATGATGGAAGATATGCGCAACAAACCTCCGGCAGGAATTGCGGTTGGCTTACCTTCAGTTGTAAGGAATTTACAGGTCTTAATTGGAGATTCCAGTGCGATTATTACCTTTGATCCACCGACAAATGTTCGAAGCGCGCAAGTAACCAGTTATGCAATCAAGAACTTAAAGAGTGGCACAACAACTTACGCAAACACCAGTCCTTTCACAGTATCAGGGCTGAAGAATGGAACTTCTTATACGTTCGCAGTATCTGCCATAAATAGCAATGGCACTTCTGATGTTGTAACCACTGAAGCTGTTACTCCGGTATCGACTTGGAAGAGTTCTGTAATTGATAATGCCAGTGATGCTAAATACTTAGTTGCATCAACTTTAAATAACCGACCATTTATCGCGTACATAAGCAGCAAGACCGGCACGCTTCGCACCGCCATTTACATCAACGGAAGCTGGAAAAAGACGATTGTAGATGGAATGGGCGGAACCGCTGGTCGAACAAATCATAAATTAGGCGGACATATCTCGCTCTGCACTACAGGAACCGGTTCCCGCCAAATAGTTCATCTCTTCTACGGAGACATTGTCGATAACGATCTTCGTCATGCAACGATAACTGATTCTGCGATTTCATTTGAAGTCGTAGATGGAAATGCAGCGACAATTCAATCTTACGAAGCAACCGATCGAGTTCGTACTGGCAGTGATGTAACGGTGGCAAGTGCCTGCGTTGCAACAACTAGCGCACTACAAGTTTTCTATCGTGATGAGAGCCAAGGTGTTTTACTTGGAGCAATCAAGAAGAGCAATAAATGGAGCTATGAATTAATTGATGGTGATCGAAAGACAGATGGTCGCACCACCGGTGATGTTGGATTCCATATTGATGCGCTTCTAAGTGGCGCAACTACTTATCTGATTTATGACTCAGTGCTAGTTGTAAACCAGAAGAAGGTTGCTACCTCTGGTGAAATTAGATTGGCATCTCGTGATGGCGCCTCACCGAATACATGGATTTATGAAACTCTTGATTCACCAAGCACCACTGCATCAGTGCTTGGTTATGACGTCGCGATCAACAAAGTTGGCGGAAAGATAACTGGCGCATGGTTAGCTGCATCTGGCGCGACGCTCCCAAATCCAAGCCAAATTCGCACTCAAGTCATTGATGGCCAAACCACCACATACACAACTTCGAAATTTGGTGCACCAAATGCTCCGATAAATCTAAGTGGAACCAGCATGGTGCTCTCATGTCAGAAGCGTCTTTGCGCAGTCGACACCGTCACCAAAAAGGTGAGCCTAATTAGTGGATGGCAGAGCGAAGATCCAATTCAAAATAGTTGGATAACTTTGAATGGTGTTCGTTATCTAGTTGCCGGTATTAGCGGTCAGCTAGTTTCGCTAAAGCAGTAAGAAATTACTTAGCGTTGCGGCGCTGAATGCGTGTCTTCTTCAGAAGCTTCTTATGCTTCTTCTTAGCCATACGCTTGCGACGCTTCTTGATAACCGAACCCATAAAACTCCTTGTTTAGAGGTCGAAACTTTAGCGTGTTTAGGCGCGATATAAAAAACCGCCCGAAAGGACGATCGGTCCAAGAGAGCTATTTGCCGTAAAACCGTTGATTTGGGTGGCATTTAGATAGCTGGCGGCCGTAATAAGCCCCTTGGCATCAAAGGTTAAAACAAGGAGCCCTTTCCTCTTCCAGGTCGGTAGCGCTTTGATAGCTCCAGTTGAAACGAAGGCACCGTAATTTAATTTTCCAACCGTGGCAGTTAAAGCTGGGCCGGTCGATGAATAACGATCTGTCCAAGTTGGCAGAAAATTACTATTGAACTTAGTTATCACCGCAGTGCTATTTGAATTTCCACCAAGTAATAGAGATGAATTATTGCTACGCCAAGCACGGCTAGCGCCAGTATCGGTACTTCGTTGCACTGAAGTTAATTTTCCCGCGCTAACTTTTGCTAGAAATCCATCAACTTTACCTTTGAGAGTCGTATTTAATAACTTCTCTGAACTCTGACCCACAGCGATAATCGCATCACCAATCTTAGAAATTGAATGGATCTGTGTCGAATTCTTGCCGATATAAGTAGGAGCGCCGTTCCAGTTCGTTACGAATCCTTTAAATCCAGGGTTTGCAAAAGTGGTTCCTGCAATCGTGATACCTGAGGCGTCTACCAAAATAGAATTAGGAATAATTGCACTTTGCATTGCCATCGATTGTGTTTCTAGAAGCGTTCCCGTGCTACTTATTTTCCAATAAATTAAATTTGTTGCATCGCTCTTATTGCTACTAACTGGATCTGAAACCACGTTATCTGGGTTGAGCACGCCAGAAATCGGGGGCAATGTTCCAATAATTGGATTTGCGCTTGCTCCTACAACATAGAAATTTCCTTGCGAATCCGTTGTTGCAGCACTTACAAATGATTCGATTCCAGATGTTAATTCGAGCGTTGGGCCATTAACCAGCTGAATAAAGCCATTAACGTCACGATTTCCGATTACTGCTACTTGATTTGCAGAAGCAACAACGTTGGTTGCAGCGGCATCCACTTGAGCCAACTGCACCATTGGTTTAGCAGTAATTGCGCCATTTGCAGCAGGAATTGCTAAGAAAAGTAGGGCAAAAGCTGCGATTAACTTCTTCAACTTAACACCCTAACTTAATTCTAATTTAATTCTAACTTAATTCTATTGAGCGATCACGTGCAGCTTTCATTGCTCTTGCCACGATCTGCTCTAAATCACTTGCTGCAAATGATTGCAGCGCTGCAAAAGTTGTGCCGTTTGGGCTTGTTACATTTTCACGTAGCGTGGTCGCGCTCTTACCTGAAGTTTGGAGAAGTTCTGCCGCTCCAACCAATGTCTGAACGGTTAATTGAGTAGCAACTTCTTCACTTAAGCCTAAATTGACTGCACCATTGACCATAGATTCCACAAAGGCAAAGAAGTAGGCCGGACCAGAACCGCTTGTAGCTGTAACAGCATCTTGTAACTCTTCTTTAACTTCAACGGATATGCCTGCTGCGTTTAAGAAATCAACTACAAACTTCTTCTGATGATCAGTTACGCCTTCACCTAGTGAATATCCTGCAGCACCTTTACCAACCAATGTCGGCGTGTTTGGCATAACGCGAACGACTGGGCACTTACCACTTAAACCATTTGAAATTGTGGCAATCTTCTTGCCTGCCGCAAATGAAACAATCAAAGCACCATCTTTAACTTTGCCGTTGATGTCAGCTAATACTGATTCTAAATCTTGTGGTTTGGTTACAAGTAGCACCACATCGCTTGAACCAAGTTCAGTGCCAATTTTGATTGAGTACTTTGCAGCCAACTCTTCCGCACGTTCTTTACGCTTTTCAATCACTTCAACATGACCGGGCGCATGGCCTGCTTTTAATAGAGCAGCAATTAGCGCTTCGCCCATTACTCCGGCACCAATTACTGAAATTCTCATGGGCTTAATTTAGCGATAGGCTCTCGCTCTATGTCTGAGATTTCGGCGGGTTTCGCACGTGATTGGGTTGAATTCTTTGACCCCGAAGATAATGAACAAATTTTCAAATGTGATTTAACTTGGTTAACCTCTAATTGGACCTGTGTTTATGGCGATGGCTGTAAAGGTGTGTTCGCAGATCAACCTAATTCGGGTTGTTGCACTGAAGGCGCAATGTACACAGATGAAGATGATGAAGCTCGTGTAATAAAGGCTGCCGCTCGCCTGACGCCAGAGATGTGGCAGTTTTATGACTTAGCGCATGAAGGAGATGGTCGTCTCAATGTTTCAGAAGTTGATGAAGATGGCGATCGCAAAACACGTACTGTTAATGACTCTTGCATCTTCTTAAATCGTAAAGGTGAGTTTTCAACATTTGGTTGTGTACTTCATCATTTAGCTGAAAAAGAAGGATCTCACTTCTTAGATGTAAAACCAGATGTCTGCTGGCAACTACCTCTTCGACGATCATTTGAATTGCGCGAACATGGCGAGCGCGAATACAACGTAACTGTAATCGGTGAATATGAACGACTTGTATGGGGCGATGGCGGCGAAGATTTTGATTGGTACTGCACAAGCGATTCTGATGCCCACGTTGGCAAGAAGCCGGTTTACCTCTCAAATGCAGAAGAATTAATCGCGCTAATGGGTAAGCGCAATTACGACATCCTTAAAGAGATTTGCGATAAGCGCTATGCGGTAATTCAAGAAGCAAAGCAAAAGAGTTTGCCGCTATTTGTAATCCAGCACCCTGCCACTGTCGCCGCATCCAGCTAGAGTTTGGGCTGTGGCAAAAGATAAGAGAGCTAAGCAAGATCCATTCCGCTGTTCTGAATGCGGCTGGAGCACCACCAAATGGGTTGGTCGCTGTGGCGAATGTCAGGCTTGGGGCTCTGTCGAAGAGGTTGGCGCACCTAAGAAATTATCTTTAGTCGCTGGCCACGTAACTCAACCTGCCACCCCTATTGGCGAAGTTGATTTAGCTACCGCGAAAGCACGGCCCACCAAGATCGATGAATTAGACCGCGTTTTAGGTGGCGGAATCGTCCCTGGTGCAGCCATCTTGCTAGCCGGAGAGCCAGGAGTTGGTAAATCCACGCTCCTGCTAACTGTCGCCGCACAGGTTGCGACAAATGGAGTACATACGCTTTATATCTCTGGCGAAGAGAGTGCATCACAAGTTCGCTTGCGCGCCGAACGAATTGGCGCTGTTAATCCAAATCTTTGGTTAGCCGCGGAAACTGATTTATCTGCAGTCATTGCACATATTGATTCTGTCGAACCTCAGCTATTAATTATCGATTCAATTCAAACAATTGGATCAACTACTGTCGAAGGTGCACCTGGCGGAGTTACTCAAGTCAGAGAAGTTGCAGCTGCACTTATCCGTATCTGCAAAGAGCGCGATATTGCGCTGCTTCTCGTTGGCCATGTAACTAAAGATGGCTCTATCGCTGGCCCTCGCCTCTTGGAACATATTGTCGACGTAGTTCTTAACTTTGAAGGCGAACGTCATTCACGCCTGCGTTTAATTCGCGCAATCAAAAATCGTTTTGGCGCATCCGATGAAGTTGGTTGCTTCGACATGAACGACTCTGGCATTCAAGGTGTTGCAGATCCAACTGGGTTGTTTACCTCTCGTCACGCCGAACCAGTTCCTGGTACTTGCGTAACAGTTACTTTAGAAGGTCGTCGCCCACTACTTGCAGAGATTCAAGCTTTAGTTAGCGCAGGTCGCGAAAACGATTACGGCAATGCGCGCCGCGTTACCAGCGGTATGGATTCATCCCGTACTTCAATGACTCTTGCAGTTCTCGAACTTCGCGCGAATATTCGTCTATCTGGCCGCGATGTTTATGTTGCAACTGTCGGTGGCATGAAGATGTCCGAACCTGCAGCTGATTTAGCTGCAGCGCTTGCCATTGCATCTGCCGCTAAAGGTTTAGCGCTTCCTGCAGATTTAGTAGCTAT
>CAYMVX010000027.1:0-11281 GCA_964394375.1 uncultured Actinomycetes bacterium
ACTTCGCGATATTGACCCATCTTTAGGCGATGGCACCATCACTAAATGGGGTCAATTCATCAATAGCGCCAAAATCAAAGTAAATGGCGAGGAAACTCGTTGGCGCTTCTACGGCAAGTACGACGTGCTTGGCGAAAATAGCGACGGATCGCTTGCGATTATCGATTGCAAAGTTAGCGATTCGGATCGCGATAGCGCTGCACATTACGCACCGCAACTAGAAGCATATGCATATTCGCTTGAAAACCCTGCAGTTGGTGACGGTCAAAGAGTTGATTCAATGGGTCTTCTAGTCTGGAATCCTGATCATGCTGAAGCAGATGGCTTTAAGATTCGCCAGAAGTACGTGCCGGTTCCCCGCGACACTGTTCGATTCAATGCGCTTGTAGAAGACTTAATTACGATGCTAGAAGGCGATCTGCCATCAAGCGGAGTTGATTGCCCTACTTGTAAATTCTTAAAAGCGCGTAACGCTCTAGATTAATCTTCGTCAGCTATTTCTGACTTGCGCTTTGTTGCATACATGTCAACATATTCTTGTCCTGACATGCTTTGAATCTTGCGCATTATTTCATCTGTTACATCGCGCAGAGTATTCATGTCGCTTGAATCGCCAGAGAAATACATTGGTTCACCAAACTGCATCTTTACGCGCTTAACCTTTGGGATCAACTTTCCAGTTGGCTGAATTTCGTGAGTATTAAACATAGCAACAGGAATTACTGGTGCACCAGATTCCATCGCCAGGCGCGCAATTCCAGTACGACCTTTATACAAGCGACCATCAGGAGATCGTGTACCTTCTGGATAAATTCCTAAGCAATCACCTTCAGAGAGAATCTTTAAACCGGTAAGTAGCGCAGCTTCTGAACGTCGGCCACCACTTCTATCGACTGGAACTTGGCCAAGTGCAATGAAAGTTAATTTTTGGACAAAACCTTTAATGCCAGGAGAATTGAAATATTCTGCTTTTGCTAAGTAAGTAACTTTGCGCGGAACTACTAGCGGCATAAATATCGAGTCGCTAAAAGATAAATGATTACTCGCCAAGATACATGGGCCCGTTGCCGGAACGTGGCGCAGCCCCTTGATTTTCGGGCGGAAGGCCAGCAGTAGAACCGGCGTTAGTAACGCTCGAAGAGTCCCGTAAGGAATCTTTGTTGGTATCTCGGCCACGGGCGTAAGTATGCCACCATGAGCCATGAGCATTAAATGGGGCGTGCTAGGTACGGGCGGAATCGCTCATGAATTTACTGAAGATCTGCTCTCACATACTGAAATGATTGTAAGCGCAGTTGGTTCTCGTTCTCTAGAGAAGGCCGCTGAATTTAGAACTGGCGTTACTCCTTACGGAAGTTACGAAGAGTTAGTCGCATCTGATGTAGATGCAATCTACGTTGCAACTCCTCACCAAGCACATGCGCCAAACACAATTCTCGCACTTAACGCAGGCAAGCCTGTGCTCTGCGAAAAACCTTTTGCAGTAAATGCACTTCAAGCAAAATCAATGGCTGAAGCAGCGAAAGCAAATAATCAACTGCTTATGGAAGCGATGTGGACAAGATACTTGCCGCATATACAAAAAGTTCGCGAGCTAATGCATGAGCTTGGCGAAATTCATAATGTGCAAGCAGACCACGGCCAATCCCTTATGCATATCAAACGTTTAACGGATGCAAATTATGCTGGTGGAGCTCTGCTTGATTTAGGAATTTACCCAATCTCATTCGCCTATTTTGTAATGGGTAAACCTGAAAAAATTACTGCAAAAGGTGTAATTGAAAATGGCATCGATTTGCAGACTTCGGCGATATTCGAATACAGCGGAGGTCGTCAGGCAGTAATCAATACCGTCATGAATTCCAAGACACCTACAACTGCATCAATCAACGGAACGAATGCAAGATTAGAACTTGCAACAAGTTTCTATCGCCCAACTGACATGCGTTTAGTCTATAACGATGGTCGAATCATCGAGTTTAAGAACGAATATCGCGGACATGGACTCCGCGAGCAAGCAATCTACTTTGAGAAGATGTTAATCACTGGCAAGAAAGATTCTGAGCTGCTACCGATAGCTGAAACTATTTCGATCATGGAAACTATTGATGAAATTCGAAATCAGATTGGATTGCGCTATCCAGCGCTGGAAGATTAATTAACGTCTAGCTAAATCAGCAACGCCAACTAAGCCAGCGTCATTACCAAGCGTTGCCGCAACCAATTTTGGATAGGGATGCTTGCCTGCAAAAGGCATTTTGCGCTCCATGTTCGCTCTAGTTGGTTCTAAAAGAATGTCGCCAGCATCCACTACTCCGCCGCCGATCACCACAATACCTGGGTCAAGAATCACTGCCAGCGAGGCTATCCCAGCACCTAACCATTGCGCCGTGGTGTTGAACGCAGCAAGCGCCACAACGTCGCCAGCGCGTGCAGCCTCTGTAACGTGATGTCCTTTTAATCCTTCAATGCTTCCATCGCCAAGCGCCAATAAATTGCGCGCAATATCAGGTGTTGCTGCAATTGCTTCTCGAACGTGGCGCATCAAGCCACTACCTGATGCATATTGTTCGAAACATCCACGTGCACCGCATCCACATAGATGCCCTTCAGGAACCACGCGCATATGTCCAATTTCGCCTGCAATTCCAAATGCACCGCGATGTAGCTGTCCATTAACAACAATGCCGGCGCCAATTCCAGTTCCGACAGTTAATAGCAACATATGTGCTTCGCCACGACCTGCACCAAAAACTGCTTCGCCCCATGCAGCTGCATTTCCATCATTTTCAATTACTACATCAAGGCCAATTAATTCTGTTAACTCTGCATCTAGGTTGACGCCATTCCACCCAGCAATATTTGGTGTGGCTAGCATCGTCTTACGATCTGAAGAGACAAAACCTGCTGCAGATACGCCAACTGCATTTACTTTGTGGTTACGCATTAATTCAAGCGCAACTTCGGCAATAGTTTTAGTTAACTCTTTTCCACCTTGGCGAGGAGTATCGCGTCGAGCCTTTTCGAGAATATTTCCCGACTCATCTACAACGCCACCAAGAACTTTGGTGCCACCTACGTCAATACCAATAGTTAAATTTGAACTCATTAACCTTCGAGCTTCTCTTTCAATTCTTTAAGCGCTGCTTTGATAATTCCATCTTCTGCGGCGTGAAGCATTGGCTTTGGAATTGGCATTGAGACATCAGATTCCAATTCATATGTAACTTCGGTTTCGTCACCAATTGCTTTAACGGTGTACTTACCGTCCATCTGAGTAAGTAGATCAGCATCGACTAAAGAGAAAGAGACTTCTGCTGGCGCCTGGCTCCAGTTGTAATCAAGGGTCGCTTTGTCGCGAAGCATTCCTGCTTCAATAGTTAGCTCTATGCGAAGCGGTCGACCTTGGTCATCACTACTTTCAACTTTGGCACCCTTAATGCTGCCTGACCATGTTGGGTAATTGGCGATATCAAAGAGAACCTTACGAACCTCGTCGGCGCTTGCCTCGATTAAAATTTTTGAGCTACTCATGGCGCAAAGGCTACCTTTGCAAGCTTTCGACCGCTAGCGTTTGCGCCATGAACGAAGTCACCATTCCCGCCATCGTCCCAGATGCGACTGAAGGCAACCTAACTAAGTTAATCGCTGATCGCGCTTGGTTCGAACCGGCACGTGTGATTCTTTCAAAGCCGCTTGGCGATGGTTGGGCGCCAGTTACTGCTCGTGAATTCGAAACTGAAGTTCGTGAAACTGCCAAAGGTTTGGTTGCCGCTGGAATTCAAATTGGAGATCGCGTTGCAATCATGGCGCGCACTCGTTACGAATGGACTGTTCTAGATTTTGCAATTTGGTATGCCGGTGCGGTTTCAGTTCCTATTTACGAAACATCATCTGCTGAACAAGTTGATTGGATCCTCAATGATTCACATGCGGTTGGTTTAATTGTAGAAACTCCTGCAAATCGCGAATTAGCTCAGAGCGTTCTGCCTGCACACACCAAACATGTTTGGACCATGACAGAGGATGCAATCGGAATTCTGCGCAATACTGGCACGCATATCAGCAACGATGAGATTGAAAATCGTCGAAATGCTCTGACCCCTGATTCATTGGCAACTCTTATTTACACCTCAGGCACCACTGGCAAGCCGAAAGGTGTTCAACTAACACATGCAAACTTCCTATCTGAGTGCGGAAACGTTGTGAATGGCGCAGCTGACCTATTCTTGAAACCAAATGGATCTACCCTGCTCTTCCTGCCGGTGGCTCACGTATTTGGTCGCATGGTTCAGATTGGCGCAATTTATGCTGGTCTACATATGGCTCACTGCGCCGATGTTCAAGGTCGTTTAATGCAAGATCTAGCTAGCTTTAAACCAACTTTCGTGTTGGCAGTTCCTCGTATATTTGAAAAGGTTTACAACGGCGCAGAAGCGAAAGCAGATGCTGCAGGCAAAGGAAATATTTTCCGTAAAGCTGCATCTGTTGCCATTAAGTACAGCGAAGGTTTAGATAGCGGCAGCATCTCCCCGGCACTTCGTATCCAGCATGCGCTTTTTGATGCACTCGTATACAAGAAGATCCGCCATGTGATGGGCGGAAACGTAGAGGCAGCAATTAGCGGTGGCGCAGCACTTGGTTCTCGCCTTGGTCACTTTTATCGTGGCGCTGGTATTCGAATTCTCGAAGGTTATGGACTTACAGAAACAACAGCTGGTGCAACACTTAACCTCTCTTCAGCTCAGAAGATTGGCTCTGTAGGTAAACCAATTCCTGGCAATACCATTCGCATTGCCGATGATGGCGAAGTTCTAATTAAAGGCCCTATCGTGATGCGTGGTTATTGGCAGAACGATCAAGCAAATAATGAAGTATTCGATGGTCCTTGGTTTAAGTCTGGCGACATTGGTGAGATTGACGCGCAAGGATTCTTAACTATTACCGGTCGCAAGAAGGAATTAATTGTTACTGCCGGCGGAAAGAACGTCGCTCCAGCAGTACTAGAAGATCGCCTTCGTGCGCACCCATTAGTTTCACAATGCATGGTCGTCGGCGATAACCAGCCATACATCTCTGCTTTGATTACTATCGATACCGATTCACTTAAGTCTTGGATTGCGAACAATAAGAAAGAGGGGGCATCCCTATCTGATTTAACTCGCGACCCTGATTTGATTGCAGTAATTCAAACAGCGGTCGATGAGGCCAACAAGGCGGTAAGTCGTGCGGAATCTATTCGTAAGTTCGTTATCTTGGACAAAGACTTCACTATTGCTGGCGGCCAATTAACAGCTAAGTTATCGGTAAAGCGCCATGTTGTTGCAAAAGAATTCGCAAAGGAGATTGCAGAGCTCTACCAGGACTGAGTTAGCTCGCGATTTACATGATTCTCTAGCCCAAGATCTAGTTGCTATTGGTTTTCAACTAGATCTGCTCATTGGTGCGCTTCCCTCTCAATATCGCAAAGCAACTCGTGAAATTAGGGTTGCGGTAACTACAGCGACCAACAAAGTTCGTAAAGAGCTCTTTTCGCTGCGCGATATCGAAAGCGATTATCAAAGCCAATTAGCAAGAGACTCTTTGCCATTAAATTTGAAGATTACTGGTGATGCAAAGTCGCTAAGCGCTGCCGAAAAACGTATTTTGACCGAACTGGTAAAGAATGCATCCAATCACTCCAAAGGTCACAACATTGAAATATCAATTGCCGAAAACTTGATCTCTGTTGAAGATGATGGACACGGTATGTATGGAGTAGCTGAATTAGTAGAACAGATTGGCGGTGCTATGTTCGTTAAAACTTCAAAATCAGGAACCAGGGTGGAGATTTCACTACCATGAAGTTACTTATAGTTGATGACCACAAAATAGTTCGGGAAGGCATTGCCAACATTGCTAAGTTGGAATCTATCGAAGTTGTCGGTGAAGCCGGCAATAAAGAAGAGGCGATCGCAATGCTTGCATCAACAACTCCCGATGTAATCACCGTAGACCTGTCACTTCCCGATGGCAGTGGTTTAGAGATTGTTAGGTTTGCTAGGCGAAATTCTCAGAAAATTGGAATCGTGGTAATTTCAATACTAGATGATGATTCAAATCTAATCGCCAGTATGAACGCTGGCGCTAGTGGATTTGTTTCGAAGACTGCAGAATTGGAAGAGATTCTTAGCGCTATCTATAGTGCATATCGCTCCCCGCTCTCTTTTACTAGTAAAGGTTTGGTTCGAGCCGTTAATTCTCGAATCTTTAAGGGAACCTTAACTTCGCGCGAACTAGAGATTGTTGCCAAATTGCCAACTGGATTAAATGGCGAAGAGTTGGCAAAAGAGTTATTTATTACCGAATCGACTCTCAAGACTCATTTAGGTTCTATTTATCGAAAGTTACAGGTTAGAAATAGATCAGGTGCGGTTAGCGAAGCTAAACGCCGTGGATTAATTACGTCCTGAATTAACAAGCGCAACGAATTTATTTGCCCAGATTTCCCAATCCCAAGTTTCTAGAGCCCACTTGCGACCAGCTTGGCCCATTGCTTTGCGATCAGATTCCAATAGTTGCACTGCAGCTTTGGCAATTGCATGAGTATTCCGACCGTTTACGACTAAGCCGGTAACTCCTGGCAAGACTGCATCTGGCGCGCCACCTGAATCGCCACCTAATACCGGCAGACCGCAGGAGCTAGCTTCAAGATAAACGATTCCTAACCCTTCGACTTCAAGGCCCGCCATGCGCGAACGTGATGGCATCGCAAAGATATCGCCAACGCAAATATATTTCGTTAGGTCTTCATATTGGACTCGACCGGTGAAAGTTACGAACTTCTGCAACGATCTATCAATAATTAAATCATCTAAGACTTTACGATAAGAGCCAGTACCAACGAATAGTAGATGTGCATTTGGGTGGCTCTTTAGAATTTCTGGAAGCGCTTTGACTAATTCATCTTGACCTTTGCGTGGCACTAATCTGCCAACCGAAACAATAACTTCCTTGTCGGTAAGCCCTAACTCTGCGCGAAGCGCACTTGCCTCAACCGGTTTGAATTTGTCGGTATCTATGCCTGGTGCAATGTGCACCATTGATTGGCGCGCCTTAGCGCTTAGCGGTTTTGAAATTTGAGACTTAGTGTACGAACCTAAATAAGTTAAGTGATCAACTGAATTACCGATTAGCCTCATCGCCAAATTAAATGGAGGTACTTTGGCCCACCAAACTTCGTGGCCATGGGTAATGGCTACTTTCATTGGAACATCTAACGCTTTGCCCATCAAAGCTAGTGGCGCAGCTGCACCAAAAACCAAGGAATCTGGTTTCACATTAGCTACAACTTTGCGCACTGCCCTAATGACTCTTGGCGAAGGCAAAAGCATTTTGGAGCGATCGCGGATTACCTGTACTCCGTAATTTGCTAACCATTCCGCATCGTAAGACTGGGTATCACCTTGTTGCGAGGTGTAAACAATTACCGAACCCTTTGGAAAGCGCTCTATAAGTCCGTGCACAAAGGTTTCGATGCCACCTGCACGTGGCCCAAAATCGTTTGTCACAAATAGCGTTTTCGACATGTTTGTACCCTACTATCTGAACGTGCATACAGTGGCCACATTGGTAATGGGTTTAGATGGTTGTACCTCAAAAGATGGCTCTTCTGCAGGAGTTTCTACAAATTCTGACCGCGAACGTTTCTTAAAGCGACGCCGTGAATTTGATTGCATCATTATCGGTGGCAACACTGCTCGTTCCGAAAGATATGCAATCACCCCTTGTCCACTTGTAGTTATTTCACGCCACAAATCGAATGTGTTGATTACCAATCCGAACGCTTATTGGTGGAACATGGAACCAGTCCAAGCGCTTGAAAAAGCTAAGCGCGAATTCGGCCCAGATGTATTGGTCGAAGCTGGTCCATCACTCTTGCTCGAATATTTGAGTGCTGGGTTAATTGATCAACTAGAAATTTCAATTACGCCAGTAACAGGTGGCGAACACTTAATTGATTTAAATGAAGCGCTTCGCGGTTTTGAAATTACCGAAGATCGCAAAGTGGATGACACTCGCTTTGTAATTGCTAAAAAGCACTAATTAACGCAACTCCAGCAACTGCCAAAATTCCACCCAAGTATTGCGCTTTATGTAAACGTTCATGCAAAACAAAGAACGCTAAGAGCACTGTAAATACTGGGAAAAGAGATCCGAGCACCATAGATATTGCCACTGGCCCTAAATGAACAGCCAAGCCAAGAGAAGCATTTGCAGCGAAATCTGCGATACCTACGAAGATCAATGACGGTAAGTTCTTCTTTCCTAAACCGCCAAATCCTCGCTTTCGAATTGCGATTGCAATAGTTACAAAGGCAGTTGCGATGCGCATGCAAACCATGGTGAGAATTGGTGCCTCAGCAGAACCAATCGCCATAAATGAGAGCGCAGTACCGAATCCAAATGCAGCACCAGTTGCAAGTAGTAATGGCTTTAGTGAAACACCTTGTGAAAACTCTGGGCCACTGGTTAAGAAAGCTCCGATAATTGCTAGCGCGCAACCTGCGGCAGATCCAGCCGATAAACGTTCGCCACCAATAAGTGCAAAGCTCATTGGCAGAAGAGTTGAAAGCGAACTAATAGGTGAAACCACACCCATCTTTCCGGTTGATAACCCGGCATAGAGACAGACCAGACCCAGATATCCGCAGATACCCGCTGCAGCACCTGAGAGGAAAATCTTTGAAGTTAAGTGGGTCTCTCCGACTGCAAATACCAGTGCAGTACCGAATACCAAACTGATTAACTGTGTAGCACCGAGCACGCTAATTGCAGGGTATCTCTTTGAAATTCTTCCGCCTTCGAAATCAGATGATCCCCAAAGTGCAGCAGATAACAACGCCAATAGGCTCGCCATACGGGACAAGATATCTTAATTCCCAAGTTATTTTGAATTATTTGAGAAAATTAAGCCATGAACGAGGAGCAATTTAAGCGATCTGCTGCGCTCCTTTCGAACTACAAGCCTCGCGCAGAAATAACTTTAGAAGAGATTCCAGCTCCGCAAAAATTAGCGAAATTTGCATATGCATTAAGTGCTGATGTTTCTAACGGTCTAATTGGTGATGCTGAAGCTGAACTTGCAAACGGTCGCTTCGTAATTCTTCACGAACCAGGTGGTCAAGACACTTGGGAAGGCGAATTTAGATGCGTTACATTCTTAAGTGCAGATTTAGAAACCACTGAAGCTGAAGATCCATCTTTACCTGAACATGGTTGGACTTGGTTGTTAAAAGCGCTTCGAGATAACGGATGCCAAATCGCAGCACCTAGTGGCACAGTTACTCGTTCTATAAGCCATTCATTTGGGAAACTTTCAACAGCGTCTGATGGTGGCGAAATTGAGATTCGTGCATCTTGGACTGCAATCATCAAAAGCGGCGAAGAGTTAGTTGCGCACTTGGAAGCTTGGTGCAATCTCCTTGCCGAGATTTCATATCTAATGCCAGTTCCTGATGGCGTTGCAAGTTTCAGACGATGACTGAAGAAGCAGCAGTAGCAGCTACACCACTTCTATCTCCCGCAGGTGGCGTTCCTGAAATAATCGATACTGAAAGCGCTTTGCAAGCGGCTATTCAGAAGCTAAAGAGCGGTAGCGGCGCAATTGCCGTCGATGCCGAGCGAGCTAGCGGTTATCGCTATTCGGCCCGTGCCTACTTAATCCAAATCAAACGCAACTCTGAAATCTTCCTTATTGATCCGATTCCATTTGCCGGATCCCCGCTTGTTGCCGATCTAAATGAAGTAATCCAAAGCGATGAAGTGATTCTTCATGCTTCTACACAAGACCTGCCATGTCTTCGCGAATGGGGCATCCATCCAAAACGCTTATTTGATACTGAATTAGGCGCACGTATTGCAGGTTTACCTCGTGTGGGTCTTGGTGCGCTTGTAGAACATTTCTTTGCACGCTCTCTTGCAAAAGAACATTCCGCAGTTGATTGGTCTTTGCGTCCCTTAAATCAAGAGTGGATTAATTACGCCGCACTCGATGTGGAACTTTTAATTGAACTTCGTGACTGCATCGCTGATCTATTAAAAGCAGATGGCAAATTAGATTGGGCGCTTACTGAATTCCAAAGTATTTTGGATGCTCCGCCTGCTCCACCTCGCGAAGATCCATGGCGTCGAACATCTGGCATGCATAAAGTTAGAAAACGCGAACAGTTGGCAGTAGTCCGAGAGCTCTGGATTGCGCGAGATGAAATTGCTTCTAAGCAAGATGTGGCTCCTGGAAAATTACTTTCCGATAATGCAATTACTGAACTTTCAGTTGCAGCGCCAACTACTACAAAAGGTTTTCAAAAAACACTTCGACCAATTGGACTTCGTCCGCGTTGGATGGAGAATGTAAATGTTTGGGTTGATGCAATTACGCGAGCGCAAAGTTCCGACTTGCCACAGATGAGATTAAATGGCGATGGCATGCCACCAGTTAAACAATGGCGTGACAAATTCCCGGAACGATACGCCCCACTTACTCACGCACGTGATGCAGTTGCAAAGCGAGCGCTGGAATTAAATATGCCAGCAGAGAATTTGATTACCCCTGAATTTGTCCGTCGCGTTTGTTGGGATCAAACCCAACCTTCTTTGCAATCTGTCCAAGAGAAGCTACAGAAATTAGGCGCACGCAATTGGCAGATCGAACAGGTAGCGCCACTTCTTGCGAGCGCGCTAACCCAGACTGAGCCGCTGCAAGACCCTGAAGAGGCCACCCCAAGCGCTGAAGCCGCCCAGCCAGAGTGACGAATTACGCAACGAAAAAGTTGCGTAATTAGCTAAAGGGTTCTATTGTTTACTTCGTGTTGAACACCTTTGTGATTGCCCTTCGTGAGGGCCTTGAAGCAAGCCTTATCGTGGGTATTTTGATTGCCTACCTAAAGAAATCCGGCCGTACCTCTTTGATGAAGAGCCTCTGGTTCGGTGTATTTAGCGCTATCGGCGCTGCCCTCCTATTCGGTGGCTTCCTAAGCCTTACCAGCACCAATCTAAGCGATGAGCACGAGATGATCTTTGCTGGCACCACTGGCGTAATCGCAGTTGGCCTAGTTACTTGGATGATCTTCTGGATGAAGAAGACTGCACGTTTTATGAAGCTTGAGCTTGAGCAGAAGGCATCAGCGGCTATCAGCGCTGGCGCCCTCTCATTGGCAGCCTTTACCGCTGTGGCTCGCGAAGGTCTTGAAACCTCACTATTCCTATACGCAAATTTCAAAGCAGATACCAACGCTGTTGC
>CAYMVX010000028.1:0-11281 GCA_964394375.1 uncultured Actinomycetes bacterium
GCGCGGTTATGAAGGAAACAAAAGGCCAAGCAGATGCTGCGAAAGTTCGCGAGCTTCTACTTGGCCATTTGGGTCAAGCTAATAGCTAATTATTTAGTTATTAGTGGGCAATAACGCCTTCTGTTTCAACCATTGCATCTTTGCCGACATTGATTGCAACAGCTAGAACAATTGCGCCAATAATCAAGAAGATTGCACCCACGCGGAATGATTGAACATAACCGTGCACTAATCCATTTGGAAGCGCAAGCTGACCAAGTGATTGATGAGATGCTACATAACTTGTAGTTGCAGTTGTCGCAACTGTGTTAAGCAGCGCAGTACCAAGTGATCCACCAATCTGCTGGCTGGTATTTGTTAGAGCTGAAGCCACACCTGCATCTTGATTTCCAACACCGTGTAGCGCTGTGGTTGTGATTGGAATAAATACATTAGCCATACCTGTGCTCATGATTAGTAGCGCAGGAAAGACGTGAGTCCAGTAATTGCTTGTAGGAGTGATTGTCGAAAGTAGCAATAGACCTGAAGCCGCAAGGATTAGACCAGTAATCATGTGTGGTTTTGGGCCATTCTTAGGAAGCAACTTAGAAACAATTCCGGCATTTAGTGCAATACCAATTGAGAACGGTAGGAAACCGAAACCGCTATGTAGTGGTGTCCAGCGAAGCACTACCTGTAGGTATAGACCTAAGAAAAGGAACATCGAGAAGAGACCAGCACCAACAATCAACATACCTAGATACGAACCACCGCGGTTGCGTTCTTTAATAACGTGTAACGGCATCAATGGATACTTTGCGCGCTTCTCTTCAAAGTAGAAGACAATTAACAGAAGCACAGCAACTGCCAGGAAACCGATTGTGGTCTTATTTGCCCAACCATGTGTTGCCGCACGGTTAAATCCGTACACAAGAGCGAAGAGGCCTACAGTTGCTGTTAAGACGCCAGAGATGTCGTAACCATGTTCGCCACCAGATTTAGATTCGTGGAGCCACTTTGTAGCCATGATGCCAGCGAAGATTGAGATAGGAACATTTACACCTAAGCACCAGCGCCATGAGAAGTATTCAGTAAGTGTTCCGCCAAGGATCAAACCAATTGCGGCACCGCCACCAGCAATCGCACCGATAACACCGAAAGCTTTTGCTCGCTCTTTTGGATCCAAGAAAGTAACACTAAGAATTGAAAGAACTGCTGGAGCTAAGAGTGCACCGAATACACCTTGTAGTCCGCGGGCAGCAAATAGCTGGCCTTGAGTCTGAGCAATTCCGCCAAGTGCAGAAGCGCCAGCAAAACCAAGTAAGCCAATAATGAAAACTTGCTTACGACCAACAAAGTCACCGATACGTCCGCCAACTAGAAGCAAGCTTCCGAAAGCTAGTGTGTAAGCGGTAACAATCCACTGCTGATTTGCATCAGAAATTCCTAGATCAGCTTTTGCTGCAGGAATTGCAATGTTAACGATTGAAGCATCGAGGATAACCATTAGCTGTGAAATAGCTAGAACAAAAAGAGTCTTCCAACGATCGCGATAAATAATTTCAGGTGCTACTAATTTCAAGTTTCTCTCCGCACTTAATAGATTATTGGGTTTACTTATATTTACAGGGGCTAACGCTATACAGGGCTTAGGCATTCCACTAATTGAGACATGAATTGAACTTTAATAAGAGGTGTATTCCGCATATGATTTGCACCATGCCTAATATGAAGCCACGCTCAGGACTGGTAACTGATGGTTTGGAGCGCGCTCCTGCCAGAGGAATGCTTCGAGCAGTTGGCATGGGGGATGAAGATTGGGTCAAACCTCAGATCGGCATCGTCTCTTCATGGAACGAAATCACTCCATGCAATCTCTCTCTTGATCGCTTAGCTAAAGCATCACGCAAAGGCGTAATTGATGCAGGTGGTTTCCCAATGCAATTCGGAACCATCTCAGTTTCTGATGGCATCTCTATGGGCCACGAAGGTATGCATTTCTCTCTAGTCTCTCGCGAAGTGATTGCAGACTCTGTTGAAACTGTTATGCAAGCAGAGCGACTTGATGGAATGGTGACATTCGCAGGTTGCGATAAATCTCTGCCAGGCATGATGATGGCAGCAGCACGTATCGATGTTGCTTCAGTTTTCGTTTATGCAGGTTCAACACTTCCTGGCCAAGTTGATGGCAAAGATGTAACCATTATCGACGCTTTCGAAGCTGTGGGCGCATGTGCCCGCGGTTTAATTTCTCAGGATCGCGTTGACGAAATCGAACGCGCCATCTGCCCAGGCGAAGGTGCATGCGGCGGTATGTACACTGCAAATACCATGGCCACAGTTGGTGAAGCGATTGGACTTTCTCTTCCTGGTTCTGCAGCGCCACCGGCTGTTGATCGCCGACGCGACACATACGCTGAAAAAGCTGGAGCAGCAGTAGTTAACTTAATCGAAAAGGGAATTACTACCCGCGACATTTTGACTAAGAAAGCTTTTGAAAATGCAATTACTGCAGTCATGGCGCTAGGTGGCTCCACAAATGCCGTGCTTCACTTGCTTGCAATTGCACACGAAGCTGAAGTTGATTTAACACTTGAAGATTTCCATCGCATCGGTTCAAAAGTTCCTCTACTTGGCGACTTAAAACCATTTGGTAAATATGTAATGAGCGATGTCGATAAAGTCGGCGGAATTCCAGTTGTATTACGTATGTTGCTGGATGCTGGTTACTTACACGGTGACGTACTAACTGTTACGGGTAAGACCATGGCAGAAAATCTTGCAGATATTAATCCACCGCTTGCAGACGGAAATGTTCTGCACGCAATCAATCAACCGCTATCTACAGATGTTGGCATCACAATTCTTGGCGGATCACTTGCAACCGAAGGCGCCGTCTGCAAAACCGCAGGAATCGGAATCGAGACTTTCGAGGGACCTGCGCGAGTATTCGAACGCGAACAAGCCGCAATGGAAGCTTTAGAAAACGGAACAATCCAAGCCGGCGATGTTGTAGTCATTCGCTATGAAGGACCAAAGGGTGGTCCAGGTATGCGCGAGATGTTGATGATCACTGGTGCTATCAAAGGCGCAGGTCTTGGAAAATCAACGCTGCTACTTACTGACGGTCGTTTCTCTGGTGGATCAACTGGTCTATGTGTTGGCCACGTCGCTCCTGAAGCGGTCGATGGGGGACCGATCGCATTTATTAAGGATGGCGATTTAATCCGAATCGATATTACAAATCGTAAATTAGATTTGTTGGTAGATGCAGCAGAGTTAGAAAAGCGCAAAGTTGGCTGGAAACCACTTCCACATAAGTATCAACGTGGCGTGCTGCACAAGTATTCAAAGCTTGTAGGCAGCGCATCAAAAGGCGCAGTCTGCGATTAATCAATATTTGAGTATTTTGAGATGGCATATCGCATTTTGAGATGCTCATCTCATCTATTGACTCACAACTCTCCATAGGAGAGAATTCATCCATGCGTAAGGTATCTATCGTCTCTTCATCAGTAGTCGTGGTGGTTATTCGATAGCGCGTACCTAAAAGTTACGCGCCCACTGCAAAGTCAGTGGGCTTTCGTATTTAAGGCAAATAAATCAAATGAAAGGAGTAAGCAGCAGATGAGCAATCAAATTACAGGAGCCCAGTCTCTAGTCAAGTCACTAGAGGCAGCTGGTGTGGATGTGATGTTCGGTCTTCCAGGTGGCGCAATTCTTCCTGCTTACGATCCAATCTTTGATTCAAAGATTCGCCACATTTTGGTTCGTCACGAGCAAGGCGCGGGCCATGCTGCAGAGGGTTATGCGCAAGTAACCGGTCGCGCAGGTGTTTGCATTGCAACATCTGGTCCTGGCGCAACTAACTTAGTTACACCTCTTGCAGATGCTGCGATGGATTCAGTTCCTGTTGTTGCAATTACTGGTCAAGTTCCAGGACCTGCAATCGGAACCGATGCTTTCCAAGAAGCTGACATCCGCGGCATCACCATGCCTTTTACAAAGCACAACTTCCTTGTAACTGATCCACGCGAAATCCCAACCGCTGTCGCACAGGCTTTCCATATTGCAACAACTGGTCGACCAGGTCCAGTTCTAGTTGATGTTGCAAAAGATGCGCTACAAGCGATGACCGAATTCAATTGGCCTAAAGAGATCAAACTTGCTGGTTATCGCATTCCCGGAGAACCAGATGCACAATCAATCGCAGATGCAGCACAGTTAATCGCGGAATCAAAGAAACCAGTTTTCTATGTTGGTGGCGGTGTAATTAAGTCAAATGCTTCTGCAGAGTTAAAAGAGTTAGCTGAAAAAGTTGGTGCACCAGTTGTTACAACTTTGATGGCACTTGGAGCATTCCCAGATTCTCATCGCCAACACTTAGGTATGCCAGGTATGCACGGCTCAGTTTCAGCCGTAACTGCGCTACAAAAGGCCGATTTACTTATTACTTTAGGTGCGCGTTTTGATGATCGAGTAACTGGAAAGTTATCTTCATTTGCACCAAAAGCACGCGTTATACATGTAGATATCGATCCAGCGGAATTGGGTAAGAACCGCAGCGTAGATGTGCCAATTAATGGTGATTTAAAGGCAGTAATTAAGGCTTTGATTCCTGCAATTAAGCAGAAGCCAGATACTGCTGCTTGGTGGAGCGCGCTAGATAAACTAAAAGCGACCTATCCAGTTGGATATGACAAACCTGCAGATGGTTCACTTGCACCACAGTACGTAATCGAACGTATCGGTCAGATCTCTGGTTCAGATTCCATTTATGTTGCAGGTGTTGGTCAACATCAAATGTGGAGTTCGCAATTTATTAATTACGAAAAGCCACGCACCTGGCTTAACTCAGGTGGCGCCGGAACAATGGGCTACGCAGTTCCTGCTGCAATGGGTGCAAAAGTTGGCGCACCAGATACCACTGTTTGGGCGATTGACGGTGACGGTTGCTTCCAGATGACAAACCAGGAATTAGTAACTTGCGCACTCAACAATATTCCAATCAAGGTTGCAATTATCAATAACGAATCTCTTGGAATGGTTCGCCAGTGGCAGACTCTTTTCTACAAGGGTCGTTATTCAAATACAGATTTGAAGTCAAAGTTAGTTCCAGATTTCGTAAAGCTTGCAGATGCAATGGGATGCGTAGGTTTGCGATGTGAAGATCCTTCGGATGTCGATGTCACAATCGAAAAGGCAATGTCTATTGATGATCAACCGGTAGTAATTGATTTCCGAGTGAACCGAGATTCAATGGTTTGGCCGATGGTGGCAGCCGGAACTTCAAATGACGACATCATGATTGCGCGTGAAACTGCGCCTGACTGGGATTCACAGGAGTTATAAAAATGGCTAAACATACTTTGGCAGTTTTAGTAGACAACTCATCTGGTGTTCTAGCTCGCGTGGCGTCGCTATTTGCTCGCCGTGCATACAACATCGATTCACTAGCCGTAGGCCCAACTGAAGATCCAGCAATTTCACGTATGACAATTGTGGTTAACGTTGAAGGTCACGCTCTTGAACAAGTTATTCGTCAGTTGGATAAGTTAATCAACGTTATTCACGTTTCAGAGATCAAGCCTGTTAAATCAACTCAAGAAGAGTTGGTCCTGGTAAAGGTAAAGAACAACCCACGCGTTGAATCGATTGTCTCTAAATTTGGCGCCAAAATCGTTGATAGCAGCGAAGATGCTTTAATCATCGAATCAACCAATTCACCAGCGCTCAACGAAGAGCTCTTGGATTCACTCAAGCAGTTCGGTGTCATCGAATTCGTTCAATCAGGCGTAGTTGCACTCTCGCATGGTGCAGCAGCGCTTGCGGATCAGACGCTTGATATCCAATCCATTTCGACAGACCGTCAAGCGGACTATCAAAACTAAGCAAGAATTACCCCAGTAAGAAACCAGCCGAAACAAAGAAAAGAAAAAGGAAGCAAAACCAATGGCAACTATGTATCACGAAGAAGATGCAGATCTATCAATCATCCAAGGTCGCAAAGTCGCAATCATTGGTTATGGTTCACAAGGACATGCACACGCACTTAACTTGCGCGATAGCGGAGTAGATGTTCGAGTCGGATTAAAGGAAGGTTCAGCATCCCGTGCAAAAGCTGAAGCGGAAGGCTTAAAAGTAACTTCAGTTGCGGAAGCGGTTAAAGAATCAACTGTAATTATGATTTTGGCACCAGATCACGTACAACGTCATATTTACACCGAATCAATTTTGCCAAACTTAAAAGATGGCGATGCGCTCTTCTTTGGACATGGTTTCAATATTCGTTTTGGTTACATCAAGCCACCTGCAAATGTTGATGTTTGCATGGTTGCGCCAAAGGGCCCAGGACACCTTGTGCGTCGCGAGTACGCAGCAGGTCGCGGCGTTCCAGTAATCGTTGCAGTAGAGCAAGATGCAACCAAGAACGCATGGCCATTAACACTTTCATATGCAAAGGCAATCGGCGGCCTACGTGCAGGTGGAATTCTTACAACCTTTACTGAAGAGACTGAGACAGATCTATTCGGCGAGCAGTCAGTTCTTTGTGGCGGCGCTTCACAGTTAGTTATGTACGGTTTCGAAACTCTAACTGAAGCTGGTTACCAGCCAGAAGTTGCTTACTTCGAGTGCCTACACGAACTTAAGTTGATCGTTGACTTGATGTACGAAGGTGGCATTGCAAAGCAGCGTTGGTCAGTTTCTGACACAGCAGAATACGGAGATTACGTCTCAGGACCACGCGTTATCGATCCATCTGTTAAGGCGCACATGAAGGAAGTACTTGCTGATATTCAGTCAGGTGCATTCGCAAAGCGTTTCATTGATGATCAAGAAGCAGGCGCACCAGAATTTAAGGCGCTTCGCGCAAAGGGCGAAGCTCATCCAATCGAAGCTACAGGTCGCGAACTTCGCAAGATGTTCTCTTGGATTAAGTCTTCAAATAAGGATGATTACCAAGAAGGTAAGGCTGCGCGCTAAGCGAATAGGCCAAAACCATGCAAAAACCGATAGTACTAATTGCTGAAGAACTCAGCCCTGCAACGATGCAGGCGCTGGGGCCGGACTTCGAGATTCGCCACGTTGATGGCGCAGATCGAAGCGCGTTGCTCCCAGCACTTAGTGCTGGCGTTGATGCGGTTCTAATTCGCTCTGCAACCCAAATGGATGCAGAGGCAATTGCAGCATCAAAAGGTTTAAAAGTTATTGCTCGAGCTGGAGTTGGTTTAGATAACGTTGATATCCCTGCTGCTACTGATGCAGGTGTCATGGTCGTTAATGCACCAACTTCGAATATCGTTTCAGCTGCCGAGCTGGCAATTTCACTATTGCTAGCTAGCGCACGCTTTATCTCGCCAGCACATGCAGCACTTCGAAATGGCAAATGGGCTCGTTCTAAGTTCACCGGTGCAGAAGTTTTTGAAAAAACTCTTGGCGTAATCGGTTTTGGCAAAATTGGTCAATTGGTGGCACATCGCATGCAGGCATTCGGTATGAATGTTGTTGCTTACGACCCATATTTACAACCTGCTCGTGCCGCACAACTTGGCGTTCAATTAGTTACGTTAGATGAACTTCTAAAGCAATCTGACTTCATCACAATTCACTTGCCTAAGACCAAAGAGACTGTAAATCTAATTGGGGAAGAGGCGCTTAAGAAAGTTAAGCCATCTGTTCGAATCATTAATGCTGCTCGTGGTGGCATTCTTGATGAAACTGCTTTATACAACGCAATCAAAGAAGGTCGCGTTGCAGGTGCTGGTCTCGATGTATTTGCAAAAGAACCATGCACAGATTCACCACTATTTGAATTAGATCAGGTAGTTGCAACTCCGCATTTGGGTGCATCTACTGATGAAGCGCAGGAGCGCGCAGGTATTGCAGTTGCATTATCGGTTCGCAAAGCACTTGCTGGTGATCTAGTTCCTGATGCGGTTAACGTAAAGGGTGGCGCGGTACATGAAGAAATCCGTCCATCACTTCCATTAGTGGAAAAGATGGCGGAAATCGCTACTGCATACGCTGGTGGACTACCTACTTCTATGGAAGTACATGTACTTGGCGAAATCGCAGCATTTGACGCTTCAGTTCTCGCAACCAGCGCACTTAAAGGTGCAATTGAAACTACTGTTGAAGAAGATGTTACTTATGTAAATGCTCCAAAGCTTGCAGAAGAACGTGGCATGAGCGCAACTGTTAAGAACGATCCAAATTGCGAACAATTCCGCAGTTCAATTCAATTAAAGGTGGCAATGGCTAATGGCACCAACTTTGTGGTTGAAGGAACTTTGGTTGGCATTCGCAAGCACGAAAAGATTGTTTCAATTGATGGATTTGGTTTGGATTTATCTCCTGGCAAGCACATGATTTTCTTGCGCTACATGGATAAGCCAGGCGTTATTGGATCAATGGGTAGTGAGCTTGGAAAAGCGGGCGTAAACATTGCTGGTATGCAAGTTTCACGTCGCGAAGTTGGCGGCATGGCGCTGATGGCGTTAACTGTTGACGATCACGTTTCAGAGAATATTTTGGAAGATGTAAAGAAAACAACTGGTGCCGATTTAGCTCGTACCGTGGACCTGGAGAAATAATGTCGAAGACAATCAATCTTGCTGTAATCGCTGGCGACGGAATTGGCCCAGAAGTTGTTGCGGAAGGCTTAAAAGTTCTTGATGTTGTTGGCGCAAAGCATGGTGTTACTTTCAACAAGACTTCCTTTGATCTTGGCGCAGGCTACTGGCACCGCACTGGTGAAGTACTTCCAGATTCGGTTATGGCGGAGATTGCAAAGTCAGATGTCATTTTGCTTGGTGCAGTTGGGGACCCAACAGTTCCTTCAGGTGTTTTAGAACGTGGCTTGCTACTTAAGCTTCGTTTCGCTTTTGATCATTACATAAATCTTCGTCCAGCTAAGTTACATGCAGGCGTTAAAGGGCCACTCGCCACTGAAAAACCAATTGATTTCGTTGTGGTTCGCGAAGGCACCGAAGGGCCATACGTTGGTGCTGGCGGAACTTTGGCTTTCGGAACCGATGCTGAAATTGCTACGGAAGAGTCGCTAAATACCCGTCGTGGCGCAGAGCGCGTAATTCGCGATGCGTTTGTGCGTGCACAGGGACGTCCACGTAAGAAGTTAACTCTTGTTCACAAAAACAACGTGCTTACTCGAGCTGGTGGATTATGGACTCGCACATTTGAAACCGTTGCAAAAGAGTTTCCAGATGTAACCACTGATTACCTGCATGTTGATGCAGCATCAATGTTCTTCGTGACAAACCCAGAACGTTTTGATGTTGTCGTTACAGATAATCTTTTCGGTGACATTCTTACCGACATTGCAGCAGCAATCTGTGGCGGTATTGGTCTGGCGGCTTCTGGCAATATCAATCCAACCGGCGCATTCCCATCAATGTTCGAACCTGTTCATGGTTCTGCACCAGATATCGCTGGTAAGCAATTAGCTGACCCAACTGCAACGATCATGTCAGTTGCGATGATGTTGGATCACTTAGGTTTCGGCGCAGCAGCCCGTGAAGTTGAAGCTGCGGTTGCGACAGATTTACTAAATCGCGGCGATGCAAAACGTTCGACTTCAGAGATTGGCGATGCACTAGTAAAGGCGCTCTCATAATGAAAATTCAATTAAACCCAAACGCATTACCTGCAGCAGAGCGTGATGCAAAAGTTGCTGAAGGTGGTTTTGGTAAGTACTACACCGACCACATGGTCACAGTCGATTGGGATGAGAAAACCGGCTGGGGCGAACCTGTCCTGCAGCCATATGGTCCACTAACTCTTGATCCAGCAACCGCAGTATTTCATTACGGCCAAGAAATTTTCGAAGGCATGAAGGCATATCGCCAACCAGATGGTGGCGTTGCGTTATTTCGTCCAGAAGCAAATGCAGAACGTTTTAATCGCAGTGCAAAGCGTTTAGCACTTCCTGAAATTCCAGTCGAAACTTTTATTGAGACTGTTGAAGCGCTGGTCAAGCAAGACATTGGTTGGGTGCCGAATAACATCGGAGAATCGCTATATATCCGTCCATTTATGATTGCTACAGAAGTTGGTTTGGGCGTCCGTCCAACTAACAAAGCCAAATACATTCTTATTGCGACTCCAGCAAGCGCGTATTTCAATCCAGCAAAGGCAGTAACTGTTTGGATTTCAACCGAATATGTTCGTGCAGCACCTGGCGGTACTGGCGAGGCAAAGTGCGGTGGCAACTATGCAGCTTCATTAGTGGCGCAGAAAGCCGCTGCAGCAGAAGGTTGCGATCAAGTTGTTTGGTTAGATGCCGTAGAACGTAAATGGGTTGAAGAGATGGGTGGCATGAACCTTTACTTCGTAAAGGGAAATAAAGTTGTTACTCCAAAGCTCACCGGAACTTTGCTGGCAGGAATCACACGCGATTCAATTTTGTCAGTCGCACGCGACCTTGGCTACGAAGTAGAAGAGGTTATGCTCTCTGTTGACGATTGGAAAGCCGGAATCGAATCTGGTGAAATAACTGAAACCTTTGCATGTGGGACTGCAGCAGTAGTTTCACCAATCGGTTCAGCAAAATCTAAGTGGGGTACATGGGTAACTGGCGATGGTAATCCAGGACCTGTCACAAACAAGATTCGTGAAGCGCTACTGAATATTCAACATGGTGTTATCGCTGATACACATGGATGGGTCAAGGTCGTTAAGTAATGACAAAGATGCCCGATAATTTTCACGTCTACGACACAACTCTTCGTGACGGTGCGCAGCAGGAAGGCTTGAACTTATCTGTTCATGACAAACTGCAAATTGCCCGTCACTTAGATGAACTCGGCGTTGGATTTATCGAAGGCGGCTGGCCAGGAGCTAATCCAAAAGATACTGAATTCTTTGAGTTAGCTAAGAAAGAATTAAAGTTAAAGAACGCCACTTTTGTAGCGTTTGGAGCGACTCGTCGCGCAAACACCAAAGCAGCAGATGATCCGCTAATTGCCGCGCTTCGTAACTCTGGCGCTCCAGTTGTAACTATGGTGGCAAAGTCTCACGATCGACACGTTGATTTAGCGCTTAAGACCACGCTTGATGAGAATCTAAATATGATCCGCGATTCGATTCAGCACCTAAAGAGCGAAGGCCAGCGAGTATTTATCGACGCCGAACACTTCTTTGATGGTTATCGCGCCAACCGAGCTTACGCTTTAGAAGTAGTTCGCGTCTCAGCCGAAGCAGGCGCGGATGTTATTGCGCTTTGCGATACCAATGGCGGCATGTTGCCTGATGAAATTGCAGATGTAGTTCATGACATTTTGGG
>CAYMVX010000029.1:0-11266 GCA_964394375.1 uncultured Actinomycetes bacterium
GTGATTTCTTGAACAGATCCAACTGCTGCAACCGTTATTAATAAACCTTCGTTGCGATAGAACGAAATAATTGGTGCCGTCTGTTCTTTGTAAACTTCGAGGCGCCGAGAAATTACTTCTGCCTTATCATCCTCACGTTGAATTAATTCGCCGTTACAGGAATCGCAGACACCTTCACGTGCTGGTTTTTCATAAACAATGTGCCAAACCTTCCCGCAATTACTGCAGGTGCGACGCCCAGATAGGCGCGTAATTACTTCGTCGTTATCGACATTTAGTTCGAGAGCAGCATCTAGTTTCAAATTCAAATTTGAAAGTGCGGTTCGTAAAACTTCAGCTTGCGCCACATTTCGTGGATAGCCATCCAATAAAAATCCATTTGCGGCGTCGTTTTGCGTTAGGCGATCGCGCACCATGTCGTTAGTAACTGAATCAGGTACTAATTCACCTTTATCCATATATTTTTTTGCTTCAAGACCGAGCGCAGTTCCGCCTTTTAAATTGCTGCGGAAAATATCGCCAGTTGAAATATGTGGAACATTAAAGTGCGCAGCAAGGAATTGAGCTTGAGTACCTTTACCCGCGCCTGGTGGACCAACCAGGACAAATCGCATTAGCGCAAGAACCCCTCATATGAGCGCTGTTGCAACTGGCTTTCAATTTGCTTCGCAGTATCAAGACCAACGCCAACCACAATCAGAATTGAAGTTCCACCAAATGGGAAATTCTGAGTTGCCCCAAAAAGTATCAGCGCAAATATTGGAATCACTGCAACTAAAGCAAGATAGAGCGATCCTGGTGCGGTAATTCTTGATAGTACATATTGCAAATATTCTGTCGTTGGACGCCCAGCGCGAATACCTGGAATAAAGCCACCATACTTTTTCATGTTGTCGGCTACCTCTTCTGGATTAAAGGTAATCGCAACATAGAAATAGGTGAAGAAAATAATCAGCGCTGCATAAGCCGCAATGTAAATCGGATGGTCACCCTTTACGAGATTTCGTGAAATCCAAACTGCCCACGCTGCTTGGCTATTTGTAAAGTTAACAATCAGTGACGGAATATATAAAAGTGATGAAGCGAAAATAACTGGAATCACGCCAGCTTGATTTACTTTGATCGGAATATAGGTGGTCGTTCCGCCATATTCACGGCGCCCAATCATCCGCTTGGCATATTGAACTGGGATTCGGCGCTGTGCTTGCTCTACGAATACAACTGCCATGATTACCAAAATTCCAACTGCAATCACGAATAAGAATGCAAACCAACCCTTGGTGCGTTGGATGCTCCATAAATTGCTTGGGAATGAAGCCGCGATTGAGGTGAAAATTAGAATTGACATACCATTTCCGATACCGCGATCAGTAATTAATTCGCCCAACCACATAATCACAGCAGTTCCAGCAGTCATTACGAAAATCATGGTGATGATTCGTTGCCAAGAAGTATCCGGAATGATTGGAAGTGAGCACCCAGCAATTAACCGACCAGGTGTGCGAGCAACAGCAATCAATGCCGTTGTCTGCAAAATCGCCAGACCAATTGTTAAATAACGGGTGTATTGAGTTAATTTCGCTGAACCAGATTGTCCTTCTTGCTTCAGCGCTTCAAAACGTGGAATAACCACGGTTAATAATTGAATAATGATTGAGCTGGTGATGTAAGGCATGATTCCCAGCGCAAAAACTGAAAGTTTAAGTAGCGCGCCACCCGAGAATAAATTGATTAATCCAAAGAGCCCGCCTGATTGAACCTGAGTTAAACACTCTTGTACGTTTTTATAAGAAACGCCAGGTGTTGGAACTACTGATCCAAATCGGAATAAAGCCATAATCGAAAGAGTAAAGAAAATCTTCTTGCGAAGGTCAGGTGTCTTAAAAGCCTTACCAAATGCTGAAAGCATTTTTCGAAACTCCCTTGATCTTATGTACTAATTAAAGAACTTTGGTGCTTCCACCAGCTGCAGAGATTTTCTCCGTTGCTGAAGAAGAGAAGGCATGTGCCGTTACGTTAACTTTCACGCTAATCTCGCCATTACCCAAAACCTTTACCGGATATGAGTCGCGAACAGCGCCTTTCGCAATCAAGTCGGCAACAGTTACTTCGCCACCCTTTGGGTATAGCTCGTTAATTGTTGAGACATTAACTGCTTGATATTCGACGCGTTCTGGATTCTTGAAACCACGTAACTTAGGCAAGCGCATTACAAGTGGAAGTTGTCCACCTTCAAAACCAATGCGAACCGTGTTACGAGCACGAGTTCCTTTACCGCCACGACCTGCAGTCTTTCCCTTAGATGCTTCACCGCGACCCTTACGAGTCTTAGCTTTCTTTGCACCTGGTGCTGGACGTAAGTGATGAAGTTTGAGTGTCATTCTTATTCAACCTCCTCAACCTTGATCAAATGGCGAACGGCGTAAACCATGCCACGGATCTCTGGACGATCTTCTTTAACAACGACGTCATTAATGCGCTTTAATCCAAGCGAACGAAGTGTGTCGCGAAGTTCTGGCTTGTTGCCAACCTTCGAACGAATTTGAGTTACCTTTAAACGAGGCATTACGCACCTACTGTTACTTGTGATGCTCGGATGATTGCAGCCGGAGCTACATCTTCAAGCGGACGGTTTCGACGAGCAGCAATTGTTGATGGGCTCTCTAATTCTTTAAGTGCCGCAACAGTTGCGTGAACCATGTTGATTGCATTGTTTGAACCAAGCGACTTTGTTAATACATCGCTAATGCCAGCACAATCAAGTACGGCACGAACTGGGCCACCTGCAATCACACCAGTACCAGGAGCTGCAGGACGAAGTAGAACTACGCCCGCTGCCGCTTCACCTTGTACTGGATGAGGAATGGTTCCTTGAATTCTTGGAACTTTGAAGAAAGATTTCTTCGCTTCTTCAACTGCCTTTGAAATTGCTTGTGGAACTTCTTTGCTCTTTCCATAACCAACTCCAACTAGTCCATTGCCATCTCCGACAACTACTAGCGCAGTAAATGCAAAGCGACGACCACCCTTAACAACTTTTGAAACGCGGTTGATAAATACCACGCGCTCTAAGTACGGGCTCTTCTCTTTCTGATTGTCATCACCACGACGTTCACGACGTTCACGACGATCTCCGCGCTTATTTGTATTTTCGTCGCGGTTCTCTGATGGATTAATAGCCATTAGAACTCCAATCCATTCTCTCGAGCAGCATCTGCAAGGGCTGCAACACGTCCGTGATATTTGTTTCCACCGCGGTCAAAAACCACAGTTGAAATTCCAGCTTCTTTGCCACGTTTGGCAATTAACGCACCAACTTCGCGAGACTTTGCAGTCTTGTCACCCTTTGATGCGCGCAATGAATCTTCCATTGTTGAAGCTGATGCCAAGGTGCGACCTTGTGTGTCATCAACTAATTGCACAAATAAGTGGCGCGCAGAGCGTGACACCACTAGGCGTGGTCGTGTGGCGGTACCGCTTAACTTTTTGCGTAACCGGAAATGGCGACGTGCACGTGCATTGGTCGCAGATCCTTTACGAACTTTGACAGCGATTGACATTACTTCTTACCCGCCTTTCCTTGCTTGCGACGTACTCGATCAGTTGTAAGACGTAAGCCTTTACCTTTATATGGATCGGCTTTACGTAACTTCTTGATCTTTGCAGCGGTTTCGCCAACAAGTTGTTTATCGACACCGGTAATAGTTAATTCAGTCTGTGAAGGTGCTTTGAAGGTAATTCCTTCCGGAGCCTTAAACAGAATTGGATGGCTATAGCCAAGTTGGAATTCAAGATCCTTGCCCTTTTCGGCAACGCGATAACCAACACCAACGATGTTGATTTGAAGGGTGTAACCATTAGTTACGCCTTCGATTGCGTTGGCAATCAGAGTGCGGGAAAGACCATGAAGCGAACGGTTGAGGCGCTCGTCATTTGGTCGAGCAACCGACAACATATTTTCCGCTTTTGTAACTTTAATTGGCTCAGCAATTGCAACAGTTAGCGCACCTTTAGGTCCCTTAACTGCAACGTCTTGACCATTAATTGAAACTTCAACACCGCTTGGAACGGTGATTGGCATGCGACCGATACGTGACATGAAATCACCATACGTAGGCGAGAACTTCTCCGCCTACGCCCTGCTTGTTGGCTTGCTTATCAGTTAGCAAACCAGATGATGTTGAGATAATTGCGATTCCAAGTCCGCCTAAAACTTTCGGTAGCGAAGTTGACTTTGCATAAACGCGAAGTCCTGGCTTGCTTACACGACGAAGTCCTGCGATTGATCGCTCGCGGTTTGGACCAAACTTCAAATCCAAAATTAGAGTCTTACCAACGCCATTTGCGTTACTTTCAACGCGAGAACCTGCGATGTAGCCTTCACGCTGCAAAATTTCAGCGATCCGAGCTTTTACCGATGAGGACGGCATTGATACCGAATCATGGTACGCAGAGTTTGCGTTACGCAGACGAGCTAACATGTCTGCGATTGGGTCTGTCATTGTCATTCTTGGCCTCTTGGCCTTTCTCAAATCAGTTTCGAAACGATTTGTTTCGACTTAATTCGTAGTTGTTTACCAGCTAGCTTTTGTAATACCTGGAAGTTCACCGCGGTGCGCCATTTCACGGAAGCACACACGGCAAATACCAAATTTTTGATAGACAGCGTGCGGACGACCGCAACGTTGACAACGGGTGTAACCGCGCACTTTAAATTTAGGCTTGCGGCTCGCTTTTACTTTAAGTGATGTTTTAGCCATTCTTCAGCGCTCCTTATGCCTCTTTAAATGGGAAGCCCAGCGCCTTTAACAACGCATGGCCTTCTTCATTATTAGTTGCGGTTGTAACAATGGTGATATCCATTCCACGTGGACGATCAACTTTGTCTTGTTCGATTTCTGGGAAAACTACCTGTTCGGTTAAGCCGAATGTGTAGTTACCTTTTCCATCAAATTGTTTTGGTGATAAGCCACGGAAGTCACGAATACGTGGCAAAGAGATTGAAAGCAAACGATCTGCAAATTCCCACATCCGATCGCCGCGCAAAGTTACGTGAGCACCAATCGGTTGACCTTCACGTAATTTGAACTGCGCAATTGATTTGCGAGAACGGGTTACCTGTGGCTTTTGACCAGTAATGGTTGTTAAATCGCGAATTGCGCCTTCGATTAACTTTGAATCGCGAGCAGCTTCGCCAACACCCATGTTGACCACAATCTTGGTCAGCGTTGGAATCTGCATTACATTCTTGTAACCAAATTGCTTGTTTAACGCTGGAGCAATCTCGCTGCGATAGCGAGCTTTCAGACGTACATCAAGTGCGGTTGACATTAGATGTCCTTTCCGGTGCGACGAGAAATTCGCACATTCTTTCCATTGTCATCTTTGCGTGAGCCAATGCGAGTTCCCTTGCCATTGTCTCCGACTAACATGACGTTAGAAATATGTAGCGCTGATTCAACGTGTTGAATTCCGCCAACTTTTACGCCGCGATCGCCCGTCTCTTCTTTGGTATGACGTGAAACGCGATTGACGCCTTCAACCAGAATTCGATCGCTCTTAATATCTAGAACTTTTCCAGTTGTGCCTTTGCTCTTTCCAGCAATAACTAGAACTTCATCACCCTTACGAATGCGAGCCATGGTTACAACACCTCCGGAGCTAAGGAAATAATTTTCATAAAACGCTTGTCGCGAAGTTCGCGCGCAACTGGTCCGAAAATACGAGTTCCGCGAGGTTCGCCATCAGCTTTTAAAATAACTGCAGCATTCTCGTCGAACTTAATATATGAACCATCTGGGCGACGATTTTCTTTAACGGTACGAACAATTACCGCTTTAACAACTTCGCCCTTCTTTACTTGTCCGCCAGGAATTGCATCCTTAACAGAACAAACAATGATGTCTCCGATACCGGCATAACGGCGTGAGGAGCCACCAAGTACACGGATGCACAGAAGCTCGCGAGCTCCTGTGTTGTCCGCGACTCGTAGTCGCGATTCTTGTTGAATCATTCTCTATTCCTCTTTCTTAACCGTTTTGCTTACTTAGCCTTCTCGATAATTTCGACTAACCGCCAGCGCTTTGTTGCTGAAATTGGTTTAGTTTCCATAATCAAGACGCGATCGCCAACACCAGCAGTGTTTGACTCATCGTGAACTTTGAACTTACGTGAGCGGCTCATAACTTTTGAGTAAAGACCGTGTTTAACGCGATCATCTACTTGAACCGAAATGGTTTTATCCATCTTGTCGGAAACAACGATGCCTTCACGAGTCTTACGAAAACCGCGGTTCTCAGTTGTCATGCGGCACCTCCGATTCCTAATTCGCGCTCACGAATAACTGTGTAGATGCGAGCAATCTCTTTGCGCACGGCGCCTAAACGACCGTGGCTCTCGAGTTGACCAGTTGCAGCTTGGAAACGAAGGTTGAAAAGTTCTTCCTTCGAATCGCGAAGCTTCTGGGTTAACTCATCAGTTGATAACTGGCGTAATTCTTCTGCTGTTGTAATAGCCATTCTTACGCCTCCTCTCGACGAACTACTCGACACTTCATTGGTAATTTATGAATCGCAAGTCGCATTGCTTCTTGTGCAATATCTTCGGTTACACCGGAAATTTCAAACATAACGCGACCTGGTTTGACGTTTGCGACCCACCATTCCGGTGAACCTTTACCAGAACCCATGCGTGTTTCCGCTGGCTTCTTAGTTAGCGGACGATCTGGATAAATATTGATCCAAACTTTGCCACCGCGCTTTACGTAACGAGTCATCGCAATACGTGCCGCTTCAATTTGGCGGTTTGTTACATATGCTGGCTCAAGCGCTTGAATTCCGTAATCTCCGAATGCAACAGATGTTCCACCCTTAGCTGCGCCGGAGCGAGATGGGTGATGTTGTTTACGATGTTTAACGCGACGTGGAATTAACATATTAATTCTCACTTCCTTCACTTGGAGTCTCGGTAGCCGGCGCATCATTTACATTCGAAACTGTTACTTCGCCACGAGGTGCGCGTGGTGCGCGATTGCTACGTGCTGGCTTTGCAGCTTTAGCAGCAGCAAGCGCTGCCGCAGCGCGCTCGGAACGAGATTCAATGATTTCGCCTTTATAAATCCAAACCTTTACACCAAGTCGACCGAATGTTGTATGTGCTTCATGGAAGCCATAATCAATATCGGCGCGAAGAGTGTGTAATGGAACGCGTCCTTCGCGATAGAACTCAGAGCGAGACATTTCCGCGCCGCCAAGTCGACCACCGCATTGAACTCGGATTCCCTTTGCGCCAGCTTTTAATGCGGTCTGCATTGCTTTGCGCATTGCGCGACGGAAGGAGACACGAGCAGCTAACTGTTCAGCAATTCCTTGCGCAACTAATTGGGCATCGGTTTCTGGATTCTTAACTTCAAGAATATTTAACTGAACTTGCTTGCCAGTTAATTTCTCTAAACGAATACGTAGGTTGTCCGCTTCTTGTCCGCGACGACCAATCACAATTCCGGGACGAGCTGTATGTAAATCGATACGAACCCGATCACGGGTACGTTCGATTTCAATACGTGAAACACCGGCGCGCTCCATGTCTTTCTTCATCAAGCGACGAATTTCGACATCTTCCTTTACATAATCTTTATATAACTTATCGGCATACCAACGTGATTTGAATTCAGTTGTGATGCCTAGACGGAAGCCGTGTGGGTTTACTTTCTGACCCATTCTTATTTCGCTCCCTTCTTAGCTAGTTTCTTGCCATCTGCTTTTCGTTTTGAAGTGCTTGGCAAATTCTTTTGATCTGAAATCACAACTGAGATGTGGCTGGAGCGCTTAAGGATTTGGAAACCGCGTCCTTGTGCACGAGGCCGGAAGCGCTTCATGGTGATGCCTTCGTCAGCTGTAATTTCATTTACCCAAAGTTCAGACGCATCGCGAATTGCTGGATTCTTCTGCTTTGCATTTGCTACTGCAGATGCCAAAAGTGTGTAAACATCTTTCGCAGCATCTTGTGGTGCAAACTTTAAAATTGAAAGAGCTTCATCAGCGCGCATGCCCCGAACTAAGTCGATTACACGACGTGCCTTCTGAGTGGTATGGCGAATATCGCGCAACACAGCTGTTGCAACTAACGCTTCAGTTGTTTCAGTTGAATTAGACATTTGTCGCCTTTCCATCGCTCTTTGAGTGACCACGGAAGGTACGAGTTGGTGCAAATTCGCCCAACTTGTGTCCGATCATTGCCTCGGTTACGAAAACTGGAACATGCTTACGTCCGTCATGAACCGCGATGGTGTGGCCGATCATTGCTGGTGTAATCATCGAACGACGTGACCAACTCTTGATTACGTTCTTGGTGTTCTTCGCGTTTTGATCATCGACCTTCTTGGCCAAGTGACCGTCCACGAATGGACCCTTTTTTAAACTACGTGGCATTAGGGCTCCTACCGATTCTTATTCGACTTACGACGACGGACAATTAGAGAATCGCTTGCTTTCTTTTTGCGTGTGCGCTTCTCTGGCTTTCCCCAAGGTGAAACTGGATGACGGCCACCAGAGGTACGACCTTCACCACCACCATGTGGGTGATCAACTGGGTTCATAACTACACCGCGAACTGTTGGACGAATTCCAAGCCAACGTTTGCGACCAGCTTTTCCATAATTGATATTTGATTGTTCAGCATTTCCAACTTCGCCAACAGTTGCGCGGCAACGTACATCTACGTTGCGAATTTCACCTGATGGCATTCGAAGTTGCGCTAAAGAACCTTCTTTAGCAACTAGCTGTACCGCAGCTCCTGCTGAACGTGCAATCTTTGCTCCGCCACCTGGGCGAATTTCAATTGCGTGTACAACAGTACCTACCGGAATATTACGAAGTGGCAAGTTATTGCCTGGCTTAATGTCAGCCTTCGGGCCATTTTCAATCTTGTCGCCCTGATTTAAATTATTTGGCGCAATGATGTAACGCTTCTCGCCGTCTGCGTAATGCAAAAGTGCAATTCGAGATGTACGGTTTGGATCGTATTCGATGTGCGCAACAGTTGCTGGAACACCATCTTTGTCATTGCGGATAAAGTCAATCAGACGATAGGCGCGTTTGTGTCCGCCACCTTGGTGACGAGTTGTTACGCGACCTGATGCATTTCGGCCACCCTTTGAATGAATTGGACGAACCAGAGACTTCTCTGGCTTGGTACGTGTGATTTCTTCGAAATCAGGAACGCTTGCACCGCGACTGCTTGGAGTCACTGGCTTTAATTTACGAAGTGCCATTTATATTTTCACCAACTTCTTACGAAGCTGGGCCTCCAAATAGATCGATTCGGTCACCAGATGCAACTTGAACAATGGCGCGCTTGGTGTCTTTGCGCTTTCCAATGCCAAAACGGGTACGTAGCTTCTTGCCTTCACGATTCATTGTGTTGACGCTAACGACCTTAACTTTGAAAATCTTTTCAACCGCAATTTTAATTTCGGTCTTATTTGCATCAGGTGAAACCAAAAAGGTGTACTTGTTTTGATCTAACAAGCCGTAGCTCTTTTCAGATACGACAGGCGCGATCAATACGTCGCGATGGTCTTTCATGCCGACACCTCTACTTCACTTTCGCGAGCAACGGACTTAGCGCCCTTGCCATTTGCATTTCCCTTTAAGAAATCCTTAATAGCTGACTCTGAGAAAACAATGTCATCGCTTTTAAGAACGTCGTATGCATTTAATTGATCTGGCACTAACAAGTGAAGATCTTCGGCATTGCGAAGTGAGCGCCAAGCTTGATCTTCATTGCGCGAAACCACAACTAACAGATTTTTGCGATCGCTAAATTGACGAACAGCCGAAATCGCGGCCTTGGTCGAAGGTGTCTTTGCGATTTCATTAATTACGTGAATTCGTTCGTTACGTTGACGATCTGATAGAACGCCGCGAAGGGCTGCCTTAATCATTTTCTTTGGTGTGCGCTGAGAATATTCACGTGGGCGAACCGCATGCGCTGCGCCACCACCACGTTGCAACGGTGCGCGAACTGATCCTTGACGAGCGCGACCAGTTCCCTTCTGCTTAAACGGTTTCTTACCAGAACCAGATGTTTCGCCACGATTCTTCGCTTTCTGCGAACCTTGACGAGCAGCTGCTAATTGCGCTGTTACGACTTGGTGAATTAATGGCACGTTTGTTTGCGCATCGAAAATTTCTGCTGGCAAATCAACGCTGCCAACTTTCTTTCCCGCTACATCTTTAACGTCAACTGTTAACGCCATGTTATGCACCAACCTTTACAACTGGTTCGACAACTGCCATCTTTGCCGCAGAGCGAATGAAAACCAATCCACCATCTGGACCAGGAACTGAACCCTTAACAAGTAATAAGTTCTTATCTTTATCGACTGAATGGATTGTTAAATTTTGAGTTGTTACCTTCTCGCCACCCATTACACCGGCCATACGAAGACCACGGAATACGCGACCTGGTGTTGAGCAAGCTCCGATTGAACCTGGCATGCGGTGTTTCTTATCGACACCGTGAGCGGCACCAATTCCACCGAAACCATGGCGCTTCATAACACCAGAAGTTCCTTTTCCAATTGAAGTGCCAGTGGCATCAACAATTTCGCCAGCTTCAAAAACATCTGCGCCAAGTTCTTGGCCAACTGAATATGAAGCCGCATTAAGTGTGCGAAGTTCGGCGATAGATTTGCGTGGCGTCACGCCAGCTTTCGCGAAGTGACCTGCCAGCGGTTTTGAAACGCGCTTTGGATCAATTGCGCCGAAGGCAATCTGAATTGCCGAATAACCATCGTTCTCAGGAGTACGTACCTGAGTAACAACACATGGACCAGCTTCAACAACAGTAACTGGAACAATCTTGTTATTAGCATCGAATACTTGTGTCATTCCTAGCTTCTTGCCAAGGATGCCCTTAATAGACGAGCCATAACTTTGAGTATTTTTAATCATTGTTCTTCTCGTCCTTTCTTAGAGCTTGATCTCGATGTCAACGCCAGCTGGTAAATCAAGGCGCATTAATGAATCCACGGTCTTAGGTGTTGGATCGATGATGTCGATCAAACGTTTGTGGGTGCGCATCTCGAAATGTTCGCGGCTATCTTTGTATTTATGAGGAGAGCGAATAACACAGTAAGTGTTCTTCTCAGTTGGTAGCGGAACTGGCCCAGCGACAGTTGCACCAGTGCGTTCAACAGTTTCGACAATTTTCTTTGCCGAAGTGTCAATCACCTCATGGTCATATGCCTTGAGTCGAATGCGGA
>CAYMVX010000030.1:0-10994 GCA_964394375.1 uncultured Actinomycetes bacterium
TCAAAGTACCTGCGCGAAGTGAATCCACCACACCCACTGTTGGCTGGTAATAACCACCCAAAATCACTGATTCTTCGATGTAAGGAATCAATTCCTTAACTTCTGCAGGAGTAACAATTCGTCCACCATCAATGCCCCATGACTTGGCACTGGTAATACGACGAGCAAGTTCCTGCATACGCTCTGGTGTACGTGCAACTTCGATACCGCCGCACTCTGTGAAGCAGTTAAGTTCTTTGTACTGCTTCATTGAATCAGCAGTAATGTGCGCCATCTCTTTTGAGTGGTCCACTGGGAAAATAAAGTTAGATGCGTGACCAGTTGATCCGCCTGGATTTGGAAGTGGTCCCTTATCGATTTGAACTAAGTCTTTCCAACCTAGTCGCGCTAAGTGATACAGAACTGAGTTGCCGACAATGCCAGCGCCGATTACGACGCACTTAGCTTTTGCAGGAAGTGTTGCCATGGTTTTTCCTTTAGTTAGAGTGACTTTCGAATGGTGGTTTCGAAACCTTCAATGTGTTCGCGCATCGCGCTCTCAGATGCTTTCTTATCTCCTTTGAGAATTGATTGCAGCAGTGCGCGGTGTTCGATAATTGCATCTTCCAATTCGGAGACGCGATCTAGAGCCATGAACCAGATACGTAACGCATGTGCGTAGTACTGATCCAGTGTTGACACTAGAAACTCATTATGTGTTGCGGCGTAAATCTGATGGTGAATACGCTGATCCAGGTTGATCAACTTCTCCATCTTTGGTTCGCTTTTGATTGAATCAATCTCTTTAATTAATTGCGCGATAACAGCGCGGTCATGTTCGGTTGCACGCTCTGCAGCAAGTCCAGCTGCTTGAATCTCAAGGTTTTCGCGAACTTCTGAGATCTGCGCTAAATCCTTTACATCGACGCCAGCTACAAACATGCCGCGACGTGGGTAAACTTCAATTAACTTCTCATTAGCTAAATTGCGAAGCGCTTCACGAATTGGTGTGCGGCCCATTTCTAATTGAGCCATTAATTCGGATTCAGAGATAACCGAACCTGGACGAAGTTCGCAGCTAATAATGAGTGAGCGAATCTGGGCGTACGCCTCATCGCTTAGCGATTGGCTCTCCCTCATTGGATGTATCAAGCTCACGGGAGGAAAGGTATATCAGTGATATATCAACTGCAAGGCTTTGAGGTACCCTATTTTCCGTGGCTTTAGTGAACTTTTATGCGGCAGCCAAAGCGGCTTCGGGCTCGGCCTCCCTCAAGATAGAAGCGGGCAGCTTAGGAGCCCTGATTGATGAGCTTTCAGGGCGAAGCCCTGAGTTGGCCAAGTTATTGCCGACTTGTTCCTACCTATTAAATGGTGAAGCTTGCGAAGATCTAGGTCAGATTCTGATTGAAGGTGACAATATTGATGTTCTGCCCCAATTCGCCGGTGGTTGATTAACCGCCAATAGCCGACATCGGACGAACCGGCTTAACGAAATCGGGATTGTTAATTCCGTGGCCTGGCAACTTCGCTTTAATGCTTAAACCAAGCGCCTTAATAATGTCATCGCGCTTTTCAGATTCTGCCAAACGACCATTTCGCAAGATTGAACGAATATCAGTCTCTTCATTTGAAAAGAGACAGTTACGAATCTGACCATCTGAAGTCAAACGTAAGCGATCGCAATTAGAACAGAATGAACGTGTCACGCTTGCGATGATTCCAACAGTTGCAGGACCACCATTTACGTAAAACTCTTCTGCCGGAGAAGATCCGCGATCTGCCACCGGAGTTAATTCATATTCAGAATTAAGTTGGCTAAAGATTTCTTCGGCCGTAATTAAATTACTACGAGTCCAAGCATCGCCTGCATCAAGTGGCATCTGTTCGATGAAACGTAAATTCAAATTCTCAGATAAAGCCCACTTCAATAGAGGTAGCGCTTCATCTCCATTTATATCGCGCATCAAAACAGTATTGATTTTGATTGGATTTAGTCCTGCATCTCGTGCAGCTGTAATACCTTCAATTACATCGTCATAGCGATCACGGAAAGTCAGTCTCTTAAAGCGCTCCCAATCCAAAGTATCTAAACTGATATTTATGCGGCGCAATCCGGCACCGGCTAATTCTTTTGCAACCTTAGCAAGTGCTACTCCATTTGTGGTCATAGACAATTCAGGTGCATTATCAAGCGCATTGATTCCACTAACAATTTCCACAATATCTGGGCGAAGCAATGGTTCACCACCAGTTAAGCGAACCTCTGTAACACCTTGTGAAACAGCAATTTCAACTACTTTGACAATCTCTTTTGCTGTTAATAGTGTCTCTGAAGGCAGCCATTTATCAAAGTTATGAGGCATGCAATATGTACAGCGCAGAGAGCAGCGATCGGTAAGCGATACGCGTAAATCTCGATGTACGCGTCCGTATGTATCCATCAGAGTCATGCGCTATTTACCCATTCGGTAGTGCCATCGGTAAATTCTTGATACTTCCAAATAGGTAGCTCAGCCTTCACGCGCTCGACTAACTCATTGCAGCATGCAAACGCGGGGCCTCGATGTGCCGAAGCAACAGCGACTACAAAAGCGCTTTCACCGATTGCAATCGCACCATAGCGATGCGCAACCGCCACATTAACCACATCGTGCTTGGCAACTACTTCATTAACAATCTTTTCAATAACACTTTGCGCACTTGGATGAACTTCATAATTTAATGAAGTCACGGATTTGCCTTTATCGTGATTGCGAACATCTCCTGAGAAAGTTACAACTGCTCCAGCAGCATCACTCTTCACGGATGCAGAGAGGGCTTCAGCGGTGATTAACTCTTCAGTTACTTTGGCTGTGATCATGTCCGGCTACCTGGTCGAGAATATGCCCTGCAAGTCTTTCGATAATTACCAAACCATCTTTAACTGCACCTGGTGAACCAGGCAGATTAATAATCAAAGATTTGCCATTCACGCCTGCAAGTCCTCGTGTTAAATCTGCTGTCGGAACTTTATCTCGTGAATATGCGCGTAACGCTTCCATGAATCCCGGAATTGCTCGTTCAATTAATGGTTTAGTTGCTTCTGGCGTGACATCAAAGGGAGATACTCCAGTGCCGCCTGTAGTTACGATTAAATCAATCTCTTCTTCAACTGCACCACGAATTGTGGTTGCAATTTGATGCATGTCATCTTGAACTAATTTATGTCCAACAACTTGAAATCCAAGCTTGGTTAGGCCCTCTTTTAAAGCTGCACCGCTTAAATCTTTATAAACACCTGCTGATGCACGATTGCTTGCAGTGATGACGATTGCGCGTCTCATCGCTTCCAATCGCCGGTCTTGCCGCCGCTCTTAGTTTCGACCTGAACATCTTTAATAGCTGCGTGTGGATCCATAGCTTTAATCATGTCAATCAAAGTTAATCCAGTTACTGAAACTGCAGTCAGAGCTTCCATCTCAACGCCAGTGCGATCAGTGGTTTTAGCTGTAGCCAAAATAGCAACGCCATCTTTTTCTATCTTTAATTCAATCTCTACTTTATTAAGCGCAATCGGGTGACAAAGCGGAATAAGTTCACTGGTCTTCTTGGCGCCCATGATGCCCGCTATGCGAGCAGTTGCCAGAACATCGCCTTTTGGAGTCTGGCCGCTAGCGATGGCGTTGAGTACATCTGTCTTCATGGTTACTTTGCCAGATGCGGTAGCAATACGAGTGGTCGCCTCTTTGCCAGAAGTGTCGACCATGTTGGCCTCGCCTTTATCGTTGATATGACTCAAACTCATGAGGGTAATCCTAGCCACCTAATTTCGGTCACCGGATTAGTGCATACGGCAAATCCTTCAGCATTCGCCAAGCTGCGAAGCATTGCGCTTCCTAAGTACTGCCCCATTTCAAATTCACCGTTCACTAAGTTGCCTAATACCAATCGAGTAAATCCAGGTTGTGCTTCAAAGTTATCCTGAGATTTAATTGCTGGAAGATCATTGTTAGGAACCCCAAGCATTGAGTTAATTAATGGTTGGCCTAGTGTCATAAGAGCAACGACTGCAGATTGCGGGTTTCCAGGAAGGCCAATTAAAGGCTTTTTATTTACTGTTGCCAACAGTTGCGGATGGCCAGGGCGGCAAGCAACTTTATCTACAATAACGTCACCATTTAGCGCTGCAATTGCCGAATGTAGGAAATCTCTTGGTCCATCAGCTGTTCCGCCAGTTGTGGTAACGACATCTGCAATCTTTGAAGCTCGATTAATCGCAGAAATAGTTTCATCTAAATTGTCACATACGTACTCCACTGAAATTACTTCGCAACCTAGTTTTTCAAACCAAGCAGGAATCTGTGGACCTAAAGAATCTCTAACTAATCCATCTTTAGGTATGCCGCTTAATTGGATTTCATCGCCAAAGAGAATCAGAGAAACCTTAGGTTTAATAGAAACTTCTACCTTGTCATAACCCGATGCGGCAAGCAACCCAACGCGACCTGGATTTAGTTTGCTACCTTTTGAAATTAATACATCCTCTAACTTTGCTTCTTCACCTGCAGGTCGAAAGTCTTTGCGTTCTGAAGTTTCCCCGCTTACTAAATCACCTTCTAATGTTGCATGTTCCCAACGGAGTACACCAAATGCACCTGCTGGAATTACAGCTCCTGTAGCAATACCTAAAGCTTCTCCGCTTTTCATGACCTCTTTATATGGAGCGCCTGCCTTGATTTCACCAATTAATTTCCATGGACCTGCACCTGCTACAACATAACCATCCATTGCACTGGTTTCATAAGTTGGCAGTTCTACTAAAGGCTTGGCATCAATGGCGATTATGCGATCGGTCGCCTCTTTTATTGGAAGCTGAACGCTACCGAGGTATGCACCTAAATTGGCAGCAGCACTTCGTGCTTGATCCCAACTTGGTTCTACTAAAGTCATGGCGCCAATCTACTCGCCAAGTCAACTGCTCTTAATAAGTCCTCATGGGTATCAACATCCAATAAGTACTCTGTTTCAACTAATGGAACTTCGTCAACAACAAGCTTTGCAATCAGGCTCTTAACCGATTGATTTTCAACGCTTTCGTAGGTAGCTAGAGCGCTTCGCAATTTTTCGCTTCTATAAATTGCTGCCAAAGGTTGCAATTTCCCATCGCAATCAATTGCTATTGCGGCATCGTTTTTCAATGCACTTACCAACTGATTGGTTATTCGAGGCGCAAAAGGCATATCTGTTGCATAAATAGCTACTAGTTCTGAATCAACTATATTCATTGCTGCGGCAATTGCTGCTACCGGCCCTGAACCAATTGGCTCTTCCCTTACGTAAGTTGCTGAAATAGAAGTTTCTGGTCCAACAATAATTAGATTCTCTAAACCAGTTGTAATGTATTCAAGCAAAGTCTTGCCTTGGATTTCGGCTTGAGACTTATCTGATCCAAATCTCTTGCTAGTGCCACCAGTTAAGACAATTATGTTCATCGCAAAGCTTCACGTAGTGGTTTACGTAGTAAGAAGACAATTCCCACACCAATAATTAACATCAAAACAGATAAGGCATAAGCGGTATCAACATTTATATCTAGCTCTTGATAGATCAGCATGGTCCAGGTTTGTGTCGTACCAGGTAGCGAACCTGCAAACATTAGCGTGGCACCAAATTCACCAATTGCTCTAGCCCAGGCCAATATTCCACCTGTTGCAATTGCACTGCGAGATTGTGGGATTGCAATTTTCTGGAAGAGCTCGTTGCCATCCGCGCGATCGATAAGCGCTGCATCTTCAATTTCTTTAGGAAGCTGTCGGAAATTAGATTCGCAAATCAACACCACAAATGGCATTCCAACAAAAACGCCAGCCAAGACCACTGCTGTTGAAGTAAATGGTGCTGCCCATCCAGTTGCTTCATAAATAAAGCGTCCGAGAAGACCATTTCTTCCCATTAGTGATATCAGTGCGATTCCAGCGACCGTAGGTGGCAGAACTATTGGCGCCAGCACAAGCGGTCTAATAAATTCCGTTGCACTGCTCTGGCTCTTAGCTAGAACCCATGCCAATGGAACGCCAAGCAGAATTGCGATAGCCGCCGCTAAGAAAGAGGTCCATAGCGAAAGTTTGATTGCGGTTAAGTCAGTGAGCGAAGAGAAGAAATGACTCCAAGGTGCCTTTGCCAGAAGCGAAATTAATGGTGCGACGATAACCATAGTTGCAAGCAACGCTAGTACTTTTGTAGTCGCACTTATCTTCATTTAACTTCAAACCCCTTTTGAGCCAGAATCCTAAGCACAGCCTTCGAATTTAGGTAACTCATAAATGTAGACGCCCATCTATTCTTTCTTAATTGAGCAATTTGGTAGGTGGTCTTGGCTGATTCTCGATCAGTAAATTCGATAGCTTTGATTTTCTTTGAATTAGCGAGGACATCAGTGCGATAAATAATGGCAGCATCCACCTCGCCAGAAACCAATTTAGCAACAGCGCTTGAAACCTTAGGTTCGTATGAGACTGGTTTGCTAATCACATTCTCGCTCTTAAGGACCGCATCTGCTGCTGCGCCGCATGGAACTTCGTGAGCACACTGAATCCAGATTAACTTGCTATTTAAGTCTGAAATCTTTTTAATAACTGAGTTATTTGGTACACCTAGCACTACTCGATTTACTAAATAATCTGTACCGCCATCGAATTTTTCCGCGCTAACAAAGATATCTGCAGGGGCACCATCTTTTATCTGTTTCACTAAAGTGGACGAAGCTTGAAATGAAAAATTGATCTTTACTCCCTGGTGAGACTTTTCGAATTGCTTACCAATCTGGGTATAACTCTCTGTCAGGCTAGATGCGGCAAAGACAGTCACAGAATTTCCTGCATGCGCATTCGGAGACGAAATCATTAATGCAATTACTGCCATCAATGAAATCTTCTTCATTTCGCGAGTATATAAGGCTATTCTTAAGCTCACTTATGGTTGATATTCTCGCAATATTCATGGTTGGACTAACTGTTGGCTTTCTAAATGGTTTTGCCGGCGGCGCTTCAGTCCTCTCATTTCCAGCAATGATTGCGGTTGGGTTAAATCCAGTCTCTGCAGCGATGACCAATGCTCTTGGAGTTTGGACTGCAAATATCGGAGCACTTTTTGGAAAATTCAGTGAAGTCAAAGGAATTATCAAAGCTGAAAGCCAACTAATTGGGTACTCGATGATTGGCGCAGTTATTGGCGGATTGGCGCTTGCGCTAATGCCAATTGAAGGATTTCAGAAAATTGTCCCAGTTCTGATTGCAATTGCCTCAATGTCTCTATTTATTAAAGTAAAAGAGAATCTGACTCCTCTAAAGCAGAAAATTGAAAACTTCTGGCTAACTGCTGTCGGTTTCTATGCAGGTTACTTTGGACCTGGCCAAGGGGTAATGACCATCGCAATTTTGGCTAGAGATGCGAAGCGTTCGGTTGCGGATATCAATGTAAGTAAGAACGTCGTAGTAACAATGACTTGCCTGGGCTCAAACTTGATTTATATTGCAAGCGGAAAAGTAGATTGGACTTACGCTCTTGATTTAGCAATCAGCTGTGCAATAGGAGGGTTCTTCGGCGCAAAGGTTGTAGATAAATTTAGCCGCGAGGCATACCGAATGGGAATATTCGTAATTGGAATGCTTTGCGCAGTTTGGTTTGCTAAAGAATATTGGAATTAATTACTCGTCTTCGTGACGACGATTTGCAGTAATTTCCAACATATGTGTTGAGCGAAGCACAATCAAAATAATCACAGTTAAACCTACGGAAGCAACTTGGAAACCGAGTCCTACCGCACAACCCATTGCAGCGGTGGCAAATACTGTTGCCGCAGTTGTAACGCCTTTTGTACCGGAATCGCGAGTTTGGAAAATCAAACCTGCACCCAAGAATCCGATGCCGGTGATGATTGCATGCATTGCACGAGTTGGATCTCCGTATTTGGCATTAACATCCAGAATTTGGCCAATATTTACAATCGCCGCTGCAGATGCTCCGACCAACGCCATAGTGCGAGGTCCTACAGATTTACCAGCACGGTCACGTTCCCAACCAATTGCAGATCCAAGTAACGCAGCAATTCCTGCGTTTATTATTACTAGGAGTTGTTGTGATAGCTCCACGGCGCCAAATTCAATCATTAGAGGAGTTTACGCTGGTTTGTCGTGCTTTCCAAGAGTGCAATATGGAAATTCCAAATATATATGTTGGGAAAATTACTAATACTGGCTTCAGATAGTCAGGACCGTCAGGATACTTAATAGATAACAAAGTAAGAGTGACAAAATATATGATTGCTAAAGTCCAAGTTAGCGGTCGAAGAAAAGTAACTTTAACTAAATGCGGAAATTTCAATTTTGTTAAACTGATTGCACAAAGGGCGATAATCATGGCTATAACAAAACTCTCACGTGTTCCAAGAATAATAAAAGTTGGAATAACTAAATTCCAAGCGGCGGGAAATCCATTAAACCAATGATCTTCTGTCTCTTGATCAGTTCTTGCGAACCAAAGTGCACCTGTGAAAATAATCAGACCGGCATAGAAATAACTCCAGTTGCCTGTTAGAAGTTCCAGTTTTAAGAACATTACAACTGGAACCACGACACAAGTCACGTAATCAACAACTAAATCTAGGATGTGTCCATCAAATCTTGTGGCATGGATGTGAATATCAATTTTGCGTGCAATCGGCCCATCGAATCCATCAATTAATTGGCAGATAATCAGCCAAAGCAGTCCACTGCGATAGCTACCGCTTATGAACTCTTCCAGAGATATCAATCCAGCAATTGCCCCTAAAGCGGTAATGCTATGGACTAGGTACCCCGCAACTACTTTGCGCATTGGGAAAGCCTATTACTTAACGTTACTTAATTCGATGAATCTTGTGATTTGCAGCTTGGGCGATTGGTCGAATAATCAAAGAATCCACATTTACATGGCTTGGAGCCATTGCACACCAACGAATTGCTTCTGCGATGTCCTCTGCGACAAGCGGTTCTGCCACGCCTTCGTAAACTTTTTCAGCTGCTTCTTTACTTCCTAAGCGAACCTCAGAAAATTCTTCAGTCTTCACCATGCCAGGTGCAATTTCTGTTACGCGGATTGATTCTCCGTTTAGTTCAAGTCGCAATGTTTGCGCCAAAGCGAGCTCGGCAAACTTTGCATTCGTGTAGCTGCCACCATTTTCGTAAGTTGCGTGACCAGCGGTAGAAGTTACAACCACGATATGGCTCTTGCCATTTGCCCGCAATTTTGGAAGAAGAGCTTTTGTAATTCGAAGTGTGCCAAGCACATTTACGTCATAAGTCTTCTGCCAGATTTCAGGATCAGCTTTTTCAATAGGAGCTGAATCAAAGGCTCCTCCAGCGTTATTCACCAAGAGACCTACCGTGCGATCACCAAGAGCATTTACAAATTGATCGACACTCTCTTGTTTTGTAACATCAAGTTCAATTGCTTCAATTGAACTGTGAGTTCTCGCCAATTCTTTAAGGCGATCCAAACGACGGGCCGCAGCGATAACAGTAAATCCATTATCTGCAAGTAACTTTGCAGTCGCAGCTCCAATGCCACTACTTGCTCCGGTAACGACAGCGAGTGTCATTAAATAGCCGCTGCCATTGCTTTGGTGTGTGCTGGGGATGAACCGCAACAAGAACCAATTACATTAACGCCCATTTCTTTCATGTCTTGCGCGTACTTAGCCATTTCTTCAGGTGTTCCGTCGTAAACGAAATCGCCACCGACAAGTTTTGGCAAGCCCGCGTTTGACTGCGTAATTATGTAAACACCTTCAGGGCGAGCGCTAGTTAATTCCTTTGCGATAATGCGCATTTCATCAACACCGCGTCCACAGTTAGCGCCGATGATTCGAACGCCTTGTGCCGCCAGAGTTTTAACTGCTACTTCTGGTTTTACGCCCATCATGGTGCGCATATTTGTATCAAATGAGAAGGTAACAATTACTGGAAGCTCTTGTGCAACTTCTTTTGCAGCGCTAACTGCGGCTTCTACTTCCTGTAAATCGCTCATGGTTTCGATCAAGATGGCATCTACTCCACCGGCAACTAAAGCTTTGATCTGATCCGCAAAGAGTGCCTTGGCTTCATCAACTGTCATGGTTCCCATCGGTTCCATTAGTTCGCCAGATGGTCCGACGTCGCCCATAACAAAACATCCAGGATGACGATCAGCAACTTTACGTGCGATCTCAGCTCCAGCTTTATTTAATTCAAATAGTCGATCCTCTAAGCCATGCATCTGTAGACGGCCGCGAGTGCCACCGAAAGTATTGGTAGTAATTAAGTTAGCGCCAGCTGCTGCATACTCTTCGAGTACCTCTTCGATAGCAGTTGGGTTCTCGACGTTCCATAGCTCAGGAGCGCCGCCATCTGTCAGACCTTTTCCTTGCAACATCGTGCCCATTGCGCCATCTGAAATCAAAATACCTTTTTCAAGCGCTTCATAAATTGCTGACATAAAGACTCCTATCGAGAGCCCAATTCTACTAACCTTGCATTAAGGAGACCAACTAATGACTATCAAAACCGGTTACGTTTACCACGAGCTATTTGGCTGGCATGACACAGGCACAAATGCAGGCTTCTTCCCAAGCGACCCTTCGAAGGGTCTGCAGCCATTCTTAAATTACGAGAATGCTGAAACCAAGAAACGTATTCATGAGTTGATCGTGGTCTCTGGTCTTGCTGATGAATTGGTTCGAATTCCAGCTCGACATGCAACCGATGATGAATTACTTCTTGTACATCCTCAAAGTTACTTAACTAATTTGAAAGCGGTCAGCGAACAACGTTTAGGCGGAGATGCTGGCGATGGTGAAACCCCGCTTGCTAAAGGTGGATATGAAATTGGCACTATGGCAGTTGGCGCAGTAACTGCACTTGCACAAGCGGTCGTGGCAGGTGAAGTTGATAATGGTTATGCGCTTGTACGTCCACCAGGACACCACGCAATTCGTTCCGGAGGAATGGGCTACTGCC
>CAYMVX010000031.1:0-10561 GCA_964394375.1 uncultured Actinomycetes bacterium
TGAAAGTGCTCCAATAATGACCGCCGAAGTTTGGGATCAAACTGGCGGAATTCTTCTGCAATTCATTGGCAGAAGAAGCATCGGCGGTATGACTGTGGGTACCGAAATTAAAGCTTCGGGCATGGTTGCAGATGAAAATGGAATGTTAGTCATTAGAAATCCCAAATTTGAGCTACGTATCAAAGGGGAATAGACACAGCTAATTTGGCGTTCTAGTATTAGTTGAAGTTTCAACTACAAAGGAGCCTATAAAATGCCTGCGGTAACAGTTGAAGATATTACGATTTTGCCAAAAGTAATTGCGCCAGTTGGTGCAAGAGCGCGTTTAGTTAAATCTGTAACTACCGCACCACAAGGTTTTGAAGGTGAAGGTTTTCCAGTACGTCGTGCATTTGCAGGCGTCGAACTTTCAGAGTTGGACCCGTTTATTCACTTAGATCAAATGGGTGAAGTTGAGTATGCACCTGGTGAACCGAAAGGAACTCCGTGGCATCCACATCGAGGTTTTGAGACTGTAACTTACATAATCGATGGAATCTTTGATCACCAAGATAATCACGGCGGTGGCGGAACAATCACTAACGGTGATACTCAGTGGATGACTGCCGGTGCTGGAATTCTGCATATTGAAACTCCTCCAGAGAGTTTGGTTATGTCTGGTGGTTTATTCCATGGATTCCAATTGTGGGTAAATCTTCCAGCTGCGAAGAAATGGTCACCCCCTGCATATCAAGACTTACGCGCATCCGAAGTTAAGTTGCTTGCTTCGCATGATGGTGGCGCTCTATTACGAGTAATTGCGGGAGAGGTCGCAGGCTATCAAGGGCCTGGTCGAACACAGACTCCAATCTCATTAATTCATGCAACCATCTCTCCGGGTGCAGAGTTGAGATTGCCTTGGAATCCTTCATACAACGCGCTGGTTTATACCTTGTCAGGCAAAGGATTTATGGGCAATGAAAAACGCCCTGTACACATGGGTCAATTAACTGTCTTTGAAGACGGCGATGTAATTGTCATTCGTGCTGCAGATGTTCAGGAATCACGAAGTCCATATCTTGATGTATTTATTTTAGGCGGCGAACCAATTCGCGAAAGTGTTGCTTGGATGGGTCCGTTTGTAATGAATACTAAACGTGAAGTTCTACAAGCCTTTGAAGACTTTCAAAAAGGTGTACTCGGAGTAGTCCCAGCAGAACGAAATAAATTAATTAGATCAAGTGAAGATGGCTCACATAAATTAGGCGGCAAGCAAGTGGCCGGCGATGTACTTGATGTACATAATGCGCCGACCACTATGCAAGAAGGTTAAAGAGCCTTTAACGCACTGACAACCTTGGTTAATGATGCCTTTGCATCACCAAACAGAAGTGTTGTCTTTGGATCGTAAAGCAATTCATTTTCAATTCCAGCAAATCCTGGACGCATTGAGCGCTTTAAGAAAATGATATTTGCAGCTTGATCAACATCCAAGATTGGCATTCCATAAATAGGAGCACCTGGAGTTGTCTTTGCTGCAGGATTAACCACGTCATTTGCACCAACTACTAGCGCAACATCTGTTTGAGCAAAGGTTGGATTAACTTCTTCCATCTCACTCAATTGCTCATAAGGAACATTTGCTTCAGCTAGAAGCACGTTCATATGTCCTGGCATACGACCCGCTACTGGGTGGATACCGTAAGCAACATCGATACCTTTTGCAGTAAGCAGATCAGCCATTTCACGAATTGTGTGTTGTGCTTGAGCAACAGCCAAACCGTAACCAGGAACAATTACTACGCGACGAGCATAGTTAAGCAAGATTGCTACGTCATCAGGTGAGCCACTTCGAACTGGACGTTCTTCTTGAGCTCCACTACCTGCAATTGCTTTAGCTGTAAATGCTCCAAACAAAGTGCCCATGACTGAGCGACCCATCGCCACAGCCATTAAGCGGGTCAAAATGGTTCCGGAAGCACCAACGAGAGTTCCGGCCACAATTAGCAAGATGTTTTCAAGAACATAACCACTCGCAGCAACAGTAAGGCCAGTAAATGCGTTTAATAGTGAAATAACGATTGGGACGTCTGCACCACCAACTGGAAGCACGAAGAGCACACCAAATAGAAGTGATAGGCCAGCTAGGAGTTCTAGCAAGCTGTTTCCACCATTTGCGATCACAAACCCGGCATTAACAAAAATTCCAAATAACGTTGCACCAATTACAAATCTTCCGCCAGGGAAAATCACTGGGCGAGTTGTCATCAATTCTTGTAATTTCAAGAAAGTTACAACCGAACCGCTAAAGGAAATACATCCCACCACAACTGTAAATACTGTCGCGATAACCGCAAGTGTTGATGCAGATTCACCAAGATTTAGGTATTCCACAATTGCTACTAGCGCTGCTGCGCCACCACCAACACCGTTAAATAGCGCAACCATCTGTGGCATCTGAGTCATCTGCACCATACGAGCAGCTGGTACACCGAAGGCAACACCAATCAGTAAAGCACCCATTATCCATGGAAGATTGTGAAGTGAGCCTCCTTCTCCTTTATAGAAGAAAACAACGAAAGTTGCGATGCCAGCACCAAGTGCACCAATCATGTTTCCACGACGGGCGCTCTTAGGTGATGAGAGACCTTTAAGTGCCAAGATAAATGCAACTGAAGAAACTAGGCCTAATAAATCATATAAATTGCGGCTCATTATTTCTTTCCTTTGAACATTTCAAGCATGCGATCTGTTACGACAAAGCCGCCAATCATGTTGATTGTTGCAAGCACTACGGCCAATACACCGAGTACTAATTGCAATCCACCGTCAGCGTGACCCGCAACGATGATTGCACCAACCAAAATAATTCCATGAATGGCATTTGCACCTGACATTAGCGGTGTGTGCAAAGTAGTGGAAACTTTAGAAACCACTTCAAAGCCAACGAAAACCGCAAGCGTAAAGATGGCTAATAACGCTAAACCATTGCTCATGAGTTTCTCCTTGAACCATCGTGTGTTAATGCCGATGCAGCAACAATTTCATCTTCAAAATCAATACTTAACGAGACTTTTGCGTCTTCCTTCGCAGGAACTGTAATTAGCGTTAATAGATTTAGTAGATTTCTTGAATAAAGACTTGAAGCATGGAAAGGAAGTGCACTTGGCACGTCTTTTCCTCCCCAGATAATGACTCCACCAGAAGTTGTGATGGTCTCACCGGCTACAGAACCTTCGACGTTTCCGCCGGTCTCTGATGCTAGGTCAACAATCACTGAACCTGGCGCCATTGCATCAACCATTGCTTTGGTCATCAAGCGAGGCGCCTGGCGACCAGGTACGGCTGCGGTTGTGATGACGACATTTGATTTTGCAATGTATGGAGTCAGCAAATCTTGTTGTTGTTTAGTTCTTTCTTCTGACATTTCTTTTGCATAACCACCGCTACCTGCTAGTGATTCCAAATTAAGATCAATGAATGTTGCACCCATTGACTTAACTTCATCTGCAGATGATGGTCGCACGTCGTATGCACTAACAACTGCACCAAGACGCCTTGCGGTTGCGATTGCTTGTAATCCAGCAACGCCAGCGCCAAGTACCAATACTTGTGCCGGTGTGACAGTTCCTGCCGCAGTCATTAACAACGGGAAGAAGCGAGGACTTAGCTCGGCTCCTATCAAAGTTGCCTTGTATCCTGCGCAAAGAGCTTGTGATGTAAGTGCATCCATTGATTGAGCTCGTGAAATTCGAGGAACTAATTCCATAGAAAAAGATGTAGCTCCTGCTTTCGCAAGAGCTTCGATATTTTCTGCCGCAGTTGTTGGCGATAAGAATGAAATTGTTACCGCGCCCCTTTTGAGGCTAGCTGCTTGATCTGGAGTTAGTGGTTGAACTGAAAGCACTACATCTGCATCTTTCAGTACTTCACTTGCGATTTTTGCACCAACAGCTTCGTAATCTTTATCAGTGGCTTGCGCATGGATGCCTGCACCACTTTCGATAACTACTTCGTAGCCAAGTTTGGTGAACTTGCTGATGACGTCTGGAACTAGCGCAACGCGCTTCTCTCCAGCTCTGATTTCTTTAGGAACTGCAACACGCATGTGAATAATGTACTCAGCGAGACCTGCAGAGACTATAAAAAAGTAAGTTCTAGCCCTTAAGTTCGCCACGAGTTAGGTGATAGAGCAGGGCTTGAATCGTGGTGCGGCGGTGAAATGCTTCACGCCAAATTACAGATTTGGCACCATCTATTACGCTCGCTTCAACCTCTTCACCACGGTGTGCGGGCAAGCAATGCATGAAAATTGAATCCTTTGCAGTGTGTGACATAAGAGACTCTGTTACTGCGTAAGGAGCAAGAGCTTTAATTTTCTCTTCGCGCTCTGCTTCGGGATCACCCATCGACATCCAAACATCGGTATAGAGAGCAGAAGCATCTTTTGCAGCGGCGATTGGATCCGTTGTGACTTCAACGCTGCCGCCAGATTTCTTTGCAATCTCAATTGCTTTGGCCACAACATCTGCATCTGGCGCCCACTTTCCGCCAGGAGTTGCAGCTACGACATGTGCACCCATGATTGCACCCATGATTAACCAAGCATGAGTCATATTGTTGCCGTCACCAAGATAAGTGAATTTTCGACCAGAGATATCTTTTCCAAAGACTTCGCGAATAGTCACCCAGTCGGCAAGAAGTTGTGTCGGGTGATCATCGTCGGTCAAAGCGTTAATGACAGGAATAGATGCATTTGCACCAAGTTCATTAACATCTGATTGCTTATAAGTTCTGATTATTAGTGCATCACAAAAACCGCTGATGATCTTTGCAGTATCAGCAATGGTTTCTCCACGTCCGAGTTGCAATTCATCACCACGGATAAATATTGGGGTCCCGCCAAGATGTGCGGTGGCGGTTTCAGAGGCAAGACGTGTGCGAGTAGAAGGCTTGGTCATATAGATAGCCACTGACTTATTTCGAAGATGATCAGCTGCCGAAAGTGGCTCTTTGGCGAATTTGGCAGAGGTCTCTAGCAAGAGTTCAACATCATCACGCGATAAATCAGCGGTGTGCAGTAAGTCCTTCATCTGATAATTCTACCCGTAAAAGTAAACTGCCACTCATGAATAAGCGCGTCCGAACTATCGCAGCAATTGTTGCTTTTTTCGCGCTATCAGCGACGCCGGCTATTGCCGATAATCCTCAACCAAGGAAGATTTATAGCGGTTGGATTCCTTACTATTCAATGAAGACTTCGCTTCCTGCTGCACTTAATAATATTGATTTGATGCGCGAAGCTATGCCGTTCTGGTACACAATTAAGTACAACGGTAACAAAGTAACAATTACAGACTTGTACACCCCAGCTAATCCAAGCGTTCCACTTGCAACTCCACTTGCAACAATGCGCAGTGCTGGATTAACAATCATTCCTACTATCACTGACGGAACAGATAAATTGGTTTTATCAAATCTGCTTTCAACTGATAAAGGTAGAGCAGATGCGGTAAAAGCAATAACCGATTTAGTATTGGCAAATAACTTTGACGGCATCGATCTAGATTTTGAGAATTTTGCATTTGTTGATGGAAATACTTCTTGGGATAAAACCAAACCTTATTGGGTAGCTTTTGTTAAAGCCCTAAGCTCTTCTTTACATACAAGCGGAAAACTACTTTCAATAACTACGCCATATTTATTAGATCCAGCTTCGGGCAAGAAGGGTTATTACGTTTACGCTTGGGCAGATATTGCTCCAGTAATAGATCGTTTAAGAATTATGACTTACGACTATTCCGTAGCAAAACCTGGACCAATTGGTCCACTGTCCTGGACGGAAAGCACTTTGAAGTATGCAGTTTCTATTATGCCTGCGTCAAAGGTTTTTGTTGGACTCGCAGGCTATGGACGAGATTGGGTAACTAAAGTTGATGGCGTTTGCCCAGCAGATGTCGCCAAGACTGTTGTGGCCGGCGCAAAAGCCGCAACGTTTATTATGAGTAATGCTGCGAATTTAGCAGCTGGTTATGGTGCAACAATCACATATAACGATGAGTATCAAGAAGCTACTTTTACTTACCAAAAGGTTTATAACGGAAATACTTTAACAGGACTCTCAACAAGTTGCACTGCTACTCGAGTTGCTTGGTATCAAGATGCTCGTGCATATCAAGCCCGCGCGCAATTAGTCGCAAAGTATCGCTTAGGTGGCTTGGCAGCTTGGACTATTGGATTTGAAGATCCTCAAGCTATGACGAATATAAGGTCAGTAGCACTCTCTATTGCTCCTGACAAAGTCGTTTCTAATATCACTTCAGACTTAAACGAATTTACTTATGGCCAACTGATAAATCTAACTGGCACATTTACTTTGCCTGATAAGCAACCGGTTGCAGCGCTTCCAGTACATGTCGAAGTTAAGGCCGCTGCTGATCTAAATTGGCGTGAAGTATCTTTGATCAAGACGGGTGTTGATGGAAAAGTCGTATTGCCTATTTATTTGGGACAGAGTCAAAGCATTAGACTTCGCAGCGATGGTACGTGGGATCGACTAGAAGGAATATCCAACGAACAAATACTAAAAGTTAAACCTCAAATAAAAATCTCCGCTCCTATTGGCGCCTCTGCAAATAGCAAAGTGGTTATTACAGGCAAAGTGAATCCGGGCAAGTCAGTTCCAGTAATTTTGGAGCGCTTTGACGGCAAGTGGAGCCAGATTGGCGCTACCGTTACAGATGATGCCGGGGCTTATGCGTTTAATTATGCCGTCGGAATTAGCCCATTTCTTACTCTGCGCGTAAGTTCTTCGGGGTCATCCTCTGCAACAGTCACTCTAGCAATTCGTTAAAATTCACTATGGTCAAAATCAATACGCAGCTAGACGAAGAGCTAAAAGCGATTTTTAGCAATGACCGTCTATGGGTATGTGTAGTTTGGGATGACCCAGTTAATTTAATGTCATATGTAACTTATGTATTTATGGAGCTTTTTGGTTACACAAAAGAGCATGCCACAGAGCTAATGCTTAAAGTTCACAATGATGGCAAAGCCGTAGTTTCGAATGGTTCTCGTGAAGAGATGGAAAGAGATGTGCAACGTCTTCACGAATATGGACTTTGGGCGACCGTCTCAAAAGAAGAACTTTGATGAATACCGAACCTACAGGTTTCACTCGCCATGGTGAAAATGAATATCAAGCAAGATTCTCTGAATCTGAGCGCGAGGTATTAATTAATTTAAGCGAACAAATTATTGAGTTATTGGCTGAGCGAGTAGATCATGCACACGATGACCCACTTGCGGCGATGGTCGGAATTACAGTTCATGATGCTCCGCCAGAAGATGAAGTATTACTTCGATTGCTACCAAATGCTTATGCAGATGAAAGTGCGGCATCAGAATTTCGCAGATACACCGAATCGACTCTGCGAGACAAGAAACGTGCGCACTCAATGGCTATTAGAAGCAATTTAATTAATGCAGGAGATCAACCAATCGTTTTAGATCATGAAGGTGCAAACGCTTGGCTTGGTGGATTGAACGATATTCGACTTGCCTTAGGTGTTCGTTTGAAAATCGAGGACACTGACCAAGAACACTTAGAATTATTAAAACCGGATGACCCATTGAGGGCTGTTTATGCTGTTTATACCTGGTTAGGTTGGATGCAAGAGAGTTTGATTCAAGCGTTAATGGATGATGTAACCGAACGCTAAACTACTCACATGGCCGAACGCGATTACAACGGGGAAATTGCTGCCCTGAGTCAGACGCTTTCTGGCATTGAGCAAGTACTAGATTTGCCGAAGTTAAAAGAAGATGCGGCAAAGCTTGAGATTGAGGCTGGCGCACCAGATCTTTGGAATGACACTGAGAACGCACAGCGCGTTACTTCAAAGTTGAGCCACACACAATCTCAAATAAATAAGTTAGTGAATCTACGTCGCCGAATTGAAGATGTACCCGTTTTGCTAGAACTAGCAGAAGAAGCAGGCGATAAGAGTGCATATGATGATGCAGATAAAGAATTGGATTCAATCACAAAAGTATTGAGCGAACTCGAAGTACAAACTCTACTTTCAGGAGAATATGACGAACGTGAAGCTCTGGTAACTATTCGCTCTGAAGCGGGTGGAGTAGAAGCGTGTGATTGGGCGGAAATGATTAGCCGCATGTACTTGCGTTACTGCGAGCGACATAATTACAAAGTAGATGTTTTGGAAACTTCATATGGTGAAGAAGCTGGAATTAAATCGACCACTTTCCGTGTAAGTGCGCCATATGCCTACGGAACCCTTTCGGTTGAACAAGGAACGCATCGATTAGTTCGCATCTCTCCATTCGATTCGCAGAGCCGACGCCACACTTCTTTCTGCGGCGTCGAAGTCGTACCGGTGGTTGATCAGAGTGATCATATTGAGATCGATGAAAAAGAAATCCGAGTCGACGTTTACCGATCTTCAGGACCTGGTGGACAAGGTGTTAACACCACCGATTCTGCGGTTCGAATCACGCATATGCCAACAGGGATTGTGGTCTCTTGCCAGAATGAACGTTCGCAAATTCAGAACAAAGCAACTGCAATGGCAGTTCTTCAATCAAAATTATTAGAAAGACGTCGCCAAGAAGAGCAAGCAAAGATTGATGCACTTAAAGGCAGCAGCACTGGTTCATGGGGCAATCAAATGCGCTCATATGTATTGCATCCGTATCAAATGGTTAAAGACTTGCGAACAGACCATGAGACTGGAAATACTCAAGCAGTTCTAAATGGTGAAATCGATGATTTCATTGAATCTGGAATTCGCTGGCGCCGTACTGCGTAATAAGTCACCCTTGAGCGTGTGAAACTGCTGTGAAAGCGCTCAAATAGCCGGAAATAACAACATAATTATCTAAACTTGCCCCGTTATGATCCGATTTGAAAACGTCAGCAAGGTTTACCCAGGCACTGAGCGCCCTGCGCTTGATAACGTAAATCTTGAAATTGAAAAAGGCGAATTCGTCTTCCTCGTTGGGCTCTCAGGTTCAGGTAAGTCAACATTCTTGCGATTAGTTCTTCGGGAAGAACGACCTACCACCGGAACTATTCATGTTGCCGGCAAAGATCTAAATACTCTGCCAAATCACAAAGTTCCTGAATTGCGTCGTCAGGTAGGCACGGTTTTCCAGGACTTCCGCTTACTTCCAAATAAGACTATTACCGAAAACGTAGCGTTTGCTCTTCATGTGCTTGGCCATTCTCAGAAAGAGATTGACCGTGAAGTTCCAGAAGTACTTGAACTAGTTGGTTTGGAAGACAAGGCAGATCGCAAGCCTTCTGAAATTTCTGGCGGTGAACAGCAGCGCGTGGCTATTGCTCGTGCGTATGTCACAAAGCCACCAATTCTTATTGCCGACGAACCAACTGGAAATCTAGATCCAGCTACATCAATTGGCATCATGAAATTACTTGATCGCATTAATCGCGAAGGTACTACCGTGCTTATGGCGACTCACGATTCTGGAATCGTGGATCAGATGCGCAAGCGCGTTATTGAACTAGACAACGGTCACGTAGTTCGTGACCAAGTACGTGGCGTTTACGGATATACGGGGTAATTAAATGCGCGCTAGATTTATTGCAAGCGAAGTAGGTATTGGACTTCGCCGTAACGCCACTATGACCTTCGCGGTTATGGTTACAACTGCTATCTCGCTAAGCCTCCTTGGTATCGGCTTACTTTCTAATGCGCAAGTAAAGGCAATGAAGGATTATTGGTACGACAAAATCGAAGTATCAGTCTTTCTTTGCAGCTCATTATCAGAATCTTCTTCTTGCTCTGCCGGCGTCGTTACTTCAGATCAACGTCTTGCGATTCAAAAAGACCTGCAAGCTTTACCTGTCGTAGATAAGGTTTATTACGAATCTCAATCAGAAGCTTTCTCGCATTTTCAGGAGCGATTCAAAGGCTCTGCAATTGCTCAGAATGTAACTGCTGATCAGCTCCCAGAATCTTTCCGAGTTAAATTAAAAGATCCAACTCAATACGGCGTTGTGGTTTCTGCATTTACCGGTCGTCCTGGCGTAGATGTAGTTCAAGATCAGCGAACAATTCTGGATAAGTTCTTCAAGTTATTAGGCGTACTCCGAAATGGCGCACTAGCAGTTGGTTTGGCATCTGTTCTTACAGCTGCACTCTTGATTAGCAATACCTTGCGCATTGCGGCGTTTAATCGTCGTCGAGAAACAAATGTCATGAAACTAGTTGGTGCGACCAGTTGGTCAATCCAATTGCCGTTCTTACTAGAAGGTGTCTTTTCAGCATTTGTTGGATGGGTCCTAGCTACCGGATTACTTTCGGGCATTAAGTCAGTAATCGATAGCAAGATTGCGCCTCTACTTACATTCACCAAGTTCTTTGGATGGGGCCAAGTGTGGATTGCATCAGGCTGGCTACTCTTAACCGGTCTAGCGGTTTCAATCGTTGCATCTACGCTCACACTTCGTAAGTATCTAAAGGTCTAATAGACTTCCGCGCGTGAGTAACGCACCAATCGGAATCTTTGATTCAGGCGTCGGCGGTTTAACCGTTGC
>CAYMVX010000032.1:0-9995 GCA_964394375.1 uncultured Actinomycetes bacterium
TTAAGCGCTGCGGAATTCCAGTTTATTCCGGCGATGATATTTTGAATTTACCGCTTCTATCAGTTGGTGCAGTTGGTTTTGTAAGCGTTTGTGGCCATACAGTCGGTTCACAACTTCGCGAAATGTTAGATGCATGGTTTGCAGGCAATGCAAAACGTGCGCTAGAAATTCACCAACAGCTACTGCCAGTATTTACCGGTACTTTCCGCACCCAAGGTGCGATCCTTACCAAGGCTGCGCTCAACTTGATGGGCTTACCTGGCGGCCACACCCGTTTACCTTTAGTCGATGCAACCGCAGCACAGATCGAACAGTTAAAACTTGATCTACGTGCTGGCGGCGTGAATGTTTAATGAGTAACCACCCACATCCAAATTTAGGCGAACCATCAAAGCTAGCTAAAGATGGGCTACGTCTAGTTGCTCTTGGCGGACTTGGCGAAATTGGCCGCAACATGATGGTTTACGAATACGAAAACGAACTTTTAATCGTCGACATTGGAGTGTTATTTCCTGAAGAGAGCCAGCCAGGTATCGATTTAATTCTGCCTGACTTTTCATACATTCGCGATCGCTTAGATGATGTCACTGCAATTTTCTTAACTCACGGCCATGAAGACCACATTGGCGCAGTTCCATATCTACTTCGCGAACGTGGAGATATTCCAGTTTATGGTTCGCCACTTACCCTTGCGCTAACTGCGGCAAAGTTAAAAGAGCATCGCATTACTGGCTTGATGCGCGAAATTGCAGATGGCGAAAAGGTAAAGATCGGAAGCTTCGAAGTAGAAGCAGTTGCAGTTAACCACTCAATCCCTGATGCGCTAGCGCTTGCAATTAAATGTGGCGCCGGAACTGTTCTGCACACTGGCGATTTCAAAATGGATCAGTTGCCACTAGATGGCCGAATTACAGATTTGCGACGATTCGCTTCCCTTGGCGAAGAGGGCGTTGACCTATTCCTGGTTGATTCAACAAACGCGGACGTTCCAGGATTTACCCCTTCAGAGCGCGAAATCATGCCGACTTTAGATCGCATTATTTCCAATACGCGACGCCGCGTAATTGTGGCTTCGTTCGCATCTCACGTACATCGCATCCAACAAGTCATTGATATTGCAGTTCAGAATAATCGCAAGGTTTGTTTCATTGGTCGCTCGATGGTGCGCAACATGGATATCGCATCTCGCATGGGTTATTTAAATATTCCAGCATTTGCCATGATCGAAAAAGATGATTTAGAGAAATATGGCGATAACGTAGTTTTAATTTGTACCGGTAGCCAAGGCGAACCGCTAGCAGCGCTTTCACGTATGGCTTACGGCGAACATTCAATTGTGGTCGGTGAAGGTGACACCGTTGTTCTAGCCTCGTCTTTGATTCCCGGCAATGAATCACCGGTTTATCGTGTGATTAATGAACTTACTCGTCTAGGTGCCAAAGTTGTACATAAAGGCAATGCGATGGTGCACGTTTCAGGCCATGCGGCAGCAGGAGAGTTGTTGTACTGCTACAACTTAGTAAAACCTAAGAACGTAATGCCAATTCATGGTGAATGGCGCCATATGAAAGCAAATGCCGAATTAGCAATTAGCACTGGTGTTAATCGCAAGAACGCTGTGATTGTCGAGAACGGCATGGTTGTAGATTTAATTGAAGGTCGTGCGCAAGTATCTGGCGCAGTGCCGTGTGGTTTTGTTTATGTTGATAGCCAATCAATTGGCGAAATTACAGAAAGCACTTTGAAAGATCGCCGCATTCTCGGTGAAGAAGGCTTCATTTCTGTAGTCGTGGTAATTGATGCACAGAAGGGCACCATAGTTGCTGGTCCAGATATTCATGCACGCGGATTCAATGAAGATCCTGCGATGTTTGATGATGTGAAGAACCGCATTGAAAAGGCGCTAGCTGCTGCAGTGGCTCAAGGCACAAACGGAACACATCAACTTTCACAAGTAGTTCGTAAAACTATTGGCAATTGGGTGGGGCAAGAGCATCGAAGAAAACCGATGATCGTTCCGCTTGTCATCGAGGTTTAAAGAGCTCTTTAATATAGGCTTGCCGGTCGTGGCTAAGCGTAAAAAAGCATCCAAATCGGTACTTTCAGTACTAGGCAGCATTTGGCGTTCCTTCGCTAAGGGCCTTGGAAACACCATTCGCTTCACCACCCGCGCCGCTAAAGATCTAGATAGCGCCCATCAGCGCGATGGCGCAGCCTTGTTATTGGTAATCATCGGCTTGGCATCTGTTGCTGGCACTTGGATGAATTCACAATCTTCTGTTAGTCGCGCACTCTATGCAATTTTCTACGGGGGTTTTGGCCGTATCGGCGTACTAGCTCCGTTGGTGCTCTTCTTCTTTGCAATCCGCTTATTTAGATCACCGGATAAGAAGCAAGAGACTGCACGAATCACAATCGGCACCATTACTTTGTTGATCTCTGCAACTGGTCTTGCACATATGTTTAACGGTTCTGAAGGAACCGGAGCAACTGCAATGCGTCATGGTGGCGGATGGTTGGGTTATGGCGTAACTAAACCGCTAATCGCAGTTCTGACTCCGCTACTTACATATCCGGTATTGCTTCTGGTTTTCGGCTTTGGTCTATTAGTAGTTACTGCAACACCGTTTTCACAAGTTGCAATTCGCATCAAATCAACATTTATCTGGCTTAAGACCAAGATGCCAAAGCGCTCTGAAGAAGATGACGATGAGATGTACGAATCAGCGCCATTTGAGACTCCGTTGGTTTCGAAGTTCGAAGAGGACGAAGAAGAGTTTGATGACGAAGAATACGATGAGCCAGCAGAGGAGGAGTTCGACGAAGAATTTACCGTCGAAATTCCAAAGGCTCATCCATCAACCGCGCCAGCAGCTCGTCCAGTTCAGATGATGCTGCAACCAGATAGTAAATATGTATTGCCATCACCTGATTTACTTAAGGCAGGCCCTGCTGCAAAAGGCAAGAGCAAAGCTAACGATGCGATCGTTAGCGCGCTAACTGAGCTATTTGCAGAGTTCGAAATTGATGCACAAGTAACTGGCTTCATGCGCGGACCAACTGTTACTCGTTATGAAGTTGAATTAGGTAATGCAGTTAAAGTTGAAAGAATTACTGCGCTATCAAAGAACATCGCTTACGCAGTTGCCTCAAGTGAAGTTCGTATCTTGTCTCCAATTCCAGGTAAGTCTGCAGTCGGTATTGAAATTCCAAATAGCGACCGCGAAATCGTCGCTCTAGGCGATGTTTTACGCTCAAGCGTGGCTGGCCAAGATATGCACCCAATGCTTTCAGCGCTAGGTAAAGACGTCGAAGGTAATTACATCTGTGCTAACTTAGCCAAAATGCCGCACTTATTAGTAGCTGGCGCAACAGGTGCTGGTAAGTCTTCGATGATTAACTCAATGATTGTTTCAATCATGATGCGCGCAACCCCTGATGAAGTACGTATGGTGCTAATCGATCCAAAGCGCGTAGAGCTAACTGCGTACGACAATATTCCTCACTTGATTACACCGATTATCACCAACCCGAAGAAAGCGGCAGATGCGCTGCAATGGGTAGTGCGTGAAATGGATCTGCGTTATGAAGATCTTGCGACATTCGGTTTCCGCCATATCGACGATTTCAATAAAGCAGTTCGCGCCGGCAAGGTAGCAACACCTCCAGGTAGTGATCGCATTTTGGAACCGTACCCATATCTACTTGTCGTTATCGACGAACTTGCAGATTTGATGATGGTTGCGGCCAAAGATGTTGAAGAGTGTGTCGTACGTATTACTCAGCTTGCTCGCTCTGCAGGTATTCACTTAGTTCTAGCAACACAACGTCCATCAGTTGACGTGGTTACTGGTCTAATTAAAGCGAACGTACCGTCACGACTTTCATTTGCAACGTCATCTCTTGCAGATAGCCGCGTTATCTTGGATTCACCTGGCGCTGAAAAACTTATCGGTCAAGGCGATGGATTATTTGTGCCTATGGGTGCATCACGACCTATTCGCATTCAAGGTGCATATGTATCTGAACGCGAAATTGCAGATGTTGTTGCACATGTGAAGAAGCAACTTTCCCCTCGTTTCCGTGACGATGTGACTGCGGCGCAGAAAGTTGTCGTTAGTGCGATAAATGAAATCGGCGATGATTACGAACTATTACTTCAAGCAGTGCATTTAGTCGTAACCACCCAAATTGGTTCAACTTCAATGTTGCAGCGCAAATTGCGAATTGGTTTTGCAAAAGCGGGACGATTGATGGATTTGATGGAATCTCGCGGAATTGTTGGTCCATCTGAAGGATCAAAGGCTCGCGCAGTGCTCGTTAAGCCTGAAGAGCTTGACGATGTACTCAGCACAATTAGTGACTAACGGGTGACCCACGGGGTGAAAAGTTAATTTTTGTTAGGTGATACCGCCTAACCCGTTCTAAACTTCTCTCAATGAATTTAGGTCAATTGATCTCGAGCGCGCGAAACAGCGCGAAATTGACCGTGGACGCATTATCTGCAGCGACCAGTATTCGACCTTCACTAATTAAAGAATTTGAAGAGAACAACTTTATTAATGCCGGCGGTGACGCTTATGCGCGTGGGCATCTGCGCAACATCGCTAAGATATTAAACATAGATTCAGAAATTTTGCTTCATCAATTTGATGAAGAACATGCGCAAGCAAAACGCGCAATTCACGAACAGTTAGTTGAAAATAGCGCAACGATTGCTCTGCCTGAACGTAAGAAGTTAACAAACAAGCAGTTAGCTATATATAGCGGTATTGGTATTTTCTTACTGCTATCGACATCAGTAGTTGTAAATTCACTCAAGCAGAGCGCAAGTGCGCCAAAGCCAAAACCAACCGCATCAGCTTCGGCGACACCAAGCAAGAGTGCCGAACCATCAGCACAGCCAACAGTTGATGCGACAGCAAATTCCTACTCTTCAGGTACCGGAGTAATGGTTAAGTTGGAAGCAGCTACTGGATCATCTTGGTTATTTGTTAGCGATGCAGCGGGAACCACTTTGTATTCTGGTCGCGCATCGCAGGGCCAAGTTTTCGAATTTTCAAGTACCGAAACCGTCAACTTGCGAATTGGAAATGCCGGTGCGGTCAAACTCACGGTAAATGGCAAGGAAGTTTCGCCACTTGGTGCAGATGGTGAAGTGGTTAATGTCAGTTATGGGGTAAATTCGTAGCCATGTCGAAAACCGTAGCCCTCATCACTATGGGCTGCGCTCGTAACGATGTGGATTCAGAAGAGTTAGCTGGCCGTTTGGCAGCTGATGGCTGGAAGCTAGTCGACGATGCTGCAGATGCCGAAGTTGCAGTAATCAACACCTGTGGTTTTATCGAGAGCGCTAAACAAGATTCAATTAATTCACTTCTTGAAGCGCATGCACTAAAAGGCAATGGCGTCACTAAAGCGGTAGTTGCAGTGGGCTGCATGGCCGAACGCTACGGTGAAGAGTTAGCTAACGCGCTTCCCGAAGCTGATGGCATCTTGTCATTTGATGATTACAAGGATATCTCCGCACGCTTAGGTGACATCCTTTCTGGGCACAAGCCTGTCCCGCACACACCACAAGATCGACGCAACTTACTTCCAATCTCACCAGCGGAGCGCAAGAAAGAGACCATCGATTTAAATTTCTCACGCAAACGTTTAAATGATGCACCGTGGGCTCCGCTCAAAATTGCGTCCGGATGCGACCGTCGCTGTGCTTTCTGCGCAATTCCGCAGTTCCGTGGCGCATTTATTTCCCGCCATCCACTTGAAGTTATCGAAGAGGCGAAATGGCTTGCCGATAATGGGGTAAGTGAAGTTTTCTTAGTTTCGGAGAACACCACTAGTTACGGCAAAGATTTAGGCGATCTGCGCGCAATGGAGAAGTTGATTCCAGAGCTTTCTAAGATTAGTGGGATCAAACGAATTCGACTCTCTTATCTGCAACCAGCTGAGATGCGTCCTACCTTGCTTCAAGCAATGATTGAAGATGAGAAAGTTGCGCCTTACTTTGATCTCTCTTTCCAGCACAGCGCAAAAGATGTTTTACGAAGCATGCGCCGCTTTGGTGGCAACGAAGAGTTCCTGCATTTAATCAGCCAAATTCGGGCACTTTCACCTGATGCAGGCATCCGCAGTAATTTCATTGTTGGATTCCCAGGCGAGAAGGAAAGTGACTTTGATGAGCTATGCCGCTTCGTAGAGGATGCACAACTAGATGCCGTTGGCGTATTTGGATATTCAGATGAAGATGGAACTGAAGCTCTAAATATGCAGAACAAATTAGATGCAGAGACAATTGCGCATCGCGTATCTCTACTTTCAACAATTGCTGACAACGCAGTTTCTGAGCGCGCAGCACTTCGCATCGGAGCAGAAGTTGATGTGTTAATTGATGATCCAGAGATTCAAGAAGGTCGCGCTGCATTCCAAGGTCCTGAAGTAGATGGCACAGTTGGCTTTGAAGGTGATACCGATTTCAAATTAGGGCAGTGGGTCAAAGCGGTTATCGTTGATTCAGCAGGCGCAGATTTAATTGCGAGGCCGATGTGAAGATAACTCCTAATCAAATCACTATTGCGCGCATCGTTGCGCTGCCACCGGCAGTCTGGGCGCTCTATCAAAGCGGCACTGCATGGCAGTTGATTAGCTGGTTAATTTTCTTCTGTATCGCCATGAGCGATGTCGTTGATGGTCGTTTGGCGCGAAAGAGCGGCCAAATCACTGAGATGGGTAAATTCCTAGATCCAGTTGCCGATAAATTAATGATCGCATCGGTAATGATTCCGCTCTCGCTTCAAGATCGTTTTCCGTGGTGGGTCACCATCGCTATTCTCTTCCGCGAAATTGGCATCACCGTCTTCCGCGCAGTCGTAATTTCAGGCGGCGTCATCAGCGCCAACCGCGGGGGAAAGTTAAAGACCCTTTCGCAGAATCTAGGTTTGGGCTGGTTCATCCTGCCTCTCCCTAAGGAACCGCCCTTTTTCGAGTGGTTTAAGTTCGGCTGGATCTACGTGGCGGTCGCCCTGACCTATATCACCGGCTACTGGTATATCCGCGCCTGGCTCAGCTACCGCGATACTACTGCCGAGTAGGTTTGTTTCTCCCAAAATAGTTATAAAAACAAACCGAAACGGGCAGACAAATGGCCTTTTATAGAGGACCATTAAGGCTATGTACGCGATGGAGCGATATCGCTCGATAGTCGAACGAGTTCGTGGCAAGGGCCGCGCCTCGGTCAATGACTTGGCTAGCCATTTAGATGTAGCCCCAGAAACCATTCGTCGCGATCTTTCATATTTAGAGAAGCAAGGTCTTGTTCAACGCGTTCATGGTGGCGCAATTCCAGTTTGGCTAGAACCAAGCGTTGATTTAAAGAATTCAATTCAACAAGCAGAGAAGTTACGTATTGCAAAAGCAGTTGTTGCGCTCCTTCCAGAGAACGGAACCGTAATTCTTGATGCAGGTACTACAACTGCGCAGATTATTCCTTTGATTCCAAATGACTCTCGACTACGTATCATCACAAATTCACCTGATCACGCAGTTGCTTTAATGGAGAAAGAGAATATTGAAATTCTTCTTGCTGGTGGTCGTGTTCGTAAAGGTACTCGATCATGTGTCGACCAATGGGCGATTGATACCTTTGGTGGAATCGTTGCAGATGTAGCGGTTATCGCAACAAACGGAATTTCACTTGCACGTGGATTAACCACACCAGAACCTGCTGAAGCTGCAGTAAAGAGCGCGATGTTAAATGCAGCTAAAGAGAAGATTGTTGTTGCCGATCATACAAAGTTCACACAGGATCACTTCGCAAAGTTTGGCGATATTAAAGATATTGATTTAGTTGTTACGGATGAAGCTGTCGATCAAGGTGCAGCTGCGCAAATTGAAACTACCGGTTTAAAGGTGGTACGCGCTTGATTATCACCGTGACTACCAATCCATCTATTGATCGCACTATCGCGGTAAATTCATTAACTTTAGGTGGAGTAAATCGCGGCGATTTAAATGCAATTGATCCAGGTGGAAAAGGCGTCAATGTCTCCCGTGCATTAGCTGCATTTGGCGCAAAGACCCACGCAGTATTGATTTGCGGCGATTTAGGCAGCCAATGGTTTGGCAAGAAGTTAAATGCGCTGAAAATCGCGCACCATGTAATCAAAGCAGAGGGCATTACTCGAAGCAATATCACTCTGCAAGAAGCTAATGGCACAGTTACCAAAATCAACGAGCCAGGCTTCGAGCTGACCAATGATGTATTAAATGAGTTGTTACAAACTCTAGATGGCCTTGATTTAAAGGGCTCATGGGTGGTGTTAGCAGGTCGCTTAAATCCAGGTGCAGACGTTAATACCTACCGTGATTTAGCTCAGTTTGTTCGTGATCGCGGTGCAAAGGTTGCAATTGATGGCAGTGGCCCAGAATTTCGCGCAGCTCTTGCAGTAAAGCCAGAACTGATTAAGCCAAATCAATTTGAATTAGCAGAACTTGTCGGCCGCCCACTTAAGACTATTCACGATGTGATTGCAGCAGCTCGCGAAGTTATTGCTGGTGGAGTAGAGCAAGTGCTCTGTTCACTTGGCAAAGACGGCGCGATTCTTGTTACTTCAGATGAAGTAATGCACTGCGAACCAGAACACGCAGCTTCCGGAACTCCTGTTGGCGCTGGAGATATTTTGCTAGCAATCTACTTAGGTGGCGGTGCTACACCGAGCGCGCTGAAAGATGCAATTGCTTGGAGCGCAGCTTCAGTTCCACTTCCAGGAACTGCAATTCCAACTCCTGCACAAGCTGCAGCGGTTTCAGTAAAGATAAACGAAGTTCCAAAAGATTCTCGAGAATTGGCAGAGGTCCACTAATGGCGATATTTTCAACTGAGTTAATTACCTTCGACTTAGATGCAACTGACAAAGTTGATGCGATTTCGCAGATGGCAAAGATGGTAGTTGCTGCAGGTCGCGGAAGTGATGCAGATCAGATCACCAAAGATGTACTTACTCGCGACGAAATGGGAACACCGCAAGTTGATGGCGTTGCAATTCCACATGCACGCACCTCTGGAGTCAAAGAGAGCAGCGTCGCTGTTGCTCGTAGCGTCAATCAGAACATCATCTTTGATGAAGATGAAGGCGCAGCTGAGGTGCTATTCATGATTTTGGTGCCAAATGAGGCAGGGGATGAGCACATCACAATTCTCTCTTCACTAGCTCGTCGCTTAATGGACGATGAATTCACAAAAGCTTTAAGAACTACAAATGATCCAGCCGCATTGGTTGGACTCTTAGAGAACCCAGAAAGCGGTAACTAAATGAAAATCGTTGCAGTGACATCCTGCGCAACAGGAATCGCGCACACATATATGGCAGCTGAAGCGCTAGAGCGCGCTGGCAAGGCTGCAGGCCACGAAATGATCGTTGAGACTCAAGGAGCAGGTGGATATAAGCCGATTGCGCGCGATGTCATCCAGGGCGCAGATGTAGTGATCTTTGCAAACGATGTCGGAATTCGCGATCTTGATCGCTTCGATGGTTGCAAGATCGTGCAATCAATTCCGAAGACCGCTATCAAAGATGCAAAGGCTCTTATCGCACAAGCTGAAGAGCTGGCAGGTAAGTAGCAGCAAAATAAATATAAGAATTCCCAAAGAGTTGGAGCTCCACTCTTCGGGATGTTAGGAAAAAACTGAATAGCAAATTTGGCAAAGCGCCGAATTTGAATTAACAGGAAAGGAACTTCCGTGAGTTCTGCTTCTAACGTACGTCGTTGGCTGATGACTGGTGTTTCATACATGATTCCATTCGTTGCAGCCGGCGGTATTTTGATCGCACTAGGTTTCATGCTTCATGATCCAGTCGATGTAGTAAAGCCAGATCTAGCAACAGCTCTATCTGATAACAACATCCCAGCACTTATCTTCCGCCTTGGCGCGACACTATTCGGATTCTTGGTACCAGTTCTTGCTGGTTTCGTAGCATTCGCAATTGCTGATC
>CAYMVX010000033.1:0-9961 GCA_964394375.1 uncultured Actinomycetes bacterium
AGCGATTGAAGTGAAATTAATGCTTCGTGCAATCAAACTTGGTCCAGATGATCAAATTCATTACAACGAACCTACTGAAATTGGTGGTTCTTCAGATAAGCCACTGGCGATGAGTTACTAAGGGGAGGCGCAGAGAAAATGACATTACAAACAGTTTGGTTCCTGCTAATCGCAGTACTTTGGATTGGTTACTTCATCCTCGAAGGCTTTGACTTCGGAGTTGGAATGTTGCTTAAGCAAGTTTCTTCAAACGAAGCAGACCGTAGAGCGGTTCTTACGACTCTCGGACCATTGTGGGACGGAAACGAAGTTTGGTTACTAGTTGCAGGTGGCGCAACATTTGCTGCTTTTCCTGAATGGTATGCAACTTTATTTAGCGGTTTCTATTTACCACTCTTCCTTATTCTAGTTGGACTAATTGTTCGCGGTGTAGCTCTTGAATATCGCAGCAAGTACGGAAAAGCAGAGTGGCGTCAACGTTGGGATATCGCAATAGTTATTTCAAGTGCTATTCCTGCACTTCTATGGGGAGTCGCATTTAGCAATATTGTTAAAGGTGTTCCAATCGAAGAAGTTAATGGTCACCTTGAGTACACAGGTGGATTTTTCAATCTACTAAATCCATATGCACTACTTGGTGGCGTTGTCACTTTGACTGTATTCCTTACACACGGCGCGATCTTCTTGTCATTGAAGACTGCCGGCGAAATACGTAATAAGGCGCGCAAATTAGTTACCCGTTATGGATTGGTCGCGGCAGTTGCTGCGGTGGCATATCTAATTTGGACTATTGCACTATTGCCAGAGAAGAAGGCAATCGTACTTCTGCTCTCCGCATTGGTGGCGGTTTTCTGGTTGGCGGCATTAGGCATGAATTTGAAAGCTCGAGAGGGATGGGCCTTCATCTTATCTTCACTTGCAATCGTTTCTTTTGTGAGTGATCTTTTCAATGCTCTATATCCACGTGTTATGCCAAGTTCTGTAAGCAAGGCATTTGATTTAACAATCACTAATGCCTCAAGCACTGATTACACCTTGAAAACCATGACCGTAGTCGCCTTGATCATGACTCCAATTGTCTTGATCTATCAGGGCTGGACTTACTGGGTATTCCGCAAGCGAGTTAGCGCAGATCAGATCGCCCATCCTGAGCGCGGCGTTCTAGATGGCGATAAATTGCCTCTGTGAAAATAGATCTACGGCTGCTACTGAAAGGTAGCAGCCGTTATCTTTTTCTGGCCTCAATATTCGCAAGCTTGATTTGGTCAGCTTTCTTAATAACTAACGCGTGGCTAATTGCCGACCTGATAATCAAAGTCATTGATGTCAAAAGTATCTATCCTGAAATTTACTTTCTCATGTCGCTATGGATTTTCAGATCTATTTTCTTGGCTGGATTTGAAAATTGGACTTTGAATCAAGCAATCAACGCAAAAGAGAGTTTTCGGTCAGAAGTAACAAAGAATTCTTTCGGCATGCGTCACTTCTCACCGGCTGCAATGAGCAATTTGCTCATAAAGGGCCTAAATTCGATTGATACCTATTACGGAAGATTTATTCCGCAATTAATCTTCTCTGTAACTATTCCGACTACTTTGATTCTTGTATTCATAACCAAGGATTTGTTAAGTGCAATTGTTGCGATTCTTACCTTACCGATAATTCCTTTTTTCGGTGCGCTTATTGGCAAATATACAAATGATGAAGTTGGCAAGAAGTGGCAAACTCTCGGTACCTTATCTAGTTACTTCGAAGATTCCCTTAAGGGTTTTGCCACTCTAAAGATTTTTGGTCGAACCAAGAACCAAGCTGGTCGCATTCAATCGATGGGAGAGCGGTATAGCCAAGAGACTATGAAAGTCTTGCGAATCTCATTCTTATCCAGTCTAGCTTTGGAATTGGCAGCAACCATCTCGGTAGCAGTAATTGCAGTTGAGATTGGACTTCGTTTAGTAGCTGGAAATATCGAATTTAAATCAGCGCTGATGATTTTGATTTTAGCACCCGAGATTTATTTTCCATTGCGAAATGCTGCAGCCTTATTTCACGCATCAGCAGACGGCACTGAAGCCTTGAATAAACTACAAGAAATTCCTCAACCAAGCGCATCACTTTCTAATAACGCTAAATATCCAGAAGGCCTGCAATTCTGGGTTGGCCCCTCAGGTGCAGGTAAAACTACTGCAGCTTTGAATTTGATTAATTCAATTGATAAGAGCGGCATTGGTTGGGTGCCCCAACATCCTAAATTGGCTCAGGGAAGTATCCGTAAACAATTCGAATTGATTGCACCCGGTATTTCTGATCTTGAGATTAGCCATCACCTAGATTTAGTGGCACTTAATGTAAGTGACTTACCAATCGGGCTTGATTCGGTTCTAGAATCAGGAAGCGAACTAATGAGCGCAGCTTCAGGCGGACAAATTCGTAAGGTTGCAATAGCACGTGCACTAGTTCATAAACCAAAGCTACTTATTGCAGACGAACCTACTGCGGACTTGGATAAGGAATCAGCAGCCAAAGTCATGCAGACGTTACGTTCATTAAAGAGTTCAGTAATCATCATTACTCATGACACTGATCTAATTAGGCCGGATGACAGAATTGTGAGAATTCAAGAATGATTCTTGCTTATTGGCTCTCAGCTTTCTCTTTTATCGCTGGCATTGGATTAAATGTTACAAGTGGTTGGTTAATCACAATGGCTTCTTTTATGCCGCCGGTATTAACGCTTAGCGTTGCAGTAGTGATGGTTCGTTTCTTCGGAATTAGTCGCTCGGTCACACGTTATTTAGAGCGAATCGTTAGCCATAAATCTGTCTTTGCAAAGTTAGCATCATTGCGTAGCGATCTATATAAAAGAATCATCAGCAACCCAGCAAAGGTTCTGATAGCAGGAAGTGGCGGCAAGCTTATAAAGCAAGTAGTAGATGATGTTGAGCGGGCTCAAGAATATGAGCTTCGAGTTACTCTCCCGGGTGCAGCAGCGCTAATCTCAAGTTGCGCAGCAACAGTATTAGCTTTTTGGCTCCAACCATTAATTGGATTGGTCTGGCTGGTTTTGACTTTGATCCTGAATATAACTCTTCCGAAGTTAGCTTTGAAACAGATGTTTGTAGTCACCAGAGAACTAGAAGATCTTGAAAGTGAATATGCTGAACAAGTGCGTTCAAGCGTACATGGCGCCCTTGAGGCGGAGTTATATGGATACCTCGAAGAAGTCGTTAGTCGTTCGCATATTCTGGAGAGTGCAATCAGAATACGCGAGCGAAAATTGTTGGGAGTGATTCGCAGATTCCAATTGCTAATTAATTTACTAATGGCTGCTGTTTTAGTAATTACTTTCGTCTATGCAAATACTCATTCTCTGCCGCCAGTTCAAGTTGCGATGTTGGTGTTTCTTGCTTTGACCGGCCTTGAAGCAACCCTTGCTTGGTACCCAAATCTTTTTACAAGTGGAAAGCTACAGTTAGCAAAAGAGAAGCTCGCAGCAATTCCAAACGAAAACGAAAAAGTCGGAGAGCGAGTAACTTTTGATAAATTAGTTGCAAAGAATTACTCTGCTTATTGGAGCGCTCCAACCATAACGCCAATATCTTTTAGTATTAATATTGGTGAAGCGCTAGTTCTTCGTGGCTCAAGCGGAGCAGGTAAAACCACAAGTGCTATGGGAATTTTAGGTTTAATTCGATATTCAGGTTCATTAACTATCAATGGAGTCGAAGTTCGTGAGATAGATAATCTCTCTGAAATTTCAGTTGGCGCACTTCAAAACGGTCACATTTTCAATACTTCCTTGCGCGAAAATTTGAAAATCTCAGGCGCCGAAGATTTCACAGAAGTTTTGCAATTGCTTGAGCTTGATAAATTAGTTTCGGACCTGCCCGAAGGTCTAGATACCATCATTGGTGAATTCGGAAGAGGTTTATCTGGAGGAGAGGCGAAGCGAATCGTGCTAGCCCGAGCTCTATTGAGCAACGCACCGCTATTGATTTTAGATGAGCCTACCGAGCACCTAGATTCGGAATTAGCGGAAAGAATTACCGCAAGAATTCTGGAAAAGTATCGAGACCGAGCGCTTCTAGTGATTACTCACTCTGGCTGGCATGGTGTGCCGCAACTTAATTTGCAACCATAACCAGTAGAAGATTAGCCGTGGCTAATTTAGAGACGAAGCTGGTCGATGTGATTGGAGATCGCACCGCCAAAGTTGTTGCCACCGAATTGGGCTATAAAACTGTAGGAGATTTTCTTCACCACTATCCACGCCGATATGTAAGACGCGGCGAGCTAACCGATATCTCTAAATTGCGCGAAGGTGAAGAAGCAACAGTTCTAGCCAAAGTCCATTCAGTTAAAAGTCGAAGAATGGCCAATCGCAAGCAAGTTATTGTCGAAGTAATTATCGAAGATAATAACAATCAGAAAATGTCACTGACATTCTTTAATCAAGCATGGCGTGAGAAAGAGATGCGAATCGGTCGACAAGGACTTTTTGCAGGCAAGATCGGCACCTTCAAAGGAATGCGCCAACTCGCACATCCAGAACTTGAATGGTTACCTGGCGATAGCGATGTCGAAGATGCAATCGGAGCTTTTGCAGATAAGCATTTACCAATCTATCCGGCTACCGGAAAGTTTGCTTCTTGGAAAATCGCAAAAGCCCTTGAAATTGTTCTTGATTCGCTAGATGAGGTAGAGGATTTCTTGCCGGAGAAAATCAAAGAGCAATTTAATTACCCTGATCTATCTGTAGCTTTTCAAGAAGTTCATCGACCAACCGGAATCGAAGCTGCAGATAAAGCCCGAGAACGTTTAACTTTCGATGAAGCTTATCTTTTGCAGCTCACTATGCTTAAACAGAAGCAAGAAGTGGCGAGCGTGCATACTATCGCCCGTATTCCGCAAGCCGGAGGAGTACTTCCAGAGTTTGATAAATCGCTGCCATTTGAATTAACCCCCGGACAGAAGATGGTCTCGGATGAGATCTTTAAAGACTTAATTTCCGATAGGCCAATGCATCGATTGCTTCAAGGTGAAGTTGGTTCGGGTAAGACAATCGTTGCCCTACGTGCAGCACTAAACGTGATAGATGCAAAAGCTCAAGTTGCACTCTTGGCTCCGACAGAAGTCTTGGCGCAACAGCATCACAGAACTATTTCAAGACAGTTAGGCGAATTAGCAACAAAAGGTAAGTTGGGCGCACCTGATTGTGCAATTGAAATCGCTCTCCTTACAGGCTCAATGGGTGCAGCAGAGAAACGCGAAATTCAAGCACGAATTAAGAACGGTGAAATTGATCTAGTTGTTGGTACGCATGCGCTTCTTTCAGAAGCGGTTGGTTTTAAAGATCTTGGTTTAGTCATTGTTGACGAACAACATCGTTTCGGTGTCGAACAAAGAGATGCGCTGCGTTCAAAAGCTGATACACCGCCACATTTATTAGTTATGACCGCAACGCCAATTCCAAGAACAGTTGCGATAACAGTATTCGGTGATTTAGATATTTCAACATTAAGCGAACTTCCGCTTGGCAGGTCACCAATTACAACACATTTAGTAAATGCTCTTACCAAGCCAACGTATCTTGAACGTGCTTGGCAAAGAATCAGGGAAGAGGTTGCCGAAGGTCATCAGGCTTATGTGGTTGCGCCAAGAATTAGTGCAACAACTCCAGAAGATTCAGATATGGATTTCTTGTTTGGTACCGAGAGCAAAGAGATGTATGCCGTGTCAGAATTGGCACCAGATCTTGCTACTGGAGCGCTAAAAGGTTTAAAGGTTGCCGAATTGCACGGCAAACAAGCAGCAGAGCTAAAAGATGCGACGATGCAGGCGTTCTCAAACAAAGAGATTGATGTTCTAGTTTCCACAACAGTCATCGAAGTAGGCGTGGATGTTCCCAATGCAACGGTAATGGTCATCATGGATGCCGATAGATTTGGTATTTCTCAGCTTCATCAGCTCCGCGGACGTATCGGTCGAGGAGATTCGCCAGGGCTTTGCTTATTAATAACTAAAGTTGCAGAAGATTCTTTGGCTTACGAGCGTTTAACTGCCGTAGCAAATACTTTGGATGGTTTTGAGTTAGCACGAATTGACTTGGAGCAAAGACGCGAAGGCGATGTATTGGGCGTTTCGCAGAGCGGTTCGCGCTCACATCTGAAGTTGCTTCGCGTACTTCGCGATGAAGAAATTATCTTGGCTGCGCGCACCGCAGCAGAAATTACGCTACAAGAAGGAATTACCCCTACTCTTGAGGGCGAAATAAATAAACTACTTGCACTTCGAGAAGTTGAGTATCTAGATAAAGGTTGATCAATGCGAATTATTGCGGGTGTAGCAAAAGGTAGGAATTTATCTACCGTTGCTGGCGCTACCAGGCCGACATCTGATCGAGCTCGTGAAGCACTCTTTTCAACTTTGCTATCAGAATTCGGTGAATTCCAAAATTTGAATTTTCTAGATTTATTCGCTGGTTCCGCTGCAGTTGGTTTGGAAGCGCTTTCACGCGGTGCTTCATTGGTGCATGTAGTTGAAAAAGATGAAGGTGCAGTTAAGACAATTCGCGCAAATCAAGAGATTGTCGAGAAAGCCAAACCTGAAGGCAAGTTCCATCTATATGCCATGAGTGCTCAAAAATTCTTGTCGAATCCAATGCAAAAATACGACATCATATTTATGGATCCTCCATATGATTACAGCCATCAAGCTGTTCACGAATTACTTGATTCAATTCTCGAAAGAGAAGTTATTCGAAGTGGTGGTGTAATTGTCATTGAGAGAGCGACTAAGGGCTCTTCTATAAATTGGCCAGCACCGCTTAGAGAGCTGCGCACAAAGGAATATGGCGTAGCCACGCTCTACTACGGAGAGATGGGTTAATCTTTACCTATGAGAAGAGCGGTATGCCCAGGATCTTTTGATCCAGTGACTTATGGCCATTTGGATATCATTTCTCGCGCCAGTGCACACTTTGATGAAGTGGTAGTCGCAGTTTTTATCAACAGCACCAAGCAGAGCCTCTTTAGCGTCGAAGAACGTATTGAGATGATCAAAGAGACCACGAAAGACCTCAAGAACGTAATGGTCGATTCATGGAGTGGTTTGACTGTGGAGTATTGCAAGCGCAACAACATTGATGTGATTACCAAGGGTCTGCGTGCGGTATCTGACTTTGATTACGAATTGCAGCAGGCACAGGTCAACCTGCAAGCTGGGGTAGACACAATGTTTATGGCGACTGACCCTGCGCATTCCTTCTTATCATCTTCTTTGGTTAAAGAATTAGCTAAATACAATGGGGATATCTCAAAGATGGTTCCACCATCCGTGCAAAAAGCACTCTCAAAGAAAGTTGCAGGTTGAAAATGGATGCAGTTGAGAAATTAGCTTCGGCAATCAAGATGGTTGAAGAAGCGCGTGGCGTCCCATTGTCTGCATCATGTGTTGTGCACCGTGGAGAGATGCTCGCCGTTCTTGATGAAGCAAAGGCAGCTCTGCCAGAATCTTTTTCAAAAGCAGAATCAATCATTGCTAACCGCGACAAAGTTATTGATGAAGGTCGCATGCAGGCGGAGCAGATGGTCGCAATGGCTCGCGAAGAGGCATCGCAGTTAATTGAACAGACTGCGATCATGCAGCAGGCTCGCGAAGAGGCGAAGAATATTTTGCAAGAAGCGCGCCAAGAAGCAGCAGAACAGCGCCAAGAAATTGAAGAATATATCGATTCACGCCTTGCAACTCTTGAAGTTATTTTGAATAAAACTCAAGAAGCAATTACTCGTGGTCGCGAGCGCTTGGCAGGCTCAACAGATAAAGATGTACTTTCGCAACTTTCTGACAAGTAATTAAGAAAATGAGCAATCCATTCTTATTAAATACTCATGATTTACCACGTCGCGCAGGTGAGATGAAAGAGTATGAATTAGATATCCAATTAGATTCACCAATCGGAATTGATGTAATTGCAGTACCTGTCGGGATTTTGGAATTAGATCTTCGCCTCGAATCAGTAGCTGAAGGAATATTGGCTACTGGTGAATTCGATGTTGTCGCAAAAGGCGAGTGCATTCGTTGCTTAGATCCAATCGAACTTGAGCTAAGTAGGAATTTCCAAGAGCTTTATGCCTATGCTCCTAATTCGGATGATCCTGACGGGTTTGAAGAAGATCAGCTCCTTATGGATGGTGAGGTCATGAACCTTGAGCTTCCTATCCGCGATGCGATTGTGCTGGCGCTACCTATAAATCCAGTCTGCGATGACGAGTGCCAGGGGTTATGCCCAGAGTGCGGTGTTAAGTGGGCGGAGCTGCCTGGCGACCACGCTCATGAGGTGGTCGATGCCCGTTGGGCGCAGCTTCAAGGGCTTTTCCCCGATGAAAAAGCGGGCCAGTAACCCGATTTCGCATTTAGCCCCAACCTAGGCGATAATTCACCCCGCACGCCAAACGCGTGTTCTTATGTAGGTTTGATCAAAGGATAGAAAAGTGCCAGTACCAAAGCGAAAGATGTCGCGTTCAAAGACACGTTCACGTCGTAGCCAATGGAAAACAACTGCTGCAGCTATCTCAACCTGCGCACAGTGCCAGCAGCCAAAGCTTCAACACACAGCTTGCCCAACCTGCGGTACCTATAACCGTCGCCAAGTCGTAGAGGTTTGATTTTTTGTTCGCGCAACTACAAGCGCGACTTGGCTTAGAGATAAGACAAGAGCTTCTCGAATTAGCTTTTACTCATCGCTCCTTCGCATACGAAAACGGATTAACTGAAACAAACGAACGCCTGGAATTTCTAGGTGATTCCGTTTTGGGTTTAGTAGTTACCGAAGAACTTTATATTCGTTATCCGGAGCTAGACGAATCAAGACTTTCACCACTTCGTTCCGGAATTGTGAATATGCGCGCGCTCGCAGATATCGCGCGCGCTCTTGAATTAGGGCAGTACATGCGCATCGGTAAAGGCGAAGAAGTTACCGGTGGTCGCGATAAAAATTCTTTACTTGCAGATTCACTTGAAGCGCTAATTGGTGCAATTTACTTAAGTCATGGTTTTGCAACTTCGCAGAAAGTTGTCGGCGAATTAATAAATGAAACCATGGAGAGCGCTAAAGATCGTGGCGCTGGACTTGATGGAAAAACTTCTCTTCAAGAACTTGCTGCAGCCCGAAAGATTTCGGCTCCAGAGTATTTAATTACCGAATCTGGCCCAGACCACGATAAAACTTTTGTGGCTATTGCGGTTGTAGGCGGAGAAGAGATCTCAACTGGCGAAGGAAAGAGCAAGCGTGAAGCTGAACAAATTGCAGCACGCATTGCATACGAGAAACTAACTTCGTAATGCCTGAACTTCCTGAGGTCGAAACAGTTCGAGCTGGCCTTGAGAAACATGTAGTCGGCAAGAGAATAATTTCAGTAAAACAATTACATTCTCGTGCGCTTCGTGCTGAATCATTAAATAAACTAACTATTTTCAAAGGTGCGAAAATCAAAGCCGTTAAACGTCGCGGAAAGTTCATGTGGCTGGAATTTGATAGAGATGAAGTATTAGTTGGTCATTTGGGTATGAGTGGGCAGTTCAAAATTCAGAAGAGCAACAGCGAATATGAGAAACATTTGCGCGCAAACTTCGAACTTTCCAACGGCAAAGATATGCGGTTTATTGATCAACGCACTTTTGGTTGGCTTGCGGTAGACCAATTGGAAGATGAAGTGCCAACTTTGGTCTCTCATATCGCAAGAGATTTGTTCGACCCGAAGTTCGATAAGAAAGCAGTCGTTTCAAAGATTGTCGGCAAGCGTGGTCAGATCAAGAAAGTTATTTTGGATCAGAACGTCTTAAGTGGCATAGGAAATATCTATGCAGATGAAGCGCTTTGGTATGCCCGCATCCATCCGGAAGCCATTAGCTGCGAACTGACTCCGACCCAGATTCTTAACGTTGTGACAGCAGCCCAGAAGGT
>CAYMVX010000034.1:0-9922 GCA_964394375.1 uncultured Actinomycetes bacterium
GCCACCTAGGTTTCAACCTTGAAAGGCAGGTTTAACGCTTGAACGCTAAATCGACATTTGAAGAAGTTGTCACCACTGCATCGTTAACCGATAGCAACGCGAAGACGCTTCCAACACCGCAACCAATAACTGCACATGGTGGCGCAAAAGTTATCTCTATCTTTAATCAAAAGGGTGGAGTTGGTAAGACAACCACCACCATCAACTTGGGTGCTGCGTTAGTTGAACTTGGTCGTCGTGTACTACTTGTTGATTTCGATCCGCAAGGTGGCATGACTCTTGGATTAGGCGTTCGCGGAAATGAATTGCCAAAAGAAGAGACTGTTTACTACGCAATCATGGATGCTTCCCACAATCCAGAAGATATCGTCTTAAAGAGTTCGCTTGCAGGCTTAGATTTCCTACCAGCAAACCGTGAATTAGCAACGGCAGAAACTGTTCTGGGTGCAGAGATTGGTAGCCAATTCTTCTTAAAGCGCGTACTAGCTCCACTTAAAGATTTCTACGATGTGATCTTGATTGATTGCCAACCAACAATGGGTCAACTTGCTATTAACGCACTCGTTGCATCAGATGAAGTTATTGTTCCACTGCAATGTGAATGGTTCTCGCTTCACGGTTTCATCGAATTAAACAACAACTTAAATAAAGTTCGCCAAGCGTTAAATCCAGATCTTAAACTAGCTGGAATTTTGGCAACAATGTACGACCGTCGCGCCGTTCACAACCGTGAAGTTCTTGCACGAATCGTTGAACAATTCCCAGAAGATACTTTCGAAACAATCATCGCCAAGACAATTCGTTTCTCTGAGAGCTCTGTTAAGGGTGAACCAATAATTCAATACGCACAGAATTCAGGTGCAGCTAACGCATATCGTCGTTTAGCTCGTGAATTGATCGCTCGAGGAGGAGCTAAATGAGCCGCCGCGCTTCCCTGCCAGGTGCAGATGAACTATTCCGTGCCAAGCCACTTGTTTCAGTTCCAGATGTTGCTGCAATTGAAGATGCGGCGATGCCAATTGAAGCGACAAAGCCTGCTAAGAAGAACAGTGCTGTGCGTCAAACACAACGCCGACGTGCAACAACTGCGCGCACTCCGTCAGGTCGCGAACGCCACGATGAGAAAATCACGGTCTACTTATCTCCAGACGAACTATTTGATTTGGACCAAGCTCGAATTTTGCTACGTGGAGATTTAGGACTTGCTGCTGATCGCGGACGAATTGTTCGTGAATCACTTGCAGTGATCATCTCTGACTTAGAAGCTAAAGGCGAGAACTCTATTCTTGCCCGTCGTTTACGAGGTTTATAAGAACTATAGAAAACTAAGCTCTAGGGTGCGCCAGTCTGTATGACTCGCGCACCTTATCTATTGTTATCAGCGTATAAATCTGTGTAGTCGTAACAGATGCATGGCCTAGAAGTTCCTGAACAACGCGAATATCCGCTCCTCCATCTAATAGGTGCGTAGCGTAAGAGTGTCTAAATACGTGAGGTGTTACGCGAGCAGTTAAACCGGATTTCTTCGCCGCCTTCTTTACGATCTCCCATGCACTTACCCTTGAAAGTCTTGTGCCGCGGGCATTTAAGAAGAGCGCACTTTCATTCAATTTCTTCAATAATGCTGGGCGGCATCGAACTAAATAATCATCAATTGCGTTCTTGGCATATGAACCTAGCGGAACGATACGTTCCTTTCCGCCTTTACCTCTCAACTTCAATACCCAGATACTTTCTCCTGCGATATTGCTCTCTGAAATATCACCGATATTAATACCCACAACTTCTGAGACACGTGCTCCAGTGCTATATAGCAGTTCCAAGAGCAGATAGTCGCGAAGTGTTATTGGAGACGTTGGATCTTTTGCTGCCTCAACTAACTTGGTAACCTCTTCGACAGTTAACGCCTTCGGTAATCTCTGGCGCTTACCGGTTTCTGGAAGGTCATCTGTCGGATCGGCGATCTTGAACTCGCGATTTAAGTAATTGTGAAAGGAACGCACTGCACTGAAATTTCGCTCCAATGAAGCTGGAGCTAGATTTGAAATTGATTTTGCGTATTCTTTTATCGAAGTGTTTGGATTATTGATAGACCAATTTAAGTATTTCGTTAAATCACGCCGGTAAGCCGCAACCGTATTGGCTGCGGCACCCTTCTCTACTCGAAGATAATCAATAAACGAATTGAGTGTATGGATATCCATGCGCAGTTGCTACAGCTTCGTACACGACTTTACCTTCGCAAACATTCAAACCTTTAGCTAAATCAGCATTATCGCCGAGAGCTTTCTTCCAGCCCTTATTGGCGATTGAAACTGCATAAGGCAAGGTTGCATTGGTTAACGCATAAGTCGAAGCAACAGGGACTGCACCTGGCATATTTGCCACACAGTAGAAGATCGAATTGTGAACCTTGTAAGTTGGTTCGGCATGTGTCGTTGGACGCGAATCCTCGAAACAACCGCCTTGATCGATAGCGATATCAACAAGCACTGACCCATGCTTCATCTTTGCAACTAGAGCATTTGAGACGAGCTTTGGCGCCTTGGCTCCGTGGATGAGCACTGCTCCAATTACTAAATCTGCTTCGACAACTTCTTGTTCGATCGCGTGATCATTAGACATTAAAGTCTTGATGGTGCCATTGAAAAGTGAATCAATATATTGAAGTCTAGACGTGCTTCGATCCAAGATAGTTACATCTGCACCTAAACCGCGAGCCATTACGGCTGCATTTAGACCTGCTACTCCGCCACCGATTACGACAACTTTTCCTGGACGCACACCAGGTACGCCACCTAATAGAACTCCGCGACCACCATTTGGTTTTTGAAGTGCAGTAGCGCCAACTTGTGTTGAAAGTCGTCCCGCGACTTCTGACATCGGAGCAAGAAGCGGCAGTTGACCATTAACTTCGACGGTCTCGTAAGCAATCGCAATGTTCTCAGCTTTGATTAATGCATCGGTGCACTCTTTAGAAGCTGCCAGATGTAAGTATGTGTAAAGAATCTGGCCTTTCTTCATCAATGGATATTCAGAAGGAAGTGGCTCTTTTACCTTCATAATCATTTCGGCAGAATCCCAGACGCTCTTTGCATCTGGTGCGATCTCAGCACCTTCTGAAATGTAATCCGCATTTGTGATTGCTGAGCCGAGCCCAGCATCTGTTTCGATGATGACCTTATGGCCGTTCTTAACTAGTTCGCGAACACCAGCTGGCGTAAGCGCAACGCGGGCTTCTAGGGTCTTAACTTCTTTAGGTACACCGATAATCATGTGGCTATTTAATCGCAGCTTTAATCAAACCAGCAAATAACGGATGTGGTCTTGTTGGGCGTGATTTGAACTCTGGATGAGCTTGAGTACCAACATAATAAGGGTGGACCTCACGTGGTAGTTCAACGAATTCGACCAAATCACGTTCGGTGTTCATTCCGCTAAAAACCATACCCGCAGCAGCGATTTGATCGCGATACTTATTGTTGACTTCATAACGGTGGCGATGACGTTCGGTGATTTCAGTTTCTCCGTAAACCTCAGCAGCAATTGATCCTGGCTTTAAGGAAGCTTTATAGGAACCTAAACGCATAGTTCCGCCTAAGTTTCCTTCACCTGAAACATTTGCAAGTTGGTCTTCCATGGTTGCAATAACTGGCGCTTTAGAATCTGGCGCGAACTCTGCTGAATTTGCATCTGCAATACCCGCTAAATTTCGCGCACCTTCGATAACCATGCACTGCAAACCTAGACATAACCCAAGCGTTGGAATTTTATTTAAGCGGGCGTAATTAAGTGCTCCGACTTTTCCTTCAATACCTCGAACTCCAAAACCGCCTGGAACACAGATTGCATCTACATCACTAAGTGACTTCTTTGCACCTTCTGGAGTTTCGCAATCGTCAGACGGGATCCACTTGATTTCGACTTTTGCATTATTGGCGAAACCACCAGCTCGAAGAGCTTCAGTAACTGAGAGATATGCATCCGGCAAATCGATGTACTTACCTACCAGAGCTACCTTTACATGATATTTCGGATTATGAACCACATCAAGAAGAGTTCCCCACTCTGCCCAATTCACATCCTTAGCTTTTAATCCAAGGCGACGAACTACATAAGCATCCAAACCTTCATTGAAAAGGACTTTAGGAATATCGTAAATAGATGGTGCGTCCACTGCAGCAACAACCGCTTCTTGATCTACGTCGCACATCGCCGAAATCTTGCGCTTTACAGATTCCGGAATCTGGCGATCAGAACGAAGCACTACTCCATCGGGTGCAATACCAATACTGCGAAGAGCTGCAACAGAGTGCTGAGTCGGCTTAGTTTTTAATTCACCTGAAGGTCCAATGTATGGAACCAATGAGATATGTAAATAGAAAACGTTATCTCGGCCAACCTGCTGGCGAATCTGTCGAGCCGCTTCAAGGAAAGGCTGAGATTCAATATCTCCTACGGTTCCACCGATCTCTGTAATAACTAAGTCTACATTTGGGCCATCGAATGCCAACATGCGCTCTTTGATCTCATTGGTGATATGCGGAATTACCTGAACAGTCTCACCAAGATATTCACCACGGCGTTCGCGACTAATAACTCTTGAGTAAACCTGTCCGGTAGTTACGTTTGCATCTCCCGAAAGTGAACGATCCAAGAATCTTTCGTAATGACCAATATCTAAATCTGTCTCAGCGCCATCATCTGTAACAAATACTTCGCCATGTTGGAATGGATTCATTGTGCCTGGATCCACATTTAAGTAAGGATCGAGCTTTTGCATTGTGACGCGTAAACCGCGGGCCACCATTAAACGACCAAGGCTGGAAGCTGTTAATCCTTTTCCAAGACTTGAGGCGACTCCGCCAGTTACAAATAGATGTTTAGTCACATGAGAATTGCTCATGGGAGTAAAACTTATCACCGATTCCTATCGGGATTGTGCAAGTAGCTCCTCTGCGTGTTTGCGCGCTGATACAGAGTCTTCATGGCCTGCCAACATGCGAGCGATTTCTTCGACGCGCTCATCAGATGAGACTTGGCGCACTTGGCTGAGAGTAACTGAACCACTTTCATCTTTAAGGACGACAAAGTGGGTATCTCCCCAGGCCGCAACTTGAGGCAAATGTGTTACGACGATTACCTGCGCGAATTTCGAAAGCGCTTTCAATCGTCTACCAACTTCTATTGCTGCCTTGCCGCCAACTCCAGCATCTACTTCATCAAATATATATGTACCGATTTCTTCTTTCATTGCAATAACAACTTCGATCGCTAACGCAACTCTTGAGAGCTCGCCACCAGAAGCGCCCTTTGCTATCGAAACCAATGGGGCATCCTTATGGGTCTGCAAGAAGAAATTTACTTCGTCGAGACCTGTAGAAGTTAATTCATTAAAGGACTTACTAGATCTAACTTCCACAATTAAATTTGTGTTTGGCATCGAAAGCGCATGAATCTCATCTGAAGCAGCTTTAGATAACTTTGCCGCAGCATCAATTCTAACTTTTGAAATGACTTGCGCTTCTTTTACTGCAGCATCTTGAAGTGCCTTAAGTTCTTTTTCTAACTCCGCTATTCGATCATCGCCACCTTCAAGGTCAGCAATCTCATTATCCAGATTGGCGCCAAGTTCGATTAATTCATGCAGCGCCACATTTGAATCTGTCGAGGTTGACGTTGAATGGCGTTTAATGAATGAATTAAGTTCTGCCTTTCGTTGCTGAAGATATTCGAGCTTTGAAGGATCAGCTGCCAAATCAGATAAGTATCCCGCCAAATTTGCTGCTATATCTTGAATAGTAAAGAACGCTTCATTCAATTGATCAGATATTTCAGAGAGCGAAGGATCCAGCGCCGTAGCCTTCTCAAGGAACTTTCTTGCGCTGCCTAATTGAGTAAGCACTCCGGATTCGTCATCTTCAAGAATCGCGCTTGCGCTTCCTGCGGTACTTGTTAGCCCTTCAACTGAACTCAATCTACTGATTTCATCATTGACTTCTTGGAGCTCGCCTGCTTGAGGCTTAATTTTCTTCAAAGCCGAAGCAAATTCTTTAAGGGTCTCTAGCTTGCGTTCGCGCTCCTTGCCTGCGCTCTTCATTGCTTTGATTCGTTTAGCTAAATCATTTGCTGCGTCAAGCGCGCTCTGAAATTTGGCGAGAGAAGTATTTGCATAGAGATCCAATAACTCCAAGTGTTTTGACGCTTTGGTAAGAGTTTGACTTGCAGCTTGGCCATGCACCATGACCAATTCCTCTGCGATCTCTTGCAAAGCGGACGCGCTAACTGCGGAACCACTTGCGACCGCTTTAGATTTACCATCCTTATTTACAGTTCTTGTCAGTATCAACTCTCCATCTTCGGAGATGATCCCCTTTTCATCGAATCTTGCCGCAAACTCACTTGGAATATTGAAAGTTGCATTTGCTACAGCCCGCTCTTGGCCATGGCGAACCAACGCTGAATCTGCCTTACCTCCAAGTACTAAATTCAAAGCTGTTAAAACCATTGTCTTTCCCGCGCCAGTTTCACCAGTTATTACTGTTAAACCAGGGCCAAATTCAAGATTTGATTTCTCGATAACACCAATGCCCGAAATGCTTATTTCATTGAGCGTTGGTCGTTTAATCACCGCGCCAGCCTTCTATCGGCAATTTAAATTTTGCTACGAGGCGATCGCTGAAATTGCTGCTATGAACGTGCGCCAATTTGATTTGTTCGGCAGCTCGCTTCACTTTAAGGCGATCTCCTACCTCAAGTGAATCAAAACGTAGAGCATCTGCCTTAACTATTCCGTCTTCAGAGAGAATATCAATCGCAATATTGGAAGACGGTGGAATCACTAGTGGACGTGTAAATAAAGCGTGGGCTGCGATTGGTGTAACAACTAGCGCATCTGTTTGCGGCCAGACTATCGGTCCTCCGACACTAAAGGCGTATGCGGTTGAACCTGTTGGAGTAGCCACAATTAACCCATCTGCCCACCAACTGCTAATTGGGCGACCATCTATCTGCAAGAGCAGCTCGATCATGGTGCCTTGTTCACATTCGATGGTTACTTCATTTAGCGCCCAGCCACTTGCAACAACCGAACCATCTCGCTCGATTTCATATTCAAGAATTAGTCGAGGTTCAATCACGTAAGTTTTATCAATGATGGCTTTTGCTATCTCCTCGAAAGAGCTCTTCTCTACCTCGGCCATAAAACCTACTCGGCCTAGGTTGATGCCAAGTAATGGGACACCAAGACGTCTGGCAATAACCGCACCACGCAAGATAGTTCCATCGCCACCAAGGACAATCACAATCTCCGCGTCAGCATCTTCAACGAATTCAAATCCGGTTAAGTGCGATTTGATTTTGCTTTCGGCATCAATCGCTTCTTGACGATTGCGATTTACGACAAATATCGCTTTGCGATTACTCATTACTGTGGGCCTATCGCAATTGCAGCATCAAGATCTGCTTCGTTGATTTCACCTGCGCCTCGACGAAGCCAGAGGAAGTATTCAACATTTCCTGCAGGTCCCGGTAATGACGAGGCCACGACTCCAAGAGTTCCAAGACCAACATCAAATGCACTCTCTGCCACATCCAAAACTGCTGCTTTACGGAGTGCAGGATCGCGAACTACTCCGCCTGCACCAAGATGCTCGCGACCAACTTCAAATTGAGGCTTAACCATCAATAAGTAATCTGCATCAGGTTTTGAAACTGCAGCAAGCGCTGGCAACACTAAAGTAAGTGAAATAAATGAGAGGTCAGCAACAATTAAATCAACCGGCTCTCCAACTTGTTCGCCAGTTAAGTGTCGAATATTGGTTCGATCTAGAATTTTTACTCGTGGATCTTGACGCAACTCCCAAGCTAATTGACCATATCCAACATCTACAGCTACAACTTCAGATGCGCCGCGACGAAGCAGTACATCAGTAAAACCGCCTGTTGATGCGCCAGCATCAAGCGCGCGTTTGCCCTCCACAATTACCTGCGGAAAGGCGTCTAGTGCTCCTGCCAATTTATGACCACCACGTGAAACGAAATCATCACGTTCACCTTGAATCACAATAGAGGTCTCCGCATCTACCTGTGAAGCTGATTTAGTTGCCGGAATTCCATTTACTAGAACCGAACGAGATTCAATTAAGTCCGCTGCGTTTTCGCGCGAACGAGCAAGTCCACGACGGACTAACTCTGAATCTAAACGGTTCTTCATAATTCTTAGATTTCGTCGATGCTCTTAAGCGCTTCTGTTAACTTAGCGTGGAGAGCTTCGTAGCGAGCTACATGCTCTGGTAGTTCTGACCCTTCGATCTCTGAAAGTTCGGCACGGATCGCATCTAAATCAATCTGACTCATAATCACTTTACTTTCTTAACGCTCTTTGCATTTTTGACTACTATGCTTTTCTTAACTTTAGGGGCGCCCTTCTTAGCGGTTACTTTGCTCTTGGAAGTCGCGCTCTTCTGCGCAGCACGCTTTGGCTTACCTTCCAATGCGGCAATTCGCGCCTCAAGCTTTTGAAATTCAGACTTCTTAACAAAGCCACGTTTGGTAACCGCTTTTTCGACTTCATCTTCAATACGTAGTCGAAGAGCCTCTCCGCTCTCTTGCAACCATGTATTGACCTGCCCAGCAATCTCTACTGGATCAGCATCTTTAAGACGCTTCAAGTTATCGCGTAAATCTTTGATAGCCACGCTCCCACTTTACAGCTTATAGCCGAGTATCAAAGGCGCTTGATTTCAGTGGTGACAACCTGCCAACGACTTGCAAGTCCAGCACCACTTTTCCAGAATCTACGACGAATAGAGCCAGAGATTTCAACCCATTCTCCATCTTTTAGCGAAGTTGCTGTTCGTCGCGTCTTGGCGCTCCAGCTTTCTAGGTCGATGGTATCCACGCCACCTTCGGGTCGGGTGATTGCGATTCTAAATTGAACTACCAAGTCACCACTTGGAAGTTCACGTTCGGATGCAATTGTTGTAACCCAACCTCTGAGAGCCACATCATTCAAAGAGTAATCAACCTCTTCGACATTTGCTGTTTTTGTCATCTACTCCTCCATCAATCACTGTAAATAGTTGATTTAACTAATGGAGAGAGGGTGCTATTAGGTTACGACAAAATTTTGAAGTTATTCACAACGTTCTGAAGCATCGGTGGTTTCGTCAATATCAAGCTCCGCACACTTCTTAAACCATTTACGGGCTTCATCTTCTCTGCCCGCTGCTTCAAGTGCATCTGCGTATGCATATCGAAGACGGATCGCCCAAGAATCATTTTCAGTATTAAGATCATTAGTTTGCAAAGTAACAACTGCAGCATCTAATTCACCTAAATCACGTCGTGCGCCTGCAGCGACAATGCGTAGTTCGATCGCTTGTTCTTTCTGCAATTTCTTAGCTTCTGGCGCACCGGCAAGCTCTAAAGCTTTACGTGGGCGTCCTAAGCCACGTTCACAATCTGCTAAAACTGGCCAAATACTTACATCGCCATTGATACGAAATGCAGCTTTTAGATCCTTAATTGCAATGTCGTATTTTCCAACTCGATATGCAGCGTATCCGGCTGTTTCGCGAACGACTGCAACTCGACCAGCGTGACGAACGGCAGCTTGAGCATGTTCGTGGGCTGTTTCTGGCTCGCTATCTGCATATGCATGCACGCAAGCTAAATGTTGCGAAACGATCTTGGCGTTATCTGCACTCAGTGTTAATAGATCACCGCGAGTAACTTTATCTAGCTCTTCACCTGTAATTCCTTCAGGAATAATCGGATCTTTTGTGAAATCTTTATTGACCGGACGTCGATCATCTTTGCGACGGTTCTCTAATGAGCGATCGCCAAAACGCTCATTTCTAGGCTTAAAAGCGCTGCTATTACGGAACCCTGAACGTTGACCATCGCGTTCTGAACGTTG
>CAYMVX010000035.1:0-9561 GCA_964394375.1 uncultured Actinomycetes bacterium
CCTGCAGTAATAACAACTACATCTGAATTTGCAGTTGCTTCATAGCCTGCGCCATCCGCGGTTGTAGTTGCGCCGATAATTTTTGTTTCAAAACCTTCGATAGATCGCGATTGATTCATATCAAGTGCAAGACCTTCAGGCTTGCCTTCGAGAATATCTGTTAATACAACGGTATCGAAGACGTTGTATTCAGCCAATCGCATTGCAGTTGTTGAGCCATAAAAACCAGCTCCGACGACAGTTACTTTTCCAGCCATTTATAAGTCCCTTTGAAACTATTTGAAACTATCTTGATATCGAGATAATCCTAGCGTCCGTGAGGGAGGACAATTGCCACAGCAACGAGCGCTACCCCGATTAGTAATGGTAAATAGCGCTCAATTCGACGCTCTTGGCGAATTCCGGTGAATGCAATGGCCAAGCCCACAACGATAGAACCGCTTCGGACAAAGCCGATAGCGCCCAATAAAACCCCAACCGCTGCGGCGAAGTTAATTAAACGCTGAGAGATCATTGACCTAGAAGGCAATTACTTTCGTGAGGCAGCGTCAACGACGTTCTTAACAAGCATCGCACGTGTCAGAGGACCAACGCCGCCTGGGTTTGGTGAAATCCAACCAGCCACATTTGCTACATCAGGATGCACGTCGCCTTGAATTCCATTTTCATTACGAGAAACGCCAACGTCGATAACTACTGAACCAGGCTTAACCATATCTGGAGTAAGGAAGTGGCCAACGCCAACAGCTACAACCGTGATGTCTGCTGTAAGAGTGTGATCCTTAATTACTTTAGTTCCGGTGTGTACCAAATTAACGGTCGCGTTCTCTTCGCGACGATTTAACAAAAGACTTAATGGACGACCAACAGTTAAGCCACGTCCAACAATTGTTACTTCTGCTCCCTTAACAGGAATGTTGTAATGGTGAAGAAGTTCAACAATGCCTCGTGGTGTACATGGAAGTGTGCCATCGAATCCTGCAGTTAGGCGACCCAAATTCATAGGGTGCAAGCCATCTGCATCCTTATCTGGATCGATTGCTTCCAAAATTGCTTGTGTGTTGATTCCTTTTGGCAATGGCAATTGAACAATGTATCCAGTGCAATCTGGATTGTTGTTCATATCTTTTACTGCAGCAAGAACATCTGCTTGAGTTGCTGTTTCAGGTAGGTCGATTCGAATTGAATTTACGCCGACCTCTGCACAATCCTTATGCTTTCCGCCAACATATTGGCGTGATCCTGGATCATCGCCAACCAGAATTGTGCCAAGACCCGGTGTAATACCTCGAGCCTTAAGTCCAACTACTTCCTTGGCTAGATCTTCTTTGATCTTCTTTGCGAAAGCTTTGCCGTCAAGAATCTGTGCTGTCATAGCCACATCCTAATAAGTTGAAGGGAGATTCTTAAACCTATGAGAGTTTCTAAGCGTGTGAAAAATGGCGCGTTCCCGTGAAAAATAGGGCGATATTGGCTGCTTTTGCTGCCGCAATTACCTCTTCATCGCGCATTGAACCACCTGGTGAAACTACTGCAGTGATACCACTATCAATAAGGATCTGAAGCCCATCGGCAAATGGAAAGAATGCATCGCTCGCCGCAACGCTTCCTTTGGCTCGCTCACCTGCGCGGTCCACTGAAAGCTTTGCAGAATCGACGCGATTTACCTGTCCCATTCCAACACCAACTGCAGCGCCACTCTTAGCTAGAAGAATTGCATTGCTCTTTACAGCGCGCACTGAACGCCATGCAAATTCCAAATCAGCCAAAACTTCTTTGCTAACTGGATCTCCAGAAACTTGTTTCCAGTTCTTTGGATTATCTCCATCGGCATCTATCAAATCAATTGTTTGTAGAAGCAGCCCGCCAGATAGCAATCGACCTTCAACTGGTCCGTACTTCTTAATATCAGTTGTAAGAATTCTAATATTCGGTTTCTTCATTAGAATTTCAAGTGCCGCTGGTTCAAATTCAGGAGCAACTACAACTTCTGTGAATACTTCAGAAAGCGGTTCCGCCATTGCGACCGTAACTGTTCGGTTTGCTGCAACAACTCCACCAAATGCTGATACTGGATCACATGCATGTGCTGCTTTATATGCAGAGGCAATATCGTTACCGATAGCGATTCCACAGGGATTTGCGTGTTTGATAATTGCAACAGCAGGTTCCGCATGATCAAATGCTGCTCGCAATGCAGCATCTGCATCTGTGTAATTGTTGTAGCTCATCTCTTTGCCATGAAGCTGTTTTGCATTGACAATGCCAGGTGTATTGGCGGAATAAACAACTGCTTGTTGATGTGGATTTTCCCCGTAGCGAAGGGTGCCGCTCTGCTTCCAGATATGTGCCATCCACTCGTGGAAACCTTCATCATCCGCCATCCACATGGCAATAGTTGCGTCATATTCGGCGGTTGTTCGGAATACATCAATCGCCAACTTCTTGCGTTCAGCTAGCGTGTAACCGCCGCTCTTTAACGCACTTAATAAACCGTCATATTGCGATGGGCTTGAAAGTACCGCGACAGAGCCATGGTTCTTTGCGGCACCGCGCAACATTGATGGTCCGCCAATATCAATCTGCTCAATGCACTCGGCATATGCAGCGCCTGAAGCGATTGTCGCTGCAAATGGATAAAGATTGATGATCACCAAATCAAAGGGAGCGATATCTAGCTCCGCAATTTTCGCGAGATGTTCCGGGTTGTTTTGATCTGCCAAGATTCCGGAATGAATTCGAGGGTGAAGTGTCTTTACGCGCCCGCCCATAATTTCGGGAAAACCAGTGTATTCAGAGACTTCGGTAACTTTAATGCCGTTCTCCAGGAGTGTCTTGCAAGTTGAACCTGTAGAGAGAATCTCTACATCTGCCTCTTGAAGTGCTTTACCAATTTCCACTAAACGACTCTTATCGTAAACGCTTAAAAGCGCTCTTCGAATTACTTTACGATCGCTCAATTTGGATCTCCAGACTCTTGATGGTTTCGACAATAAGTTTTCGCTCAACAATCTTAATGCGTTCGTGAAGGCTCGCTTCATCATCGTTAGGCTGCACATCAACAGCGACCTGCGCAATAATTTGACCCGTATCAACCCCTGCATCTACCCAATGAACTGTGCAACCGGTCTGTTTGGCTTTTGCTGCAAGGGCATCGCGGACTGCATGCGCTCCAGGAAAATTAGGTAGAAGTGCTGGATGCGAATTAATTACTTTAAATTTGCTTACAAAATCTGCGCTTAGGATTCTCATGAAACCTACGCTTACTACTAAATCTGGTTTAACTGATGCGACAAATTCAAGTAACTCTGAATCCCAAACTGCGCGTGGTTGCTTAAATTCGATTACCTTAGTTGGAATAGTTGCAGCTGCTGCCCTATCCAAGACTTGCGCCCCGGGCACATCACTTACAACTGCAGCAATAGTAAATCCTGCATCAATTACTGCTTGCGCAAGCGATCCAGTGCCCGAGGCAAGCAGCAAAAGTTTCATCGGCGGGCAAGCATTGGGATTAAACGAATTGCCCCAACTCCAAGTAAGAATTCAGCAGAGATAATAAGCGGGAATTTCCACAATGATGGGCCAACCGTGCCCAATTCATAGGTAATTAAGGCACCTGAACCCAAGTAAGCCAATGCAAAAGAGCTCACGATAAATAGCAGAATTGTCTGTCGTAAAACATTTCGACCGCTATCCAAAGTCCATATTGCTACCTGTGCGCCAACTCCAATTACAACTAGCGCTCCAATCAAATAGAAAGGGTGACGTCCCGTCGGCAACGCGCCCAAAATAGGAAGTGCAGGAATCTTCCCTAAAGAAAAATGTAACGGTGAAATTAAAGTGTCACGGCCAATCGCAAAACCCGCGCCTACTAAATATGCCGCTGCAGAAATTAGGAAATTTGGAAGATAAAGAAGTGTTAAAGCAAGTAACAAAATTCCGCCAATAAATCCAGGTTGCAGGACAGTAGTCAATTTATGAACAGTGCCTAGATTGATAATCAATGAAAGACCTGTAGCAATTGCTGCAAATCCCAGAATGATCGCCCAAATTTTTGTTACGTAAATTATCGATGCCGTAAATCTAAATTGATTGATCGCAAAAAACGAAACCACAAATACAAATGGTGTGGCAAAAGCCAAAGCCCAATACCAAGTTACATAAACATCATTATTTGATGAAAATACGGATAGCACTGTCACTAAAATTGTGTAGAAACTAGCAAATATCCAGACTGCTACATCGCTATTTGTTCTATCTAATACTTTGCGCGCACCAGCAGTAATTCCGATTGCAGGAAGTGCCATCGCGCCAAGGGGAAGATATGTAAGCCAACCATCGATGCCACTTGGTGGAATATGTAAATTGAAGGGCACCATATGGGAGCCAAGAAAGATCCAAATAGCGCCGCGGAAAGGGTCGGTAGTACTTGCGTATGCACTTCCAGCTATCGCCCAAGCAAGGAAAGTAATGATTCCAGCTGGAATTAAAGTGAAGAGTACGCTTTTTAGACTTTGCGTGATTGCAGGTACAAGCACGCAGAGAACCCTATCGGCCCATCAATGAACGCATGAGATTTGCAGTTTCTGACGGCGTTTTGCCGACCTTTACTCCTGCTGCTTCTAGCGCGTCCTGCTTTGCTTGCGCAGTTCCAGAGCTACCAGAAACAATCGCGCCAGCGTGACCCATGGTCTTTCCTTCTGGCGCAGTAAATCCTGCAACATAACCAACGACTGGCTTGGTTACATACTCTTTAATAAATGCAGCAGCACGCTCTTCAGCATCACCACCAATTTCACCAATCATTACGATTGCTTCGGTTTCAGGATCATCTTGGAATGCCTTTAAGCAATCGATATGAGTGGTTCCGATAACTGGATCTCCACCAATACCTACTGCAGTTGTGAAACCGATATCGCGAAGTTCGTACATTAATTGATATGTAAGTGTTCCTGACTTTGAAACCAATCCAATTGGTCCGCGGCCGGTGATATCTGCAGGAATAATTCCAACGTTTGATTGACCCGGGCTAATTACACCTGGGCAGTTTGGACCAACTAAACGAGTTGTGCCCTTCTCTGCGGCGTATGTGTAGAAGTATGCAGAGTCATGCACTGGAATACCTTCGGTGATTACAACAACCAATGGCATCTTTGCATCAATCGCATCAATTACTGCGCCTTTTGCAAACTTTGGTGGCACGAATACGACTGAAACATTTGCGCCAGTTGCAGCCATTGCTTCAGCAACAGAGTTGAATACTGGAAGAGTTGTGCCATCCATATCAACTGATTGGCCACCTTTACCTGGAGTAACGCCGCCAACAACTTTGGTTCCGGCTTTAAGCATGCGCTTGGTGTGCTTGGTTCCTTCAGAACCAGTCATGCCTTGCACGATTACCTTGCTATCTGAATTAATAAAAATCGCCATTTTATTTAGCCGCCAATTCTGCTGCTTTAGCAGCTGCGCCATCCATTGTGTCCAATTGCTGCACTAACGGGTGGGCAGCTTCGTTAAGAATTCGGCGTCCTTCTGCAACGTTATTGCCATCCAAGCGAACCACGATTGGTTTTGTGGCAGCGCTGCCAAGCATTTCGAGCGCTTTAACAATTCCATTTGCAACAGCATCACATGCAGTAATGCCACCAAATACGTTTACAAAGACGCTCTTTACATCTTTATCGCCCAAGATAATTGAGAGACCATCAGCCATAACTTCAGCTGAAGCACCGCCTCCGATATCCAAGAAGTTAGCTGGACGAACATTTCCAAATTTCTCGCCGGCATAAGCGACGACATCCAAAGTGGACATAACTAGACCAGCGCCATTGCCAATGATGCCAACTTCGCCTTCTAGTTTTACGTAATTTAAACCTTTTGCTTTTGCTGCTTCTTCAAGTGCATTTGCAGCTGACTTATCTATCAAAGCTTCGTGATCTGCTTGGCGGAACTCCGCATTATCATCAAGGGTTACTTTGCCGTCGAGCGCAACAATCTTTCCATCTGCAGTCTTAACAAGTGGGTTCACTTCAACAAGAGTTGCGTCTTCCTTTGTGAAGACTCCCCAAAGAAGTTCGATTACCTTTGCAACATCCGCTGCAATCTCTGATGGGAATTTCGCTTCAGCAACAATTGCTGCAGCTTTCGCAGCATCAATACCCGCAACTGCAGAAACTGGAACTTTTGCCAACTTCTCAGGAGCAGTGCGTGCGACTTCTTCGATGTCCATGCCACCGGCGACTGATGCCATGCATAGATATTGACGATTAGAACGATCTAACAAAATTGAAACGTAATACTCTTCGGCAATCGGAGCTGCTTGTGCAATCATCACACGATGAACCGTGTGGCCCTTTATGTCCATTCCGAGAATTGCTGATGCTTTCTCTTTAGCATCATCTGCGTTTTCGGCTACTTTAACGCCGCCAGCTTTGCCGCGACCGCCGACTTTCACCTGCGCCTTAACGACAACTTTGCCGCCAATCTTGGCAGCAGCTGCGTGAGCTTCTTCAGGAGTAGTTGCAACAGCGCCTGCTAAAACTGGAACGCCATGCTTTTCAAATAAATCTCTTGCTTGATATTCAAATAAATCCACGACGAAATCTTAGTCGTGGATTTAGAGCTTCTCGACCGGCGCGTAGCGCAGCAGTAAGCGCTTCTCTCCTAATTGTCCGAAATTAATGGTGGCCTCTGTCCGATCGCCTTCTCCGGCAAGTTTTACGACTGTCCCTAAACCAAATGTGTCATGAGCCACACGATCTCCAATATTTAGCGAGATTGTTGTGCTTGTCTTCTTTCCAGTCGCACGTGGTGGTGGCGCTGATTGCACGAACTTAGGTTTTGCAGCAAACGTGCGTTGGCGCCAATCAATTAAATTATCTGGGATTTCATCTAAGAATCGAGATGCTGGATTGTAATTAGGTGCGCCCCAAGCGCTTCGATATTCAGCGCGAGTTAAGTAAAGGCGTTCTTGTGCGCGAGTTAATCCAACATAAGCAAGACGTCGCTCTTCTTCTAACTCATCACGTTCGCCCAAGGTGCGGTTATGCGGGAAGATGCCATCTTCCATTCCGGTTAAGAAGACTGTTGGAAATTCCAAACCTTTGGCAGTGTGTAACGTCATCAATGTAATTACGCCACCATGATCTTCGCCATCAGGTATCTGATCAGAATCCGCGACTAGCGCAACTTGTTCGAGGAATCCACCTAATGAAATTACTGAATCCTCAGGAAGATTCTCTAGCGGTGTCTCCTCATATTCAATTGATACTGCAACAAGTTCTTGTAAGTTCTCTACACGAGATTCATCTTGAGGATCTGTGCTGTTCTGCAACTCTGCAAGTAAACCTGATTGCTCCAGAGTAGCTTCGAGGATTGTTGATGGCTTAGTTCCTGCTTCAACTAGAACATTTAGCGCCATAACAATTGAAACAAAATTGGCGATTGCTGCAGTAGACCTGCCACCGAGTTGTGAATCGTTAGCAACAATGTTTAGCGCTTGCCAGAAGGAAACACCGCGAGAATTCGCCACACTTTCGATTGATTCAATCGCACGATCGCCGATTCCACGTTTAGGGACATTGATGATTCGACGAAGCGATACTTCGTCGCTTAAGTTAACGAGAACTTTCAAATATGCCAGAAAATCTTTAATTTCGCGGCGTTCGTAGAATCGAACTCCACCAACAACTTTATATGGCAGCCCGGAGCGCATAAATACTTCTTCAAACACACGAGACTGTGCATTTGTTCGATAAAAAATGGCAGTCTCTCCATATTTAGATATGCCTTCTTGCGCCAACTTCTTTATTTCGCCAGAGATAAATTCAGCTTCGTCGTGTTCGCTTTCGGCAACATAGCCCACCAATGCCGCACCTGCTCCAGCTTCGGACCAGAGATTCTTGGCTTTGCGATCGCGATTCTGTTCGATAACTGCGTTGGCTGCGCTCAGAATATTCTGTGTTGAACGGTAATTCTGTTCTAGCAGAATTGTCTCTGCATCCAAGTAATCCATTTCGAATTGCAGAATATTGCGAATTGTCGCCCCGCGGAAACCGTAAATCGATTGGTCAGCATCACCTACAACACAGAGTTCTGCTGCTGGAATTCCCTCTTCGTCTTTGCCAACTAATTCTCTGACCAACATATATTGCGCATGGTTTGTATCTTGATATTCATCTACCAAGATATGGCGAAATCTTGATCGCAAACGTGCTTTTACTTCGGGGTGGCGTTGAACAACTTCGACTGTCTTCATGATCAAATCATCAAAATCCATCGCGTTAGCTTGGCCGAGTCGTTTTTGATAGAGCGAATAGACATCGGCACAAATTTGTTCGTATTGATTACTTGTTGAATTTAAGTAATCTGCTGGACCTAGTAATTCATTCTTTGCATTTGAGATAGTTGAAGCAAATTGACGCGGTGGATATCGCTTTGGGTCAAGATTAAGATCTTTACAAACTATGGCAATTAATCTTTGAGAATCGGCGCTGTCATAAATCGTAAAGTTATTTGAATAACCTAAACGATGTGCTTCGACGCGCAAGATTCGAACACATGCCGAGTGGAAAGTTGAAACCCACATAGATTTTGCGATTGGGCCGACTAAATCAGCAACTCGCTCTTTCATCTCTCCGGCAGCCTTATTGGTGAAGGTGATTGCCAAGATTTCAAAAGGTCTGACGTTGCGTCGCGCCATCAAATATGCAATTCGGCGCGTTAAAACTCTAGTTTTTCCAGATCCAGCACCGGCAACTACCAATAATGGGGTGCCTGCATGAACCACAGCCGCAGCTTGTTGCGGATTGAGGCCAGCTACCAGTGGATCTTCGTTCATGAGGCGTGGAGTCTATTAGTCATGGGAGACTAAGCCAGTGGAACCACGTAATGACAATGAGATTTCGCGCATACTTGTAGTAAATGCGCACCCAGATGATGCCGATTTTGGTGTCGGTGGAACTGTTGCAAAGTTGGCAGCTAAGGGAATTGAGATTACCTATGTCTGCTGCACTAACGGAGACCAAGGTGGCGAAGAGTCTGGCGTACCCCAAGAAGAGATGGCAGCAACTCGTCAGCGTGAACAACGCGATGCTGCACGCGCACTTGGAGTAAAAGATGTTATTTACTTAAATTATCGCGACGGCCATCTCGAACCAACTATTGGTTTACGTAAAGATTTAGTGCGTCAAATTCGTATTCACAAACCAGATCGCATGCTGATTCAGAGTCCAGAACGTAACTGGGATCGTATTGGTGCAAGCCATCCTGATCACCTCGCTGCCGGTGAAGCTGCAATTCAAGCGGTTTATCCAGATGCGCGTAATCCATTCGCATTTATGGATTTGAAGAATGAAGAAGGTTTAGAGCCTTGGCGAGTAAAAGAAGTTTGGGTTTACGCACATCACTCCCCTGATTACTGGGTTGATATCACTGACACTTTTGATAAGAAGATGGCTGCTTTAAATGCTCACGTTTCACAGACTGCACATAACACCGAACTAGAACGCATGGTTCGCGAATGGGGCGAGCGAAATGCAGGAGTTGGCGGCTTAGCAGTTG
>CAYMVX010000036.1:0-7238 GCA_964394375.1 uncultured Actinomycetes bacterium
TCCTTCTACCAATCGATCTACATCTTCTTTAATTGAATATGGTGCAAGTCCAGCGCGCAACGCACCGCCATCTCCAAGACCCAATTTATGAGAGGCTTCGAATGCGTAAAAGTTGTGACAAGGTGCGTTCACTTTCGCAGATGCAAGTGATTTGTAAATATCTACACCATTCTTGCCTGCAAAACTAAAGTAAAGAGTTGGAGTGCGATGTTTCGCATGTCCGTATGTCTTTACGCCAGGAAGTGCACTTATCTGCGCTTCCATGTACTCAAATAGTGGATGTTCATAATCTTCAAGCGCCTGCATTGATTTAACAATTCGTTCACGTCGAGAACCAGTTGCTTCGTGATCCATTCCGGCAATGAAATCAATGGAAGCGGTAACTCCAGCCATGATTTCGTATGGCAAAGTTCCGAATTCAAAACGTTCTGGAACCACAGTAGTCGAAGGAGCTAGTTTATCGTTCTTAATTGATTCTAGAAGTGCTGGATCGGCGACCATGGTGCCGCAATGAGGACCGAAAATCTTATAAGAAGAGAATCCGATGAAGTCCGCTCCAATAGCCTTGAAATCTATAGCTGCATGTGGAGTTAGGTGAACCGCATCAACCAAAAAGAGCGCACCAACACTATGAACAGCTTTTGCAATCGCTGCAATATCTGGGCGAGTTCCTAAAGTATTTGCCGCGCCTGTGCATGCAACAAATTTAGTCTTATTAGTAAGCAATGAGGTTATGGCTTCTACAGGTAGCTCAGCGGTTTCAACATCAAACTCTGCCCATTTAACGGTCGCACTTTTTGCTTCAGCTGCTTGCACCCATGGGCGAATATTAGAATCATGATCGATTCGAGTAACGATAATTTCATCACCAGGTCCCCAGGACTTAGCTAAGTTGCGAGACATGTCGTAAGTTAATTGAGTCCAACTGCGGCCGTAGATAACGCCTTTTGGATCGCAATTAAGTAGATCTGCAACAGCGTTTCTATAACCCTGTACGCAATCTTCTGCATTCTGCTCAGAGATCGTTACCGTGTTGCGATTAGAAGTTGGTTGAGTAATTGCTTTTGCAATCGCCTCTCCTACCGATCTTGGAACTTGCGAACCACCAGGCCCATCGAAGAATGCAATGCCTGATTCAAGTGATGGGAACTCTTTGCGGATACGGTTAACGTCGAATGCCATTTTCAAAATCTATGCCCCAAAAGGAAAAAGCGCCACGTTATGTGGCGCTTTAACGCTTGTGGTAGATGAAGGATTTGAACCTTCGAAGGCAGAGCCGGCGGATTTACAGTCCGCTCCCATTGGCCGCTCGGGCAATCTACCGTTAAGCGGCGTAAGGCTATCAGGATTGGGGTTTAGGGAAAAATCGAGCTAAATTAGAAAGAGTTCTCTGCCTTTTTCGACCGCTTTTTCGCGACCATCGACTTCTAGCTTCTTGTAAATATTACGTAGATGGGTCTTCATCGTATTCATGGAAACATGAAGAGATCCGGCTATAGAGCTAATTGGCTTACCTGTTGCAAGGTGACGAACTACTTCTAACTCTCTAGTGGTTAATGGGGTTGGAAGTTCGCCGCGATTATTCTCAGAATTTATTTTCACTCGTTCTGTAATTCGTCGCACCATATCCTCCATAAAGGCTGTCTTTAAGTCATTTGCAGCTTTAACGATGATGTCAAAAATTTTATGTTGGCGCAATAAGAATTCAATAGAGCCGGTCTCTTCAACAAGAACTAAAGCTTGGCGCATATAGTCGACAGCCACGCTCTCCCTGTCTGCGTAATAATCTGAATATGCGAATAGCTTGTAGATTTTTTCTCTGGCTGTTTCTTCAGGTAGTTGCTTTATCCAATCCAACATATCTTTACCGCTCCATTCTTCTTTCAGGGCTCGGATTTGTTGGACAAGAATTGTATTTGGCAGACGATTTACAAGAGTTTCAATTCGCTCAATATCCTTGATTAGATATCGGATAAATAACTCGCTTGAATCAGGAAAAAAGGAGAGATTATTCTGCAGTTGCAAGCTAGCAATTAGTTCTCGTTCCTCGCGGATAATCGTTAGCGCCTCAGACAGCTTATTATTAATAGCTAATTCACGCGCAAAATTCCCATCAGCCACCAAATGCCATGGCCACTGTGAATATTCCAATGATTCGCTTTTTAGGGTTGCAAAGGTTTGTAGCGCCTCTTTTGGCGCCGCCATTGCCATCTGCGAAATAGCTCTTACATACAATGAATCGAAAGGTGCAAGCACGCCTTTATATTTATTCAGTTCTGCAATTTTCAAGTTCTTATTTGCTAGATCAAGTGCTTTTCGGTGCTCACCTTTTGCGGCAAGCAACATTGCAGAATAAGAATTACATAAGTACAAAGTTTGATCTTTGTTTCCACCATCTTTAAAGGAAGTCGACATATCCGATAGCTCGAAAAGCTCTCTATACTCATTAAGGAACATGTGTTTTTGAGCTTTTAGGCGGAGAAGCTGGAGAATGTCCGTCGCTTCTAGAGTTGAACGACCTTTTTCAAAATCTGAAATTTCTTCAGAAATAGTTCTATCAAGTTCTTCAAAGCGACCAAAGGCAAAATCCAAGTGAGCTTTTACCAAGTTAGTGGTTGATATTATTGATTGGATTTTCTCGGTATCTTGGTACTTAAATTTCAAAGTCTCGATTTTGGCTTCAGCACCTTGTAAGTCACAATCAGCAAGGAAAGCAGTCAGCTCTAGTGAATCCGCAGCCGCAATTCGAGATGGATCTTTCCGAAGAATTTCTGCAGCATATTTCCGAAGGGCATCACCGTTTGCCTGAAAGGCAAAGTCGCGAAGATCTGCTGAAGACATGCGCTAAGGGTGATACAAAACCTCACCCTTTGCGAGCATTTTTGGGGTGAGAGAGGGCGGTGATTACTGCCCCTTAATCTCCTCCAAGCGGGCCAAAGCTTCTACCCGCTCAACTTTATGGTCCACGATTGGGGCAATATAAGAAAGCCCTGGTTCGTGAATCAATTCAGTCGGCACATTCTTCAACTCGGGCACGAACTTTCGAATGTAATCGCCATTTGGGTCGAACTTCTTCGCTTGCTCGGTCGGGTTAAATACTCGGTAATAAGGCGATGCATCCGTTCCGCAACCAGCGGTCCATTGCCAACCATGAGAATTGCTTGCCGGGTCGTAATCAACTAAATGTTCCATGAAGAAGTTAGCGCCATGCTGCCATTCAATATGTAAGTCTTTAACTAGGAATGAGGCTACAACCATTCTGGTTCGATTATGCATCCAGCCGGTAGTTAACAATTGACGCATTGCGGCATCAACAAATGGATAGCCGGTTTTACCTTCGCACCAGGCTTTGAAATTTTCACCCGGATCTTCATATCGCATATTTGCAAAACGCTCTGCATAGTAACCATCGATAGTGTGAGGATTATGAAAGAGTACATCGGCGTAGAACTCACGCCAAGCAATCTCCTTACGGAAAGTGTCATGCGCTTTGCTAGAACCCAAATCTTTAAGCAAAGTGCGTGGATGTATTTCGCCAAACTTTAGGTGTGCGCTCATTCGGCTGGTGCCATCAATGTCAGCCATATTTCGCGCTTCATCATAATTATCAAGTGCATTTTTCTTGAACCACGCAAAACGTTTTAGCGCTGCTGCCTCACCTGCCTCAGGAATATCGCAGTCGGTAGTCCAAGTTGGAAAGGCGCGTTGATCGTTATTTGGCTTAACAGCATTGATCTCTTTCGGAGCTGCAACTGGTTGCCTCCAACCATGTGCCATCCAGCCTTTATAGAAAGGTGTATACACGCGGTAATTAGTTTCATCTGGTTTTCGCACTCGACCAGGTGCGACAGCATATGGACTACCTGTTGCAATTAAATTAATTCCTGCCGCACTAACTCTTTCATCTCGCGCAGCGCCATATGGTTCAAACTCTTTAGAAATATGAACTTCTGCAGCGTTATAGCTCTTAAGAACATCAACTTGATCGCCCACCACAACATGTAAATTGCCGTCCAAAGATGAATCAAGTGCTCGAAGTGAGTTAGCTAAATAAGCCAAACGCTTACTTCCTGCCTCATTTATTAATTTGGGATCCAAAATGAATAAAGGCACGATTTCATCTGAATTCTCTATCGCCGCTAAGAGCGCAGGGTTATCGCTAAGGCGAAGGTCCCTTCGAAACCACATGACATTTCGTTTCACGGTGCTAGTGTTTCATCATGCAGCCGATTTCGCATTTTCAGGTTCGTGGAGTCCCTGGTTCAGTCAATACCACCAATTTTCAAGGCCGCCGAGTCGATTTCTGGAGCCCTAGAAATCCCACTCACCTACTAATTGCACACGATGGGCAAAATGTCTTCGACCCCAGAAGTGCGACCCGTCGTAGAACTTGGAAGATGGCGCAAACATCAATTAAAGTCTTTGAAGAACACGGCTTAACGCCACCTGCAATCATTGGTGTTTTCCACTCAAGCAACAAGAGGGATCCTCACGGCAGGTTTAAGGACTTAACTCCGGAAAATCCTTTTCGAAATAATGTACCTGCGCCTAAAGATGCACCCTTTCCGATATCTGAATTGCGCGGTAATCAATATCAAGAACTTATTGCAGATGTAATTGTTCCCACGATTACCAAAGAATTGCAGATTGAAATTCCATTTGAAAATCGCGCCATGGTTGGATCAAGCATGGGTGGTCTAGCTACGCTGAACGCGCTTACATTAAGAAAAGAACTTTTTAAGACTGCCTTAGCATTTAGTCCTCATTGGGTTATTGGCGGTTCTTTATTGGTTGATGAAATTTTCAGTAATTTGCCGAAACCTGGGCAACATAAAATTTGGATGAGCAGAGGTGACAAGAAGCTGGATGCCAGTTATAAGAAGGATCAAGATTATGCAGATCAATTAATGCTAAATGCAGGTTGGGGGAAGTCCTTTAAGAGTACCGTTTATAAAGGCGCAGGGCATAATGAAGGAGCATGGGCTAAGCAATTAGCTGACGCGCTCAAATTCTGGCTTTCAGCTTAAACTGTATAACTTTGAATATTCGAAGCAAGTTTCTCGCCATTTGAATTTACCGCGATTGCGACTACGTCAAGTTTTGTCTTTTTCTTGTACTTCTCTTGATGTAAGAAGACTCTATATTGCCCATCTTTGAATCCAGTAACGCCCAATATGCGATGATCTGAAGTTCCAACAATCGTCCAAGGTTTACCTTTTTCGCGAACTGCAAAGGTGACTTCATTAAAATCAGTTCCTGGCACCATCGCAGTTAGCGCTGCGTAATACTCACTGGTTCGAATATCTACCGTTGGTTTATTTAGAGTAATTGCAAGTTTGGCTGTAGGCATGAATTCATTGTCGGCCTTTAGCACAACCCAACTGCGTGCAGGCAAAGTCAGAGAGATTGTTTTTCCTGAAGGATTAACATCATTTGCTTTTCCAGACACAACTGTCCACTTGGAATCTATTGTAGATACATTTAAATTAAGTTTAGCTTCTGCATCTCGACCATTAAACGCCACTAAGAATTCTTGCTTGTCGGCATATCGACTGACAGCGAAAGATCCATCGTTTGCGTAGCGAAGTTGCTGGGTGCCAGAACGCAACGCTGGATATTTCTTGGTTAGCGCTTGCAAATCTGAGAGCGTCTTCTCTAATGGGTTAGTTACTTCAAATGCGCTCTTAGTTCCGATAGGAGAACCGCCAATGCGTGCTTCCTTCTGCCAATCTATTACCTGAGTTGGAAACATATCTTGACGGGCAGCTTTATCGCCGCCTGTGCCGGTCATACCTTTTTCGTCACCGTAATAAACAGTAGGACCACCGCGTAGCAAAATTAATAGCGCGTTAGCGAAATTTCCTCGTTCAACTAATTGTTCGGCGTTTGCATCGGTATTTCCTTGTAAGAACATTCCAATGCGACCCATGTCATGGTTATCAAGGAAAGTCGTTAATCCATAGGCGCTAGTAGTCGCAGTTGTATATAGATCATCTTGATTAAAGATTTCGAGAAGATCGCGCTCACCATTTCCGTATGTTGCGTACTTAGATGCTGCTGCTTGGAAAGCAAAATCAAGCACCCCTGGAAATTTATAATCGGTTACAAATTTCGCGAGATAATTTGGGTCGGTATCCCAAACCTCTCCAAAGATTGGGAAATAACTCTTGCCTGCCGCTTTGGCAGTCTTCAATACAGCTGGCAAGAATGCTTGCCAAAACTCAGGGTTTACATGCTTTGCTGTATCAATGCGGTAACCATCAATATCGAACTTTGTAATCCAATCTTGCCAAACTTTAGTCCAACCTGCCACAACTTCAGGCTTCTCTGTGAAAACATCGTCTAAGCCAAAGAAGTCGCCAAAAGTTGATGATTCACCTTGGAAAGTTGAATCTCCGCGATTGTGATAATTAGTAATGTCATTCAAGAATGCAGGTGCTTTAACGTTCTTATTCTTATCGCTTACGGTTGGTTGAACCGGAAAAGATTTTGCGGCACAAAGTTTAGGAAAACTGGTCTTGCCGACGTACTTAGTTACATCGAACTTCTTCCCGCTGCAATCTTTATAAGGATATGATGCTAAGTCTGAATAGCTGTAAACATCGCCTTTGTATCTAATGATGTCACCAGTGTGATTGATTACGATATCAACAATCACTTTTATTCCACGGCTGTGCGCCTCAGAAACAAAATTCTTGAAATCTTCTTCGGTTCCTAGATGTGGATCAATAGTTGTGAAATCTAAACCCCAGTATCCGTGATATGCGGCGGAATCTCCTTGAACATAGCGTTGTTTAACCGGAGGAGTTATCCATATTGAATTAAATCCAAGACCTTGGATGTAATCCAACTTAGAAGTTAAACCTTTGAAATCACCGCCATGAAAATAGCCAATATCAGTCGGGTCATAGCCAGTAATGGCGGGAAAACCAGTTAAACCAGCCTCATCGTTACTGGTGTCTCCGTTAGCAAAACGATCAGTCATTACAAAGTAAATCTGTGAATTTGAAGCACCACCGCGAATTGTAGGTCGCGCAAGCGAAGTGAGGTCCTCTGCAGTTGCAGAGGTACTTGTTACAGCGATAATTGCTACAACTGTAGCGATCAACTTCTTCATGAAAGTTTCCAAACTCCTTGTGTAGCGCCATTAGTTTTGAACTTAATTCTGCTACCTGCGGCCTTCTGGCCGTATAGGGTCTTTGACACTTTGTAACCGAGTTTGCTTAAATCAATATCAA
>CAYMVX010000036.1:7338-9138 GCA_964394375.1 uncultured Actinomycetes bacterium
ACCCCTGGGTAAGTCATGAGCATTGTCATTGCCGCTGTGTGCTTTGCTTTATCGCCACTCACGATTGTTCTGAATCTAGGTGTGTCATGAGAATCCAGGAGAATCATGGAAGCAATTAGTGCGCGCCAAGGAATAGATCCATTGAAATTCTTCATCGAATCTACAAATTGTTTTCCAGAAATTCTTGGTGAATCAATTGGCAAACCTTGGAAACCACCACTTAACTTAGCTTTCTCATTCATCCAGGATGAAAGAGGACGTGAAAAACCTTGGTAGTTCATAGTGCCGTGCCAACCTGCGCCGGCTAAATCATTTGCTACGAAATCTGCATTTTCAGCAACCAGCCAAGCATCTGAACGAGTCTCTTCTACGGCCTTACGAATCCCATACATAACTTCATCATGCATATCGATATCGCCATATTTTCCGGTCATATTGCCCACGTCTACGCGCCAACCAGCCATACCCCACTTAGGCGATAGCCACTTTCGGATTATCGAATTTGGCGCCTCATACATTGCTTTGCGAAGCTCTTTTGAGCCGTAATTTAATTTAGGCAGAGATTCAAGGCCCCACCATCCTTCATAGCCCCACTTATATTTCTTATTCCAATAGAAGTAGCCAGCCTCTTTGCTCTTCTTATCTTTCTTAGCTTTTGCCAACCAGTGATGACCTGCACCGCAATGATTAGAGGTTATATCTCCGACTAAACGAATCTTCTTTTTATTGGCCGCTTTGACCAAACTAAACCAAGCTTTATTTCCACCAAGCAACTCATCAACTTCATCAAAACTGCTCGCGTCATAACGGTGATTTGATCTAGACGGAAAGAATGGAGTGAAATAAATTCCATTAGCTCCAAGTTCAGTGATGTGATCTAGATGTTGTTCGACGCCTTTTAAGTCACCACCATAAACTTCAATACCTGTAAATTTCGATTTATCGCGAGGCGGTTCGTTCCAATTTCGAGCAACTGCCCAATCTGGCAACTTCTTCTCTGAAGTTTTTGCAAAACGATCTGGGAAAATCTGATAGAAAATCGAACTATTAAGCCACTGCGGATATGCAGGTCGCGCAACTAATTGAAAATCCGTATTTGAATGTACGTCGTGATTTGTTAACCCTGCAGCACTTAGCCAGTCATATTTCTTATCGCCTGCGAAAAGAAAACGATAACGTGTTTCGTAATTGATAATCTCGATAGTTACGCCCCACCAAGATTCTGTGCGACCTTTACCAACGCGCTTTAAATGTGCAGTTCTTGGTTCACCATCATGGTAATAACGCATCACGGCATGTTCGAATTTATAAGAATTCGGTACTCGAACTTTGAAAGTTACTTTCTGACCTAATTTTGGTGCAGAGTTACTTACGTAAAGTTCACTTCCATCATGATGCGGCTCTAATAACATGAGCCGATACTACTGAAGTGAATTACTTGTGAAGCTGGTCTACTGAGTCATCCCAGCCGGTTACATCTTCAGGCTTACGAGGGCCTTTTCCAATGTAGCGAGCTGAAGGACGAATCAAGCGGCCTGTGCGCTTCTGTTCCAAGATATGTGCTGACCAACCAGCAGTACGTGCTGAAGTAAACATTGGTGTGAACATATGAGATGGAACTTCTGCGAAATCAAGAAGAACTGCAGCCCAGAACTCAACGTTTGTTTCTAGAACTCGATCTGGTCGACGTTCACGTAACTCTGTAAGTGCAGCTTCTTCAAGCGCCTTAGCAACTTCGTAGCGTGGTGCGCCAAGTTCTTCGCAAGTACGACGCAGAGTACGCGAACGTGGATCTTGTGC
>CAYMVX010000037.1:0-8353 GCA_964394375.1 uncultured Actinomycetes bacterium
GTTTTAGCCGATGGGCTTGCATATGCAGTTAAGAATCTGAAACCGGATTACTTGCTTGATATTGCAACTCTAACGGGTGCAGCGACTCTTGGATTAGGCAAACAGTATGCAGCGCTATATTCACGCAATCCAAAGTGGGTCAAATCCCTTCGCGAAGCAGGCGAGGTCTCTGGAGATCGTGTTTGGCATATGCCGTTAATTGATGATTATCAGATTGCTCTCGAATCAGATATTGCGGATATCAATCACACTGCAGATAAGGGCGATTTCAATGGCGGTTCAGTTACTGCAGCGCTTTTCTTAGAAGAGTTTGTTGGAGATGTTAATTGGGCACATCTAGATATCGCAGGCGTTGGCCGTGCCGAAGGTGATGCCGGAGAAAATCCAAAAGGTGGTACCGGCTGGGGAGTGCGTTTACTACTTGAATGGATTGGGTCTTTTAAATGAAATTCGATTTAGCTCAATTTTCGGATCTCTACATTCCTGAAGATCCACATCAAAACTCGGCACGCGAAAAAGGTATTGAACTTGGAGTAGTAGATGCAACGCCTGGTTCTGGTGCTTACCTGAAATACGTCGCATCGCTTATATCTGCACAATCTGTCGTTGAAATTGGTACCGGGTCTGGCGTCGGAACTCTTTGGTTGTTAAAAGGTGTAATGAGTTCTGGTGTAATCACAACAATTGATCCAGAAGTACAGCACACTCAAATCGCGAAACAATCTTTAGTCGATTCAGATATTGCCCCAAATCGCTACCGACTAATTACAAGTGACTATTTAGATGTAATGCGAAAACTTGCAGATCGTGGTTATGACTTAGTAGTTTTCCGAGGAAATCCAGAAGATATCTTTGATGTAATTGATGAAGCGCACCGCATTCTTCGTGTTGGTGGAATTTTGGCTATTGACCATTTCTTTGGCGGCGGAAAAGTCCCAGATCCAGCGCAACGAGACCCTAAGACTGTCGCGCTTCGCGATGCTGGTAAGTTCCTAAAGTCCCAGAGTGAGGCTTGGTCTATCTCACTAAATCCAGTTGGCGACGCAGTTTTACTAGCGACCAAACTATAAATACCCTTAGCGCATGTTCGGAGATCTTGGATTTGGCGAGTTAATCGGCTTAGCCATACTTGCGTTATTTCTTGTAGGCCCAGATCGCCTTCCAACTTTTGCTGCCGATGCCGCAAAATTGGTTAAGAAATTGCGTTCATATGCACTTACTGCGACTGATCAAATTAAGGACTCACTCGGACCAGGTTATGAGAATTTGAAACCTGAAGATTTGCATCCAAAAACTTTTATTAAGAAACAGCTAAATGAAGCGCTTAAGGACGATGTAAAGAGCTCACCAAAGAAAGTAATCAACGCTAAATTAGATCCGGAAATGCTATGAGCCAATTACTAGATGCGCTTAGCAAAGTAATTGACCCCGAACTTCGTCGTTCTATTACCGAATTAGGTATGGTTGAACGAGCGGAACTAAACAATGGTCGCGCCGACATCAAGGTTTTGTTAACAATTGCGGGTTGTCCAATGCGCGAAACTCTTACAAACGATATTCAGAAAGCGCTCGCAGAAGTTCCAGAAGTCAAAGAGATCGCACTTGAATACGGAGTAATGAACGAAGAGCAGCGCGAAAACGTTCGCACAGTCGTCCGTGGCGGAAAAGCAAAAGAAATTCCATTTGCGCGACCTGACTCCCTAACCAGAGTAATAGGTGTTTCTTCAGGAAAAGGTGGAGTTGGAAAGTCATCACTTACAACTAACTTGGCAATCGCAGTTGCAAAACAAGGATTTAGTGTTGGAATTCTAGATGCAGATGTCTATGGCCATTCGATTCCACGTTTGCTCGGTTTAATTGGGCAGCGCCCGACCGCAATTGATGAGATGTTCATTCCGCTTGAAAGTTACGGCGTGAAGTGTGTATCTATGGAGATGTTCAAACCTGATCGCGCTGATGCTGTTGCATATCGTGGTCCGATTCTGCATAAAGTGCTCTCGCAATTACTCACTGATGCATATTGGGGTGACTTAGATTTTCTCTTCCTAGATTTACCACCAGGAACTGGAGACTTAGCGATCTCATTAGGTCAATTGATTCCAGGCTCTGAATTAATTGTCGTTACAACTCCACAAGTGGCAGCGGCAGAAGTTGCAGAGCGTTCTGGTCGAATTGCTCATCAAATGAAGCAGCAAATTGTTGGCGTAATTGAGAATATGTCTGCATTTCCTTGCCCTAAATGCGGAGAGAAGATTGAGCTCTTCGGAAGCGGCGGCGGCGAGGCAACTGCAGAACGCCTTAGCCAATTAGTTGGTGCCGAGGTTCCAGTTCTTGGCCATGTTCCATTTAGCCAAGCGCTACGTAATGGTGGAGATGGTGGCCAGCCAGTAGTTATGGCTTCTGAATCTGATCCATCAGCAAAAGCCATCACCGAAATCGCTTCAAAATTAACTTCTCGTAAGAAATCTTTACTTGGGGTTCCGCTTAAATTAAACGTTTGAGCTTCTAGCCTCAATTAGAATTCGCGGTATGACAAAGACCGCGACCCCAACAAAAGCGGTCCTTACTCGAAAAGGTATCCAAGGTTCCTTGGTATCTGTTGCCGGAATTATCGGCCGCCCAGTAAAAGACCAAGATGGCAAAGACTTAGGAAAGCTCTTGGATTTTGTCGTTCGTCATGGGGGCGAGACTTACCCTCCTGTATCTGGATTAATTGTTAAAGTTGCTGGACGTCGTGCATATATCGATGGTGCACGTATTGCGAAACTAACAAAAGATGAAATCACATTATCTTCTGCAAAAGTTAACTTAAGTGAGTACCAACGTCGTAGCGGCGAACAGCTTCTTGACGGGGATGTTTTGGATCATCAAATTGTTGACGTCAATGGTCTTCGTGTAGTCCGTACATCTGATCTTTATTTAGCGCCACTTGATAAAGAGATTCGTCTAGTAGGTGTAGACGTCTCATTCCGTTCCTTTGTCCGTCGTATCTTTCCTGGAACATTTGGGCGCAAACCTGGAGTAGATCAAGTTATTGATTGGGCGAGTGTTGCATCGCTTGCTGATGACGGAGGAGTTGTACGCACAACTGCAACGCGTGAAGCGCTAAGCAAGTTACGCCCTGCAGATATTGCGGACATTATCGAAGACTTAGAAGGTCGCGAACAGAGCGCGCTTATTGAATTACTAGATCCAGATCTAGCTGCGGATGCACTCGAAGAGATGGAAGATGACGAGCTTCAAGGTTTATTGCGCGGTATTTCTGATGAACGCGCTGCAGAGCTTTTATCTCACATGGAACCAGATGAGTCCGCAGAAGTTCTCCGTGACCTGGATGAAGAGCACTCTGAAAGTATTTTGGCTCAAATGGCACCTGCAATGGCTAAACAACTTCGTCGACTTGTCGAATTTGATGAGACTCATGCAGGCGGCATTATGACCACGCACATGTTGATCGTAAAAGAGAGCGACACTGTTTCTGACGCCCTAAAACTTCTTGTTGAACACCGCGAACGCGATATCTCTGATGGCGTAACAGTCGTTGATTCAAAGGGAAAATTGCTCGATCACATCCAAATTATCGAACTTGTCGCAGCAAAACCATCAGAAAAGTTAGAGACTTTAGTAAAAGCACCTTTTCCTACTGCAGTCGGAATCGAAACATCTCTTGATGATGTCATCGAAGAGTTTTCAAATAACCGCGGCTCATCCGTAATTGTGGTTGATGAAAAAGGAAAACCGGTTGGAAGAATATTGGCAGACGACATTATTGATGCCATGGTTCCTGCGGAATCTTCTGGTTTGGCTCAGGGAAGTGGCGTGCTTTCATGAGCTCTAAATTAGACTCTCGTAAATTGCGCTTAGGCGCATTTCTTGCTGTTATGGGTCCTGGAATTATTGCGGGTCTATCTGATGACGATCCTGCAGGCATTACTACCTATTCACAATTAGGTGCACAATTTGGATATCAGTTACTTTGGACTCTAGGTATTTCAACTATTGCCTTAATTCTTTTTCAAGACCTAGGTGCGCGAATTGGTGTTGTAACGCGCCAAGGTTTAGTTGGATTAGTTCGTCAAAAATACGGTGCGCGATCTGGAATGTTAAGCGCATTGGCATTGGTATTAGCAAATATCGGAACTATGACTGCCGAGTTCGCTGGAATCGCTGCTGCCGGAAACCTATTTGGAGTCTCTAAATACATTACGGTTCCACTAGCTGGTGCCGTAGTTTCATTCTTAGTACTTCGCGGAAGCTTTGCACGAGTTGAAAAAGTATTCTTCTTATTAGCTTCAGTTTTTATTGCCTATGTAATTGCAGGTTTCATGGCAAAACCAGATTGGTCTGCAGCTGCGCAAGGACTTTTGATTCCTTCAATGCCGTTGAATCGCGATGCGCTATTCATTGCAACTGCAACCTTGGGTACAACTTTGGCGCCATGGGGTTTAGCTTTTATTCAGAGTTATGCGGTCGATAAGCGCCTAACCAAAGAAGATTTAAAGCTGCTCCGAGTCGATGTTTGGACAGGTTCACTTTTAACGGGAATTATTGGCTTTTTCGTGGTGATTACATGCGCCGCTACATTAAATAGCGGTGGACAAACCATCATTAATGATGCAGCAGAAGCCGCTGTTGCGCTCAAGCCTCTTGCTGGCACATTAGCAAAAGAGTTATTTGCCGTTGGTCTAATCGGTGCAGCGCTGCTAGCTGCTTCTATTCTGCCATTATCAACAGCATATGCAGTTACAGACTTAACTGGCCGTCCAGCAGCGCTGGATGACAAAGTTGATGAAGCTCCTCTTTTCTATGCCACATTTGCTTCCATCACAATCGTCGCTGCCTCATTAGTTTTAATTCCGGGAGCGCCTTTGATTCGAATCCTGGTATTAACTCAGATTCTTAATGCAATCTTGCTCTTGCCGTTATTGATCTACATGTTTGGTATCGCCCGAGATGGTCGACTAATGGGCGAATACAAGGCATCAAATCGAATGTTAAGCGTGTATGCAATTATTATTGCTTTGATCTTCATCTGTGTCGGCACTCTGCTCTGGTTCACTATTGCAGGATGAGCGATAAAAAACATTTAGCTTTTCCTAATAAGGCTGACGCAATCCGTTTAAGTATCGGCGTAATGGGGATTGGCACCTCTGGACCATTGATTGCAATGAGCGCTATGCCAGTCTTAACTTTAATTTTCTGGCGTAACTTGGGTGGAGCAATTGCCACTTACTTTATAAACATCAAGAAACTCGAACTTAAGAATCGCGAAGGCTTCAAGTGGTCGGCAGTTGCAGGAGTTGTGCTTGCAGCGCACTTCGTCGGATTCTTCTTGGCAATGAGATTATCTTCAGTTGCATCTGGCACAGCTCTGGCAGCACTACAACCAATCTTTGCAACAGTTTTTGCGGTTCTTACGGGTCATCATGTATCAAAGACCGCATGGGGAGGAATGTTTGTCAGCTTCATCGGCGTTATTTTCATCTCCGGAGTTGATCTCCACTTCTCTTGGCGCGCATTTCAAGGTGACTTGGCAGCGTTAATTTGTGCGGGTTTGGCTGCAACATACGTGCATTTAGGCGCAAAAGCGCAACGTTTTATCCCTTCCACCACTTACACAACAATCTGCTACTTCTTCTGTGCTTTGACGGCTTTGCCGTTCGCATTAGTTCAAGGCAATTTTATGAATTTTAATGCAAGAGAATGGTGGATAGTTATTGGATTGATTGTTGGTGCGCAATTACTTGGGCATTCGATGTTTAATAGCGTGTTAAAGAGAGTTTCACCTGCAATTGTTTCAATGGTAGTTTTCTTTGAAGTACCAATCAGCGCGCTACTTGCAATTTGGTGGCTTGGTCAAAAACCGAATCTAGGAATTTGGCTTGGAATCATAACAATTATGGCGGGAAGTACTTTAGTTCTTTTGGGACGTACAGATGAAAATTGATTTACACACTCATTCGACATTTAGCGATGGCACAATGTCACCAACCGAACTTATTCAACACGCCATTATCAACGGAATAACGGTGTTGGGTCTTGCAGATCATGACACCGTCGCGGGGTGGGACGAAGCAAGTGCGGCAATCAGAAATGATTTCCAATTAGTTCTAGGTGCTGAAATTTCATGTCTCACCGAAGATCACAAGAGCGTTCATATGCTCGGCCTTCTATTTGATCGAACATTTCAACCTTTACAGGAAACCTTAGAAGCTAGTCGAGACGATCGTGTACCGCGCATGAAGAAGATGATTGAACTTATGGCAGCTGATGGCATAAAAATTACTTACGAAGAGGTGTTGGCGCATAAACCTGACGGGGCCACTTTGGGAAGACCCCATTTAGCAGATGCGCTAGTGGCTAAGAACATCGTTAAAGGCCGTGATCAAGCTTTTGCAGAATTAATTAATAATGACTCCAAGTATTACGTTTCACATATTGCGCCAACTCCGATTGAAGCAGTTAAGTTGATTAGAGCTGCCGGAGGCGTTGCAGTGATTGCTCACCCTTATGCCTCTTTCAGAGATACTGCGCTGACAGATAGCCATTTTGAAGAGCTAAAAGCAGCTGGTTTGAATGGAATTGAAGTCGACCATAGAGATCATGGAGCGGATGAGCGGAACAATTTGCGTCGAATTGCGGCAAACCTGGACTTGGTAGTAACTGGTTCAAGCGATTTTCATGGCAGCGGCAAGTTAAACTTAATCGGAGAGAATGTAACTTCACCCGAACACTGGGAAAAATTGGAATCACAAGCAAGCGCTAGAAGGGTGGTCAAGAAGTGAAAGATGTAAGCACGCTTACCTTTGCACTCCAGGCTTTTGTAACTTTGATGGTTATTCTGGATCCACCAGGTAACGCACCAATCTTCTTGGCGGTTCTAGGTGACCGAAGTGCAAGAGAAGGTCGCCAATTAGCTGTTCAAGCTGCAACTATTTCATTCTTGATTATTGCAGGCTTTGCGCTCTTTGGTCGTTTTGTACTTGATTACATGGATGTATCAATTGGCGCGATGCAAGCAGCCGGTGGGTTATTGCTACTAATGGTTTCATTAAATCTTCTGACCGGTAAAGAAGATAATGAATTAACTTCAGGTTCAAAGAATGTCGCGATGGTTCCGCTTGCGACCCCGCTATTGGCTGGTCCAGGTGCAATTGTTGCGGTGATGATTTTTGCCCATCAAGTTAAGAATGCAGAAATGGGATTGGCTCTAGCTGCAACTGTCGTGGTCGTTCATATTTTCGTTGCGTTAGCCCTTATGGCATCAACTTTTATTTTGAAATTGATTGGTAAAGCCGGCGTAGATTTACTTGCAAGAATTGCTGGACTGGTACTTTCTGGAATTGCGGTCCAAATGCTAGCTAACGCTATTCACGCTCTTTTTTAGCAGCGCCACGAGTTCTGGTTCGTTCACGTTTCTGTCGAACCGGACGCTCAGTTTTCTCTACCTTTTCACGCTTCTTGCTCGGTTCGATTTTCTCTGGCTTCTTAGCGACTGTTAGCGTACTTTTCGCCTCTTTTGCAATACCTAAATCAGAGAAAAGGTGATCAGAAGAGGAGTAGGTTTCTTGAGGTTCTGGGAATCCAAGGTCAAGTGATTGATTGATGTGAGACCAACGAGTTAACTCATCCCAATCCACTAGTGTGACTGCAGTACCTGATGCGCCAGCACGTGCAGTGCGGCCAATGCGGTGAACATAAGTCTTTTCATCTTCAGGGCATTGGTAATTGATTACGTGTGTAATGCCATCAATATCAATTCCGCGAGCTGCAACATCAGTTGCTACCAATATGTCGCGCTTAAGAGATTTGAAATCTCTTAACGCAGCTTCGCGAGCACCTTGTCCAAGGTCTCCGTGAATTGCGGCAGTTTTGAATCCACGTTCTTTCATGTCATCAGCAATTTGTTGGCAGGCGCGCTTAGTGCGACAGAAAATCATGGTTGGACCACGACCTTCTGCTTGCAAAATACGTGCGAGCATCTCTGGCTTATCTAGCGCATGAGCTCGATAAACGAATTGCTTGATGCGGCTGACAACTGCGCCTGAATCTTCTACTTCGGCACGAATGTGCGTCGGTTGATTTAAGAACTTACGCGCCAAGGTAACTACATCTCCCGGCATTGTTGCAGAGAAGAGCAATGTTTGGGTGCGGCCAGATGTTAAGTTAAATATTCTTTCTACATCTGGCAAGAATCCTAAGTCCAACATTTCATCTGCTTCATCTAAAACCAGATATTTGACTTCGCTTAGGTCCATTACTTTCTGACGTTGCAGATCTAGAAGTCTGCCCGGCGTACCTACGATGATGTCAACGCCTTTTACTAATTCAGCAATTTGCGGCTCCATAGGAC
>CAYMVX010000038.1:0-8194 GCA_964394375.1 uncultured Actinomycetes bacterium
TTGCTCCGATCTTTTTAACTTCAGGCCAGGAATAGCCTAAGTGTTCCAAACTCTTGCGCAAATAGGCCATCGAAATACCGACTACATTGGTGTAATCGCCATCTATTGCGCTTATAAGCGGGGAGCTAAAGCCATCTAGTGTGAACCCGCCAGCGACTTTAAGTGGTTCGCCGGTTGCTACGTAATCTGCGATCAACTCATCGTCGAGCTCATCGAATGTCACCGAAGTTGTTACGCGGTCTGCAAGTTCGCGACCTTGTTTAGTATCAATAATGCAATGTCCAGTATGAAGCAGTCCAGTTTTACCGCTTAAGCGTTTAGCTCTTTCAATTGCAATTGCGGGAGTTTCCGGCTTACCAAATGACTCGCCTTCAAATTCAAAAGTTGAATCGCAACCAATAATTATTGCATCGCCTTCGATTTGCTCACGAACCGTATGTGCTTTGGTAATCGCAAGCGCAATCACCATATCAACAGGAGACATAGCGTTGAAGTGCTCCGTCTCTTCATCGACATGGCTAACGATTATTTCAGGGTGTAGGCCAGCACCTTCAAGTAGACGTTTGCGAGAAGGAGATTGAGAAGCGAGTACTAAACGCATTTAGATATTTCTGCCTGCTCCGAACTTGATTGATTGAGGCATTGCTGCGCGCATAATTGGTTGTGCCCAAGTGCTGCGCTTAACGACCGGATCTTTTTCCACACGTTTATGCTGATTGAGAACTTGAGTCAAGACTGCAAGTTCTTCATTAGTCGGTTTGCCGCTAATGATCGAGAATCTAACGGTCATAGCGGAATATTTCCGTGCTTACGTGGAGGCAATGAATCACGCTTAGTCTTCAAAGTGCGTAGCACCTTTGTGATGTATTCACGAGATTGATTAGGTTCAATAACCGCATCAACGATGCCGCGCTCTGCTGCGTTATAAGGATTAGCCAAAGATTCGTTGTATTCGGCAATCAATTGCGCGCGCATAGCTTCAGGATCTTTCGCTTCTGCGATCTCTTTACGGTAAAGAATATTTACAGCGCCTTGTCCACCCATAACTGCAATTTCAGCAGTTGGCCAAGCGAAGACTACGTCGCCACCAATCTGCTTGGAACCCATAACAATGTATGCGCCGCCGTATGCCTTACGAGTTACAAGCGTTACTAGCGGAACCGTTGCTTCTGCATAAGCATAAAGAAGCTTTGCACCGCGGCGAATAATTCCATCCCACTCTTGTTCGGTGCCAGGTAAGAAGCCCGGAACATCCACCAAAGTAATAATTGGAATATTAAATGCATCGCAGAAACGTAAGAATCGCGCTGCTTTTTCTGAAGAATCAATATCAAGGGTTCCAGCTAATTGCTGTGGTTGGTTTGCGATGATTCCAACTGTTTCACCTTCGATGCGTCCGTATCCAACAATCATATTTGGAGCAAAGTTTGCGTGAATTTCTAGGAACTCACCTTCGTCGAGCAAAGCATGAATAACTGTCTTCATGTCATATGGCTGATTTGGTGAATCAGGAATTAACGTATCAAGTGCAGTATCAGTTGCCTTGCGCGCTAGAGTTTCGGTAGCAGGAAGATGAGGCGCCCCATCCATATTGTTACTTGGAAGATAGGAGAGAAGCGCCTTTACGTAATCAATTGCATCTTCTTCGGAATCCGCTAAGTAATGTGCGTTTCCTGTCTTGGTCGCGTGAGTATGAGCGCCACCAAGTTCTTCCATGCCAACTTCTTCGCCGGTTACAGTCTTAATTACATCTGGACCGGTGATAAACATGTATGACTTCTCATTAACCATAACTGTAAAGTCGGTAAGCGCAGGAGAGTAAGCCGCACCTCCAGCACATGGACCCAGAATCAAAGTAATCTGTGGAATTACGCCAGATGCACGGGTATTTAATCTAAAGATATGGCCATAACCGCCAAGCGCTTGAACACCTTCTTGAATACGAGCTCCACCTGAATCGTTAATGCCGATTAGAGGAACACCATTCTTAAGTGCGAATTCCATAATCTTACGGATCTTTTCAGCCATGACTTCACCAAGTGATCCACCGAAAATTGTGAAGTCTTGAGAGTAAACGGCAACGCTGCGACCATCAATTGTTCCAAATCCGATTACAACACCATCGCCGTAAGGACGATTCTTCTCCATGCCAAATGAATATGAACGATGGCGAGCAAACTCATCCATCTCCTGGAAAGAGCCTTCATCAAGGAGCAGCGCAATACGTTCACGCGCAGTCAATTTACCCTTGGCATGTTGCTTGGTTACCGCAGTTTCAGAAGCTGCATGTACCGCCTCATCCAAACGGGCGCGTAAATCTTCAATCTTGCCGGCTGTGGTTTTCAGATCCTTGCTCATGGGCTTACCGTACCTGCTGTGGGTATCGAAGGTCTAAGGCTCGAGCAGATAAATCAAAAAGTTGCGCAGTACTGGTCAGTAAGCGTGACGGAAGAAACTACTTCTACCCAAATTGATTTGGCTAATAATTTCAAAGCAGGGAATGTATTAGTTGCAGAATATCAAAGTGCTGGTCGCGGACGTTTAGATAGAAAGTTTGAAGTGCCACCGCGCAAAGGTTTAACTTTTTCTTTCTGCTTAGATGCGCAAGCGGAATTGGGTTGGATACCGCTAATCACTGGGCTCGCAGTTTCAAATGCGATTAATAAGTACTTAAATCAGAATTTAACAAATGTTAAATGGCCAAACGATTTACTTATTGATGGAAAGAAGTTAGCAGGAATATTAAGTGAGAAGAACTCATTTGGAGTAGTCGTTGGCGTTGGAATAAATATATTTCAGACCCGCGAAGAACTACCAATTGATAATGCTGTTTCCCTCTCCATGTTTGGTGAAATTGACCGAACTGAATTACTAATTGAAATTCTGAACGAATTGGGGAACATGCTCTCAAATATTGCTATCCACAAGAATGAATACCGTTCAAAATGTGCGACTTTAGGCAAGACTGTAAGAGCCACTTTGCCAAATGGCGAAGTCATCGAAGACATGGCAATTGCTATTTCAGAGGAGGGCGCTTTACTGCTTAAGAACCGTGAAATTAGTGTCGGCGATATTCTCCATTTAAGATAATCAAGTGAAAAACTTTCCGCGAGTTGGAGTAATTGGATCAGGCCAATTGGCTCAGATGACACTTGCTCCAGCAGCGGCTTTAGGAATTGATTTCATTTCGCTCGCCAATTCTTCGAATGACTCAGCAGCACAAAGTTCGCCACATGTAGTTGGCGACTATAAAGATATTGATGCAGTTCGCGAGTTCGCTAGTAGCTGCGACATTGTCACTTTTGAACATGAACTAATCCCGCTATCAATCGTCAAGACCTTAGAAGCAGAAGGTATTAAGTTCTCGCCTTCTTCAAGCGCTTTTCAATACTCACAAGATAAGGCCTTAATGCGCGAGAAACTTGCACACTTACCAAATCCTAAGTGGCAAGTTGTTACTGAAGTTGTTGATTGGGAATATCCAGCAATTGCTAAAGCAATTTCGGGGGGATATGACGGGCGCGGAGTCTGGAAACTCGAATCCAAGACCGATCTAGAGAAACTGCTAAAAGAGATACCTAAATTAATTTTAGAAGAATTGGTTGATTTTGATTTTGAAATTGCAGTGATGGTTGCACGGTCTCCACATGGACAAGGTGCAAGCTGGGCACCAACTCGCACAGTTCAGCGAGATGGAATTTGTATTGAGACTGTTACTCCAGTTCCAGAATTCAATGAGAAGCAATCACAAGCTGCGCAAGATTTAGCTCTAAAGATTGCAGATGAGATTGGTTTAGTTGGAGTGATGGCAGTTGAGATGTTTGTTAAAGGCGATCAACTACTGATTAATGAATTAGCGCTACGCCCACATAACTCTGGCCACTGGACAATTGAAGGTTCGATTACAAGTCAGTTCGAACAACATTTGCGTGCGATACTCGATCTGCCATTGGGAGATACCTCGATGACTGCAAAATGGGCAGTTATGGGAAATGTTCTAGGCGGCAGCAAAGAAGATATGTACCGTCCATATTTGCATTTGATGGCGCGCACACCTGCGCTTAAGTTTCATCAATACCGCAAAGAGGTACGCCCGGGTCGCAAGATTGGCCACGTCACTATTACTGGTGATGACCTCGTAGAATTACGCCAAGAAGTCGAACACGCACTTGCATATATGAGCGGAGAGATTGATGAGTGATGTAGCAATCATCATGGGTTCAGATTCAGATTGGCCGACCATGGAAGGTGCCGCCAACGTATTAGATGAATTCGGAATCTCTTATACGGCGGAAGTACTCTCTGCTCATCGCATGCCTGAGGAGATGGCGGATTTCGCAAAGAGCGCGGCAAAGAGCGGATATAAAGTAATTATTGCTGGTGCCGGCGGTGCCGCACATTTGCCAGGAATGGTCGCATCATTAACGGCACTACCTGTTATCGGTGTTCCGGTTCCTCTAGCTAATTTAGAAGGAATGGATTCACTTCTATCTATTGTGCAAATGCCAGCAGGCATACCTGTGGCAACTGTCGGAATCGGAAATGCAAAGAACGCCGGAATCTTGGCTGCTCGCATTTTGGCTACTTCAGATAATGCGCTTCTTTCTAAAGTTGAAAGTGCAATGCAGAAGTTAAACGAGGAAGCTAAAGCAAAAGGCGCTGCACTTAAAGCGCGACGCAATCAAAAGACTGGTTTCTAGCGTTTCTTATATTCGATAGCAGGGCAGCGATCCATAATCGCAAGCAGCCCTGCCGCTTCAGCTCTAGCAACTGCAGCTTCATCAATTACGTCTAGCTGTAACCAGACCGCTTTAGCGCCAATTGCAATTGCTTCATCTACAACTTTGCCAACTAAATTTGAATTAACAAAACAATCAACAACATCTACCTCAAATGGAATTTCTGAGAGTGTTTTGTAACCGGTTTCGCCATGGACGGTTTCGGCTCTTGGATAAACAGGAACTATTCGATGTCCTTTATCTTGTAATAACTTTGAAACGCCAAATGCTGCACGTTCTGGGTTATTACCCAGACCAACAATTGCCCAAGTCTTTAACTTTAGAACTTGGTCAATTGTTTCGTCTGTAAATCCCATAAGCGATTTAAGCTCGACCTAAAGCGTGGAAATCCCACCCAGCCGCGCGCCACTTATCGCGATCCAACATATTGCGGCCATCAAGAATTTTCGCTTGCTTTACTAACTTCTTGATTACAACAGGATCAAGTTCGCGATACTCCTTCCACTCTGTTAAGTGGAGGATTAAGTCAGCGCCTGCAACGCAATCTTCGATTTTTTCAGCGAAGTTGAGCGCAGGAAAACGCTTACGTGCTGGTTCGATGCCCTTTGGATCATGAATTGTTACTTGCGCGCCAGCAGCATGAATTTGTGCAGCGATATCCAGCGCAGGGGAGTCACGCACGTCATCTGAATCAGGCTTAAATGTTGCACCAAGAACTGCGATCTTGAATGACTTTAGATCCATACCAAGTTCTTTTTCGACCACATTAATCACACGCTTACGTGCACGTAAATTGATCGCATCTATATCTTTTAAGAATTCAACTGCTTGGGATGCACCAAGCTCCTCTGCGCGGGCCATAAATGCGCGAATATCCTTCGGAAGGCAACCACCACCAAAACCAATACCTGCTTGCAAGAAACGATTTCCAATGCGTGGGTCATATCCGATTGCCTTAGCAAGAACTGTTACATCTCCGCCAGCTGTTTCGCAGATTTCCGCCATTGCATTAATAAATGAAATCTTGGTTGCAAGGAATGAGTTGGCTGAAACTTTGACAAGTTCAGCTGTTGGAAGATTTGCACGAACCCAAGGTGTTCCTTCTTTTAGGTTCACTGCATAAACCTGTTTTAACAACTCTTCTGCGCGGTCAGACGTAACACCAATTACCAAACGATTTGGGCGCAGAGTGTCTTCAACTGCAAAACCTTCACGAAGGAACTCTGGATTCCAAGCAAGTTCGGTATGCGCAGGTATGGTCTTTGAAAGTTCTTCAGCAGTACCGACAGGCACTGTTGATTTACCAACTAGAAGTGAACCTGGCTTTGCCACTGCTGCAACTGCCGCAAATGCACTCTTAACATAGCTTAAGTCCGCGGCTAGCCCATCTTTCATCTGCGGCGTACCTACACAAATGAAGTGGACATCGCAATCTGCAATCTCTGAGTAATCAGTTGTGAACTTTAGCTTTCCACCTTGTACGTGTTTTGAAAGAAGTTCTGGAAGCTCTGGCTCATAAAAAGGAAGTTCGCCTCGAGATAGCGCTTCAATCTTTGAGGCATCGCTATCAATTCCAACAACATCTAGACCCAATTCAGCCATGCATGCAGCATGGGTTGCACCAAGATATCCAGTACCAATTACCGAGATTTTCATGTTGGGGAGTTTAATACTTAACTTGGCCGCAAGGGTTTTCACTTGCGGTGGTGGTTCTAAATTTATCAATCACAGATGGCGATGCTGAAGCGTTCTTCTTTGCACTTGGAGAAGGAGATGCCTGGTCTACAACTGGCTGGTCGTTGCGAAGGCGGTCAAACAGCTCGGGAGCCAATGTTTCGTGCCAAATCACAACCGAACCTACACCTGGAGCGTAACCATTTGATGTGCCAAGTGGAATAGTCATGGTGCGCATCTTGCTTGGAGATAAGTTCTTGATCTGTTTAGCCAAATTAACGATGTCACCTTGATCAAGAGTCTCATCTGTCTTTACAGTCTTAAATACTGCAGAGATTAAATTCTTTAACTTAAATGGATTTAGTAGAACGCCAGTGCTTGTAGCTTTGCGGAAAACAGCAGAGACGAATTGCTGTTGACGTTGCATACGTCCAATATCACCGAGTCCATCAAAATCGCGAGTGCGTACATATTTAAGTGCTTCGATGCCATCCAGAGTATGAACACCCGCAGACATGACCAAGTGGCTCTTTGGATCATTGATTGCAACTTTTGAGCAAACTTGAATTCCACCAAGTGCATCAACGACATTCTTAAAGCCAGCAAAGTTAACTTCTACATAATGATCGATGCGAAGATTTGTCTTCTTCTCAATCGTTTGAATCAGAAGCGGTGCGCCACCCCAAGCAAATGCAGCATTAATCTTTGATTGCATTTCTGGAACTTGAGTCTTTCCGTCCATTCCAATATGTGCAGGAATAGTTACCAAGCTGTCTCGTGGGATAGAGATAACCACTGCGTTGTCGCGAGATTTACTTATGTGAACCAACATCATGGTGTCAGAGCGAGCGCCGGCAGCAGTTTTTGTTGAGCCAACTCGAAGGAGCTTTAACTCTTCAGCTGACAAACCTTCACGAGTATCAGAGCCAACGACTAAGTAATTAACGGCGCTTGAAGCACGTTCTGGTCGATTAATTAAATTGTCGAAGACACTTACGCGAGTAATCGCACCACTAATTTGGCTCAAACCAGCCCAAGCAACTGCAGATACGAGAACAATGGCAATGGAAGCCCAGGTCAGATATTTGATTGCTTTAGGTGATTTCACGGGCGAAAGCCTACAAGAGCGACCTTAACGCGATAGCGTTTCCCCGTTATGACCGAGGTGACATCCAGCGCAGTCTCAGTAATTCTCCCAGTATTAAACGAAGAGCATTACTTAGCCAACGCAGTTAACGCAATTCTTCGCCAAGATTTCAAGGGGCCAATTGAGGTCATTTTGGCAATCGGACCATCAAAGGATCGAACATTGCAGATTGCCGAAGGATTGGCCGCAGCTGATTCACGAGTAAAGATTGTCGAAAACCCAACCGGAAGAACTGCAGCTGGATTGAATTTGGCGATTGCAAATTCAATATACCCAATTATTGTCCGCGTTGATGGCCACGCAAACATTCCTGATGATTACATTTCAATTGCGGTGGAGTTGCTCAGAACTACTGGTGCGGTAAACGTTGGAGGCGTTATGGCCGCAGAAGGCCATACGCCATTTGAATGCGCAGTCGCTAGCGCGATGCGAAGCCCACTGGGAGTAGGCGCAGCTAAGTTTCATACCGGCGGAAGCGCAGGAGAATCCGACACCGTTTATCTTGGCGTTTTCAAAAGAGAAGCTATTAATGCAATTGGTGGATTTGATGAACACTTCACACGTGCACAAGATTGGGAATTAAATTTCAGACTAAGAAAAAATGGCGGCAAAATCTATTTTGATCCGCGATTAA
>CAYMVX010000039.1:0-8147 GCA_964394375.1 uncultured Actinomycetes bacterium
CAACTGGAAATCATCACCTGCATGAAGATGAGCAGAAAGCTCTGATGCAGGAAGCTTTTACGAGATAAATCTAGGCTCGTTAAAGTTTTCTAATAACTTTCGCTTTAACAAATCTGCTTGGCACTGCACCCCAATGCCTTGAATCAATTGATTCTTCTTTGTTATCGCCTTCAACCGTAACCATTCCCTGTCCGGTATGGCCACCAATTTCATAACGCACAATTCGCTTAAGCATTAATTCGCCTTCGCGTTCGATCATCACGACTTCATCTTGATGGATAGGCTGCAAATCCGAGGTGCGGTGTTTAATCAAAATTCGGTCACCATCAGCAAAGGCAGGAAGCATCGAATTGCCCTGAACCTGGACGATTTCAAAGCCAAAGATGCGCATTTTTGCCTCCCCGAGTAACCTTTCTCGCCTAAGCCTAAGCGCCAAGCACTTGGTTCGGAAATAACTGCCCTGAATCAGGCGTTTAAAGCTTTAGTAGTTTGTAGCAGTAAATCTAAATGACTGGAGAGAAAATGAAGATTGTTAAGGCTCACTGCGATCTACCTTGCGGTGTTTATGACCCAGCACAGGCACGCATCGAAGCGCTTTCTGTAAAGGCTTGCATGGAGAAGTACGCTGCTTCAAGCGATGCAGACTTCAAGTCACGTGCAATCGCTATCAAGGAAGAGCGTTCACACCAGGTTAAGGAACACCTATGGGTGCTTTGGACTGATTATTTCAAGCCAAATCACTTTGAGGCTTACCCACAGCTACATGCGCTATTTAACGAAGCGACAAAGCTTGCAGGCGCTGCTGGAACCAAGGGCACTCAGGATGTTGCAGTTGCAGATAAGTTGATCGCAAAGATTGACGAAATCGCAGAAATTTTCTGGGCAACTAAGAAGTAATTTATTTAGAAAAAGACCTCATCGAAAGATGGGGTCTTTTTTGTTGGACAATTACTTCGCTTCGAAGAGTGATTGCGCGGCAGTGCGAGCTAAGAAAGTAACACGATCGACAATTTGTCGGCGTTGAGTTGATTGCGCAACTAAACGTTCACCTTCGTAAATTTCGATATTGAAATCCATGTCGTAGCCAACTTGCGAAATACATTGTGCGCTTGCTTGAAGTTCGGCGCCAATTGCTGCGCTGGTCACGAAATTGCAGTTGATTGAAGTTGCAATGGTTGAGATTCCGGTTTCGAAGAATTCGTTGATGGCAGCGATTGCCGCAGATTCCATCAGCGAAATCAGTACCGCATTGTTTACAACAGTTAAATCGCCGATGCCGTTGGCTGCGGCGGTATCGCCCGGGCGAACCACCATAGAAGCGAATCCGAGCGCGCCAACAATGCCTTCTGGCATTTCATTAATCTGGGCGGTACTCACGCCCCATTTATAACTTAAATCCCGTCTGGATCGTGGAATTCTTGGGTAGATTCAATGTGAATTTCTCGTTGAATCACTTGGCCAAATTCGTCGATTTCGATTGAAACTTGGCTCATTCGAAATTCGGTAACAACTTGAGGTGCAGATTGCTGGAACATCGCAGCTTGCAATTGCTGATGAATCGAATCAATAAGTGTTTCTGGTGCTTTTTCGTTACAGGATCGCTTTAGTAGAGATTGCATCAATTGATGAACCATCTTTTCGGTTTCGACTTCGAGCTTGCAAGGTGCGCAGCGCTCCAAGTGCTTATCGACCGAAATTGGATCAATCTCATTGGCTTCAAAAAATTCGCGGCCATCCACTAGAAGTAACAGAGCGTGCTTAACTTGATCGCAAGGCATCTCTAAGCCGCTGAAATTATTTGGAGACATCACTGATCACCACCTTCATCGGTAGCGTCTTTGACGTAACCAAGTTCCTTGGCGTATCCGGTTAATTTTTCACGAAGTTGCTTACGACCACGGTGAAGGCGTGACATTACCGTTCCGGCAGGAACACCAACAATCTCTGCGATCTCTTTATATGAAAATCCCTCAACGTCGGCTAAGTAAACCGCCATACGAAATTCTTCAGGGATTTCTTGCAGTGCGCGTTTAATATCTGAATCCGGTAGAGATTCCAGCGCGCTTACCTCTGCGGACTTACCTTGATCTGGAGTGTGCGAAGCTGCTTTATGTAACTGCCAATCTTCTACTTCAGGATCTGCACTAAGTTGTGGTTGGCGTTGTGCTTTGCGGTAGTTATTAATAAATGTTGTTTGCAGAACTCGGTATAACCAAGCTTTTAAATTGGTGCCTTCTTCAAATTGATGAAAGGAAGCAAATGCCTTTAAGTAAGTGTCCTGGACTAAGTCTTTGGCATCTTCTGGGTTCTTTGTGTAGCGCATTGCTGCTGCATAAAGTTGGTCGGCAAATTGCATCGCATCACGTTCGAAACGTAGATTGCGATCTGCTGGGGTCTCTTTAACGAGTTCCTTGGATGCCATTTGCCCCAAGACTACAGGCAGCGCCTCAAGCACGCTTCTTGCAACCTTCTTGCGAGAGCGCGCTACTTCGTTAGCCGATGAGCCCTTATCCGTGACCATTGCCTTCTATAACCGCCCATAGGTCATGACTATTCCCAGTTAAAAGAGCGTTTCGGGTTCTGTAATTGATATTGGTACCGCTAATTGTGGGCCGTTATTGGCAACTTTATTGACCGCGTCACTGACTGGAACTGGGTGTAGATGTGCTGCGGGATCTTGGTTCGACATCAAGTTAATTAGCTCGCGGATATTTGTATTCTCAACATCTAACCATGCAGACCAGCGATCTTTCGGCATCATGACCGGCATGCGATGATGAATTGTTGCTAACTCCCCGACCGCTTCACGAGTGATGATGGAAGCGCTCTGTATCAGTGCGCCAGATGGCGAACGCCATGTGTTCCAAATACCTGCAATAGATAATGATTTTCCTTCATCACTAGAGATATAGAAAGGTTGCTTTGTTTTGTAGCGACCTAATTCGGTCGCCCATTCGTAATATCCATCTGCAGGCACCAAGCATCGGCGTGATTTAAATGAATCTCTAAATGTTGGTTTTTCGTGAATTGATTCTGAACGTGCATTTATCGCGCGAGACTGCGATGCGCGAGCTTCCGCTTCATCGGTAAGCCATGGGCCGATCATTCCCCACGAAGCAGTTGCCAGTTCGCGATTATTCTCCGCATCATTTCGCACGATATAAATATTGTTTGTTGGAGCAATATTCCAACTTGAAGGCAGTGCGTTTTCAGGGAATTTGCCAGTGACTGCAAATTCTTCAACTAAGTCGCGCATCTCTTGAGTTTGCGCATAGCGGCCGCACATAATGAGAATTCTATTGAATTTATACGGAGAAATATCCGCGTTTTAGCGCTTTAACTCCGCGATAGAATTGTGCATATGTCGTCCACATCAACTAACGCGATCTATTGGCCCGCGCCATTTCGCGGCAAGAAACCTGTTGATGTTCGCGTAGTTATTCCAGGATCAAAATCAGTAACGAATCGTGCTTTGATTTTGGCAGCTCAAGCAGATGGCACTTCAATCTTGCGCCGCCCACTTGTTTCACGCGATTCAGAGTTAATGATGGGCGGACTCAAAGCACTAGGGCTCGCGATTTCTGAAACCGAAGAGAATGGCGATTTAATATTTAAAGTAACTGGTGGCGAACTAAAAGGCCCAGCAAAGATCGATGTTGGAAATGCTGGAACTGTTATGCGCTTCTTGCCACCACTTGCCGCACTTGCGCAAGGTGTGGTCAGTTTTGATGGTGACCCACGTTCGCACGAACGTCCGTTGGGGCCAGTAATTAAAGCTTTAGAAGAACTTGGAATTTCAATTGATCACGATGGCCGTTATTCGCTGCCATTTGTTATGGAAAACAAAACTGGCGGAAAGATCCGCGGTGGAGAAATTGAAATTGATGCCAGCGCCTCTTCTCAATTCTTATCAGCACTTCTTTTGATTGCACCAAGCACTGAATTGGGAATTACAGCTAAGCATGTTGGAGGTGCGCTTCCATCTATGCCGCATATTGAAATGACGGTGCAGATGCTCCGTGATTTCGGCGCGACAGTTACAGTTGATAAAGGCGCAAACACCTGGCGCGTTGAGCCAGGTAAGTTGAAGGCACAAGATTTAGTAATTGAACCAGATTTATCTAACGCTGCTCCGTTTATGTCTATTGCGATGGTCTGCGGGGGTTCAGTAACGATTGCCGATTGGCCAAAACAAACTACACAGCCTGGTGATCAATTGCGTGAAATCTTTTCAAAGATGGGCGCAAAGATTGAATTTGTTGTTAACGGGGCTAACTATGATTTGAAAGTTACAGGCGGTGCAATCCACGGTATTGATGTGGATCTTCACGATGTTGGAGAACTTACTCCTGCGATTGCAGCGCTCTGCGCGCTAGCGGATTCGCCTTCATATCTGCAGGGAATTGGCCATTTACGCTTACATGAAACAGATCGTTTGGCTGCGCTACGCGCTGAAATCAACGCGCTCGGTGGAGATGTAACTGAGGAACCAACCGCGCTTCGAATCAATCCAAAGCCGCTTCACGCTGGCGTTTTCCATACTTATGAAGATCACCGTTTAGCTACTTCTGGCGCAACAATTGGCCTTGTGGTTGAAGGAATCGAAGTTGAAAACATCGCTACCACGCGCAAAACAATTACCGATTTCCCTGGTCTTTGGAGTTCACTTCTTGGTTAAGAACTTAAGTCGAGAAATAAATGGCTAGACGCGACTACGACGAATCAGATGTTCGCATTAGGCCAAGTAGAAGAACAAAGCCACGCACCAAAGATCGCCCATCACATGAAAGTGCAATCACTGCTTTTGTAATTACAGTTGATCGCGGACGTACCACTTGCTATTTGGATGATGGCACCATTGTTATGGCAATGAAAGCCCGCGAACTCGGGCCAAAATCAGTTGTAGTTGGCGATTACGTCAAACTAGTTGGAGATACAACTGGCAACGAAGGAACACTTGCACGAATAGTTTCTGTTGATGATCGCAAATCAGTTTTAGTTCGCACCGTTGATGATGCTGCGCAATTCGAAAGAAACATTGCATCGAATATTGATCAACTTGTAATTGTCGCAGCGGCAGCAAATCCTGAACCACGTCGCGGTCTTATCGATAGATTCTTAGTTAGTGCATTTACTGAAGGCATTGATCCGATACTGGTGATTACTAAGACTGATATCGCAGATGTGCCAGATTTTGTTAAAGAGTATGAATCAATTGGCGTTCGCTGTCTTAGCACCAAAATTGGTGGAGACTTAAGCGAACTTCATTCACTATTAAATGGCAAAGTTTCAGTCTTGGTTGGACATTCAGGTGTTGGTAAATCCACTCTGCTTAATCAATTAACTGAAGCCGATCGTGAAACAGGCGATGTAAATGACGTGACCGGCCGTGGTCGCCACACCTCTTCATCTGCATATGCAGTGGCGTTAAAGGACTTCCCTAACCAGAAAGCTGCAGCAAATAGCTGGGTTATTGATACTCCAGGCGTGCGCGCATTTGGCCTTTCACACCTTGATCCAAATGCGATTATCGCTGCTTTCGACGACCTTTTAGAAATAACCAATTCATGTATGACCAATTGCTCGCATAATGAAACAGAGTGCAAATTAAACGCATGGATGGCTCCTGATGGCGTTGAAATCCCTGAACGCGTAGCGCGAGTAACCAGCCTTAGGAACCTGCTTGCTGCAGGGTTAGAATAAGGAAATGGCCGACTTCGCAAGCGAAAAATACAAATCAGACCTTGAATTGGTTCGAAAGATTGGCAAGGCCGCTGATAGCGTCTCTATGGCGCGCTTTCTGGCACAAGATTTAGTAATCGAAACAAAACCAGATGCCACACCAGTAACTGATGCCGATAAAGCAACTGAAAAGTGCATCCGTGAAATTCTCGAAGCAGAACGCCCTGAAGACGGAATTCTTGGTGAGGAGTTTGGTGCAGACATTTCTGGCAAGAAGCGATATTGGGTAATCGATCCAATTGATGGCACTAAGTCTTTCTTACGCGGATTACCAGTTTGGTCAACTTTGATTGCACTAATTGAAGTTACCCAAGAAGCAGGAGATGAGAAACATGAAGTCGTAGTTGGTTTAGTTTCATCTCCAGCACTTGCGCGCACTTGGTTTGCAACTAAAGGCGGCGGTGCTTACACAACATTTGATTCAGATTCCAATCCACATAAGGGCGCACCAAGAAAGATCAGTGTTTCAAAGGTAAGCGAAATTAAGAACGCACACCTTGGTTACTCAGATTTCGTTGGATTCGGTGAGCACTTTGATGGTTTCCAATCACTATTTAATGAAGCATGGCGTACTCGCGCAGTTGGCGACTTCTGGTCACACATGTTGGTGGCAGAAGGCGTAATGGATGTTGCAATCGAACCATCGCTCGCACTTTGGGATATGGCACCGCTTGATGTCATCGTCCGCGAAGCTGGTGGAACCTATACAGATATGAAAGGCGTACCTGGCCCATTCGGCAAGAGCGGCGTCACCACCAATTCAGTACTAAAAGATGAGGTTATTAAGCGTTTAAATGGCTGAAAAAACTGAAGAAATAAGCAAAGTAGCTCTGGAGCCTCGCACTTTCAAAGTTACTGGAATGACCTGTAATGCCTGCGTAAATGCAGTGGAACGCTCTCTAAATGCGATGCCTGGAGTCTCTGCCACTGTTAATTTCGCTGCGGAGACTGCGCATGTTTTAGCGCCAGCAGAAATAACCGCTAAAGAGATCATCAAGAAAATCGAAGGCGCGGGTTATGAAGGCAAAGAGATTGGCGATAACGAAGCAATTACTTTGCATAGCAAGAAATCTGCGCTTGCTCTGATTTTCGGACTTATCTTCACGATTCCAGTTGCAATTTTTTCGATGAGCATGTCTCTTCAAATGGACTTTGGTAATTGGTTAGTAGAAGGTTTTAAGTACTTTAATTTAAGTTTGCCAACAGATAGCTTCCATCAATTAGTAGATTTTGCACTTCTTGCACTTAGCGCACCTGTAGTGCTGGTTGTGGCTTTTCCTATACATCGCGCAGCAATTCGAAATTTTTTCCATCCGACAATGGACAATCTGATTTCACTTGGATCGCTGACTGCATTTGGTTGGTCTATCTATGCCGCGTTTAACGATTTAGATACTTCATACACTGAAGTTTCGGCATCAGTTGTAACTCTAGTTATTTTGGGCCGTTACTTAGAATCACGCGCAAAACGCAGTGCAAGTAGCGCACTTCAAGAGTTGTTAAAGATTTCAGCGAAAGATGTAACTGTTAATCGCGGCGGCTTGCCACAAGTTATCTCTATTGAAGATTTAGAAATTGGCGATGTATTTATAGTGATGCCGGGTCAGCGCATTGCTACAGATGGCGTCGTGGTATCGGGTGCTTCTAGCGTCGATAACTCACTTATTACCGGTGAATCTGTACCTGTTGAAGTTGCGCCAGGTGATCGCGTAATCGGCGCGACTATTAATCAAAATGGTCGTTTGGAAGTTCGCGCCACCCGTGTTGGCAAAGAGACTGAATTTGCACGTATTACCGCGATGGTTATCAGCGCACAGGGCGAAAAAGCTCCGATTCAGCGCATGGCCGATCGCATCTCTGCAATCTTTGTTCCAATTGTTACCACCCTTGCGATTGCAACCTTTGTCTTCTGGCGCTATACCAACGGTGAAACAATTGCGAAATCAATTGAAATTGCAGTTGCAGTGCTGGTTATCGCTTGCCCATGTGCACTTGGTTTAGCAACGCCGGTAGCGCTATTGGTGGCATCTGGCCGCGGCGCGCAGCGCGGCATCGTGCTTCGTAAGCCTTCTGCACTTGAAACTGCAAAGCGCATTACAGATGTAGTTCTTGATAAGACCGGAACTTTAACTACTGGTCAGATGAAAGTTGTTAGCGCGACTGTAGTTCCAGAAGCTGCATCGGTCTTAGGTAGCACTTGGGCTGAAGTTGCAACCGAACAACGAATTTTGGAATCTGCTGCAGCAATTGAAGCGCAGAATAATCATCCAATTGCAGAAGCAATTGTTAGGTTTGCAAAGATTGAAAAGCCATTTGCCGTTAGTGATTTCCAAATAACTCCTGGTGCGGGTGCTGCTGGTCGAGTACATATCAAAACTGAATCTGCTACTCACCCAGCAATTGTG
>CAYMVX010000040.1:0-7874 GCA_964394375.1 uncultured Actinomycetes bacterium
TGCGAAGAATTCAAACTTCCTGGTGACTTATTGGACGATAAAGGCACCAAGCTCTGCCCAATTCATAGCAAGCCAGTCGAAATTGTTGATGAAGATAATTGGTTCTTTAAACTCTCTGATTTCCGCGAAGCTCTATTAAAACATTACAAAGATAATCCAGAAGCTTGTCAGCCAGAGAGCGCCCGCAATGAAGTTATTTCATTTCTTGAAGGCGAAGTGCGCGATCTTTCGATTTCTCGTTCAACTTTCAATTGGGGAATTCCAGTTCCTTGGGACACTAAGCAAGTTGTTTATGTTTGGTTCGATGCGCTTCTGAACTATGCGACTGCAGTTGGACTTGGCGATGACGATTCAACTGAAAGCGGCAAGAAGTTTGCGGCAACTTGGCCAGCTGATGTGCAATTAGTCGGAAAAGATATTCTTCGATTCCATGCAGTGATCTGGCCTGCAATGCTAATGGCTGCCGGATTACCAGTTCCGGGCAAAGTTTTCGCACATGGTTGGCTACTAGTTGGTGGCGAAAAGATGTCTAAGAGTAAGTTAACCGGTATCGCGCCAAGCGATATTACGAGCCATTTTGGCGTCGACGCATTCCGCTATTACTTCATGCGCGCAATTCCATTTGGCAGTGACGGTTCTTTCTCTTGGGAAGATATGGGCGCTCGTTACACCAGCGAATTAGCGAATGATTTTGGTAATTTGGCTTCGCGCTTAACGGCGATGATAGAGAAATACTGTGAAGGAGTAATTCCAGCTCCTGCAGCAGGTGGCGAATTAGCAACGCTACTTTCAACGACAGTTGAAACAGCAGATAAGGCGATGTGCGCACTTGATTTCCAAAGTGGAATTTTGGCAATCATGGATTTCTGCAAGCGCATCAATCTTTATGTAACAGAGACCGAACCTTGGGTACTTGCAAAAGACGAAGCAAATCGCGCAAAGTTAAATGAAGTTCTTTACAACACTGCAGAAGGCGTGCGAGCACTGGCAGTATTGCTACACCCAGTAATGCCTGAAACTTGCGAAAAACTTTGGGAGAGCTTGGGCGCGAATACTTTAGGTTCAATTGCTGATCAGCGAATTGCTGATGTTGCTAAGTGGGGAACTCTTCCTGCAGGTAGCAAAGTAACTAAAGGCGCAGTGCTATTTCCGCGATTGGAAGATTAATTGGCTGATCGCCATAACCGCGATATTGATCGCCCGCTTGCACCGACCCCAGAACCTCTAACAGTCCGCGCAATTGATGCGCATGCGCACTTGGAGATCGTTACAAATACCGAACCTGATTCACTAGAAGTTGCTGAGGTAATTGCAGAGGCAGCGGCGGCTGGTATTGATCGTTTAGTTCAAGTTGGATATTCAGCTGATCAATCAACGTGGTGCGTGCGTTTGGCAGAGCTTTATCCTGGAAAAGTGCTCGCTGCAGTTGCGCTTCACCCAAATGAAGCGCCGGTGGTAGCAGATTTAGAGGCGGATTTAGCCATTATTGAAGAGCTGGCGAAGCACCCACGAGTCCGCGCAATTGGCGAAACTGGTTTGGATTATTTCCGCACTCCACCAGAATTACAAGAAGTACAGCGCGAATCATTTAGACGCCACATTGCAATTGCTAAAGAAAACAAATTGGCGCTTGTTATTCATGATCGCGATGCCCACGAAGATGTCTTGAAAGTCCTAGAAGAGGTTGGCGCACCAGAAAAGACGATTTTCCATTGTTACTCTGGAGATTTGGAGATGGCTAAGTACTGCGTTGAGCGCGGATATGTACTCTCATTCGCAGGCACAGTAACTTTTAAGAATGCTCCAGCGCTTCGAGAAGCAGTTAAGTATGTTCCAGACGAATTGTTACTTGTCGAAACTGATTCACCATTTCTAGCACCTTCACCAAATCGCGGTGCATTGAATACTCCTGCTCAAATAGCGAACATTGTTCGATTCATTGCTGAAGAGCGCGGAGTTGACCCTGAACATATTGCAAATGTAACTACAGCAAATGCATTGAGACTTTTTGGATCATTTGAATAATGTCACTACTTGGCGCAACAGAAATCCGTGAGTTAGCGGCAAAACTAGACTTGAATCCTTCGAAAGGGCTCGGTCAAAATTTCGTAATTGACGGAAATGTCTGTCAGCGAATAGTGCGACAAGTTTCAATTTCCTCAGATGATGTGGCACTTGAAATTGGTCCAGGTCTAGGCTCATTAACTCTGGCAATTCTTGAAACTGGCGCACCGCTAATTGCAGTTGAAATCGATGCCAGATTAGCTAAACAACTGCCAGAGACTGTGGCAATACACAATCCGAATGCAGATTTAATTGTTGTTAATGAAGATGCGTTAAATGTTAAGGAACTTCCAAAGGCGCCTACCGTCTTGGTCGCAAACCTGCCTTACAACGTTTCAGTGCCAGTTTTGCTTAATTTATTGGAGCGTTTTCCAACTTTGCGCGAAGGTGTAGTTATGGTGCAGGCAGAAGTTGCAGATAGGTTGGCAGCTAAGCCTGGAAATAAGGATTATGGCGTACCGAGCCTAAAAGGCGCTTGGTGGGCCGATCTGGAATTAGCAGGGAATATTGCGCGTAGCATTTTCTGGCCGGTGCCAAATGTTGATTCGAAATTAGTTTACTTCAAGCGCCACAAACCATTGGGTGATGAAGATTTCAGGTTAAAAGTTTTCTCATTAATTGACGCAGCCTTTTCGCAACGTCGAAAAATGATTAGGTCCGCAATGTCTCCAATTCTTGGGGTAAATGCAGAATCGATTATTGCCGAAGCTGGTATAGATCCAACTCTGCGCGGAGAGGCGCTAGACATCTCTGCTTACATCGCAATTGCGTCACAAATCAAATAAAAACTACTAGAGTCTTGCTATGCGCAAGACAGTCGAGATACAGGTGCCCGCGAAGGTAAACCTGCAACTTTCTGTCGGACCTAAGAAAGCGGATGGTTATCACGAAGTCGTCACAGTTTTTCAAGCAATTTCACTTACTGATACTTTGAGAATTTCTCATGCAGATCAATTTGGAATCTCAATTAAGGGCGATTTCACAAATGGTGTGCCTCTGGATAAGAGCAATTTGGTTTATAAAGCTGTGGAATTGATGTCTGAGAAATTTGATACCGATAAAACTATTCACATCGAGATTAATAAGAATATCCCTGTGGCAGGCGGCATGGCAGGTGGAAGCGCAGATGCGGCAGCTACGTTGCTTGGAATTGATGCGCTTTATGGACTTGGGCTTTCAAAAGACGAACTTGGTGAAGTTGCTCGAAAACTGGGTAGTGACGTTCCATTTATGTTGCATGGCGGAACCGCGGTAGGCAGAGGACATGGTGATGAAATCACGCCAGCTCTATCTCGCGGTAATTATCACTGGGTAATTGCAGTTTCTAGCAATGGTCTTTCAACCCCTGCCGTATATGGAGAATGCGATCGTTTGCGAACCGGGTTAGATATTAAAGATCCAACTTTGAACGATGAATTACTGCAAGCACTTTTATCTGGAGATTCAACTCGAGTTGGTAAATCACTCAACAACGACTTGCAAGCAGCTGCAATATCTTTACGGCCTGCGCTCAGATTAATTCTTGATACTGGCCAGGAATACGGAGCGCTAGGCGGAATCGTTTCAGGTTCAGGTCCTTCAGTTGCTTTCTTAGTTGCAGATGAAGATCACTCATTGGATTTAGCTGTTGCACTTACATCAAGCGGAGTAGTTGGAAGTGTGGCGCGCGCGCAAGGTCCAGTATCAGGCGCCAAAGTAATCGCTTATAGTTAAAAGTTTTTATTCAAAGTGAATTGCAAGTTCGCGAAGAAGTGCCGCTAATTGACCTTGTTCACCTTTATTAAGAACTTTCAATAATTCACGTTCTCGACTAAGTAAGTCTTCCATTGCACTATCTACAGCTTTTGCTCCCGCTTTTGTAAGAGTTACCAAACTTCCTCGGCCATCAGATGGATCTTGCGATCTAGTAATTAGCCCCAACTCTTCCAAACGATCTAATCTATTTGTCATGGTGCCGCTAGTAACCATGGTTTCTTGAATGAGTTGACCTGGCGAAAGTTGGTAAGGATCACCAACTCTTCGAAGTGTTGCAAGAACATCGAAACCCCAAGTTTCAAGTTCGGCGAAAGCATTCCTTCTAGCGATATCTAAATGTTTAGAAATTCGAGTAATACGAGATAGCACCGTTAATGGCGAAAAATCTAAGTCAGGGCGTTCGCTCTGCCAAGCCGCGATTAAGCGGTCGACTTCGTCTTGTGCAGGTTTATCTGTCATATCTTTCATGGGCGCTCGTAGCGTAATCGAGAGAATTACCGATTTTGGCGAAATCCGCCTTTTACGGGAGAATACGGGTTCCGCCATTGTGTAGTGGCTAGCACATGGGCCTTTGAAGCCCAGGGTCCTGGATCGATACCAGGTGGCGGAGCCACCTGTAGAATCGTCAAGTGATAAAGCAAGCGATTGTTTTGGCTGCCGGCGAGGGAACTCGCATGAAATCACAAACTCCAAAAGTTCTACATTCAATCTCTGGTCGATCTTTATTAGGCCACGTTCTGCATGCACTTGAGAGCGTTGAACCAAGCACTGTTCGTGTAGTTGTTGGTTCAGGTCGTGAAAAAGTAGAAGCTCATCTAGCCGAAATTGCACCTGATGCAATCGCAGTTTTCCAAGCTGAACGCAATGGCACGGGCCACGCAGTTCAAGTAGCTTTAAACGGCGTTAATGAAAGCGGCAATGTTCTAATCCTTGCAGGCGATACCCCAATGCTCTCCGGGCAGACCCTAAAGGAATTTGTTGAAGCACATAATGCTGGTGGATATACCGCTTCCGTACTAACAGCCGAGCAACCAGACCCAACTGGATATGGTCGCATCATTCGAGATGATCAGAATTTACTTCTCAAAATTGTTGAAGAAAAAGACGCAACTGAAGATGAAAAAGTAATTTTTGAAATCAATTCTGGCGTTTACATATTTGATTTTGCTGCCCTTACGGGAGCGATTGCTAAATTAAAGAGCAATAATGCGCAAGGTGAGCTTTACCTAACAGATGCAATTGAAATTATCCGAAACGAAGGCGGAAAAGTTGCTCCAATTCTCTGCGAAGATTTCACCGAAACATTAGGCGTTAATGACCGCGTTCAATTAGCGGAAGCTGCTGCGATTTTGCGAGATCGTGTAAATGAACGCCACATGAGAAATGGCGTAACCATTCTTGATCCATCAACAACTTGGATTGATGACACTGTAACAATTGCACCAGATGTCACGATTTTGCCAGGGTGTGCAATTTTCGGCTCTACTGCAATTGCTTCTAATGCTCTGATTGGCCCGCGCACAACGCTTCAGGATTGCGCCGTAAATTGCTGTGCAACGATTAAAGAATCAAATTGCACTGCTTCAGAAATCGGGGAGAATGCAACTGTGGGTCCATTCTCATTCCTGCGAGCTGGTACGGTTCTAGCTAACGAAAGTAAAGCTGGTGCCTTCGTGGAAATTAAGAATTCTCAAATTGGAATCGGATCTAAAGTCCCACATCTTTCATATGTTGGCGATGCAACTATCGGTGAAGGCACAAATATCGGGGCTGCAACGATTTTCGTTAATTATGACGGAGTCGAGAAGCACCGCACCGAAATCGGCGATCATGTCCGAATTGGCAGTGACACCATGTTGGTAGCTCCAGTAACCGTTGGAGATGGGGCCTATACCGCGGCTGGATCAGTAATTACCGAAGATGTTCCGGCCGGCGCGATTGGAGTTGGTCGTGCAAAGCAGAGAAATGTCTTAGGGTGGGTCATGCGTAAGCGTGTTGGTACCAAGTCAGCAAAAGCAGCGGAACAATCCGCCAAGAAAAAGGGAGAGTAAAAGATGAGCGAGCTTCGTTTATCGTCCGAAAAGCGATTACGAATCTTTACTGGAAGAGCATTTCCAGAGCTCGCCGAAACTGTTGCCTCCGAATTGGGTATCACTGTTACTCCAACCTCTGCATATGATTTTGCAAATGGAGAAATCTTCGTTCGTTTCGAAGAATCTGTTCGCGGTAGCGATGCATATGTAATTCAATCTCATGCAGCGCCAGTAAATAAGCAGATCATGGAACAACTAATCATGATTGATGCTCTAAAGCGCGCTTCTGCAAAGCGAATTACAGTTGTAGCTCCGTTCTACGGATATGCACGTCAGGATAAGAAGCACCGCGGTCGCGAACCTATTTCAGCTCGTTTGATGGCAGATTTATTTAAGACTGCTGGCGCAGATCGACTTATGGTTGTAGATCTACATACTTCACAAATTCAAGGTTTCTTTGATGGTCCTGTTGATCATTTATTCGCTCTGCCATTGCTTGCAAATTATGTTGGAAGCAAAGTTGATCGCACTCAACTAACTATTGTTTCTCCAGACTCTGGTCGAGTTCGTGTAGCAGAGCGCTGGTCAGACTTACTTGGTGGATGTCCAGTTGCATTTATTCACAAGACTCGCGATCCATTGGTTCCTAACGAATCAACCACTGGTCGAGTCGTAGGTGATGTTGCTGGCCGTACTTGCGTTGTTATCGATGACATGATTGATACTGCTGGAACTATTACAAAGGCTGTAGATGCGTTGTTCAACGAAGGCGCTAAAGATGTAATCATCGCTGCAACTCACGCAGTATTTAGTGGACCAGCAGTTGATCGCCTCAAGAATTCACGTGCTTCAGAAGTGGTTGTCTGCGATACCCTGCCAATTCCAGTGGAGAATCGCTTTGATGGCCTAACAGTGCTCTCGATTGCACCGCTTATTGCGCGTGCGATTCGTGAAGTATTCGAAGACGGATCTGTAACTAGCCTCTTCGACGGACATTCTTAAAATACAAATTTCGTTCTAAATTCATGATTTAACTGAGCTCTATCCTTGAAATGCTGAACTCGGAAAAGGCCGCAACAAAGACGCGAGCTTTTCCTCCGTTCACATTTCATCGGATAAAGCCGAGCTCAGTTTGCGCGTGAATTGAACTCAATTTGTCCCTCTCGACGTACTTCGCTACGCTTTGGCTTATTCCGGCGAGGGGCTAAACACCCGTTATCGACGAAAGTAAGATTTCGTTAATTACCCTGCGCCGCAACACGAAGGCGAAAGAGGTAAGAAAAATGGCAGAAGTAACAATCAACGGCGTAGCTCGTACCGAATTTGGTAAGGGTGCTTCACGTCGTGCACGTCGCGATGGCCTAGTTCCAGCAGTTATCTACGGCCACGGCGAGAAGCCAAAGCACGTATCACTTCCTGCACGTGAATTAGCAGCAGCGCTTAAGACATCAAACGTTTTGCTAGATATCGTTGTAGACGGCAAGACCGAACTAACACTTCCAAAGGCAGTTGTTAAGGATCCACTAAAGCTAACATTTGAGCACGTAGATCTACTTGTTGTACGTCGCGGTGAGAAGGTAACTGTTGCAGTTCCGGTTCACACATACGGCAAGCACGATGCTGATGGAATTCTTGAGCACGTACACAACACTGTTGAAGTTGAAGTTGAAACAACAAACATCCCTGCAGAGTTGAAGCTAAGCCTTGAAGGTATGAAGGCTGGCGAATCAAAGCATGCTTCAGATGTTGAACTTCCAGCAGGCGCAAAGCTTGTTAGCGATCCAAAGATGACTGTTGTTCACTTAGGTGAGAAGTCAACCAAGACTGAAGAAGTAGCAGCTCCAGCAGCTGATGCAGCGGCAGCTCCAGCAGCTGATGCAGCAACACCTTCTGCATAACCTGCAAGAACTTTCGAACTTGCACTAATTAGAAGTAGAAAAGAGTTAACTCCATGGTTTGGCTAGTCGTTGGATTAGGAAACCCTGGAGCTGAATATCAGAACACGCGTCATAACATCGGCCA
>CAYMVX010000041.1:0-7578 GCA_964394375.1 uncultured Actinomycetes bacterium
GCTGGCGTTTACCACCGCTTCTATGCAGATTGCCGCGTATTGCCAATGGGCGATGAAGCGCAGAGCGATGTACACGTAGCTCGAATCAATCTATGCGCAGCAACTCGCCAAGTATTAGAGAATGGCCTATCGCTATTAGGCGTTAGCGCTCCGGAAAGGATGTAAACATGACACACAATCCTTGGGCTGCCAACGTAAAGTTTGAAAATGGCCAACTAACTGTTGCCGGTATTAGCGCTAAAGAACTTGCTGCTGAATACGGAACACCTGCTTTTATTTTGGACGAAGATGATTTCAAAGCGCGTGCATCTGCATTTACAAATGCAATGAAGAATTCTTTTGATTCTTCTATTGTTTATTACGCCTCAAAAGCCTTTATCTGCAAGCAAATAGTTCGTTGGATTCATGAACTTGGTATGGGCATCGACGTTGCAACCGGAGGCGAGCTGGAAGTAGCGCTCTCTATGGAATTTCCGGCACACCGCATTCAGGTGCACGGAAACAATAAATCTCTAGCTGAAATCGATCGCGCAGTTAACGCAGGCGTTGGCTATATTGTTATTGATTCACTTCAAGAAATCCCGCGTGTGGCAGAGGCGGCTAAGAAATACGGCAAAACTCAATCAGTAATGATTCGCCTAAATCCAGGCGTTGAAGCGCATACTCTGGAAGCGATTGCGACAGCGCACACCGACGTTAAATTCGGATTATCTATTGCTAGCGGCATGGCTTGGGATGCAGTCAAAGAGATTGCAAAGTACCGTGAATTAGATTTCCGCGGAGTACATGCACATATTGGTTCGCAGATATTCAATATGGATGGTCATCGTTTAACTATTGATCGACTTTTAGATTTCATGGCGCGCTATCGCGATGAATTCGATCGCGAGCTACCAGATGTTGATTTCGGTGGCGGATTCGGAATTGTTTACACCGCAGAAGATGCACCTCTTGCAATCGAAGATGCTGTTGCCCAGATTAAAGATGCGGTGGTCGAGGGTTGCGCTGCTCGAAACTTAAAGATTCCACATGTAGCAATCGAACCTGGTCGTTCCATTGTTGGTCCATCAATGTTTACTCTTTACGAAGTTGGTACAACTAAGTTAGTAAAACTTGATGATGGAAATACTCGCAATTACATCTCTGTAGATGGCGGAATGTCAGACAACATTCGCCCAGGTCTTTACGGTGCAATTTATGAAGCGCATTTAGCTAACCGTTCATCAAACGCTCTGCCAACATCTTCTCGATTAGTTGGCAAGCATTGCGAAACCGGCGATATCTTGATTCGCGAAATTGATCTGCCATCTGATGTTGAACCTGGTGATTTATTGGCAATTCCTGGCACTGGTGCTTACAACCGCAGCATGGCGAGCAATTACAACCATGTGCCACGCCCGCCAGTTATTGCAGTACGAAATGGCGCTGCCAAAGTGATTGTTCGTCGCGAGAACTACGAAGATTTATTGCGTCTAGACCTTATCTAGTATGAAAGAATAGGCCGCATGAAATCCATCAAGATCGGCATGCTTGGTTGCGGCGTAGTTGGCGGGGCAGTAGCCCGCGAATTAGCTTCTAGCGGCGCAGATTTAGCAGCCCGTGCAGGCGCAACTCTGGAACTAACCAAGGTCGCAGTGCGCTCTTTGGGTAAGCGCGATGGCGTAGCGGATTCAATTCTTACTACTGATGCAAATTCCGTAGTTACCGATCCTGAGATCTCTTTAGTTATCGAAGTTATGGGCGGCATCGAACCTGCTCGCGAATTAATTCTTAAAGCAATCGCAAATGGAAAGTCAGTTGTTACTGCCAACAAAGCACTTCTTGCATCACATGGTGCGGATCTTTATAGCGCTGCAGAAAAAGCTGGCGTTGATCTTTACTACGAAGCAGCTGTTGCTGGTGCAATTCCAATTATTCGCCCTCTTCGCGAATCACTAATTGGCGACCGCATCAATCGCGTGATGGGAATTGTTAATGGCACTACCAACTTCATTCTGACAAAGATGGATGAAGAGAATTTGCCATTTGATGTTGTTCTAAAGGAAGCCCAAGCGCTGGGTTATGCAGAGGCAGACCCAACTGCCGATGTAGAAGGTCATGATGCTGCTGCAAAGGCAGCGATCCTTGCTGGTCTTGCATTCCATACCCGAGTAACCGCAAGTGATGTTGCTTGCGAAGGAATCTCAAAGGTAAGCGCGCAAGATGTTGCAACTGCCAAGTCAATGAATAAAGTTATTAAGTTAATTGCTGAAGCAAAGCGCACTGATGCAGGTATCTCGGTTCGCGTGGCTCCAATGATGTTAGATCGCAGCCATCCGCTGGCTTCAGTTCGCGAAGCATTTAATGCAGTCTTCGTCGAATCTGAAGGAGCTGGCCAATTGATGTTCTACGGTCGCGGCGCTGGTGGAGCACCAACTGCTTCTGCTGTTCTTGGCGATGTCGTTGCAGTTGCTCGCCACATTGTTGCCGGCAGCAAAGGCCCTGCTGAGTCAGATTATGCAGATCTTGGAATTGCGCCAAAAGGTGCGTCAATTACTAAGTATGCGATCCGTATGGCTGTTCACGATAAGCCAGGCGTACTTGCAAGCGTTGCAAATACTTTCGCGGCAGAAGATGTTTCAATCCAGACCGTTCTACAGAAAGGTCGCGGAGAAGCTGCAGAAATTACAATTGTTACTCACCGCGCCACTGAAGCTAATCTCTCAGCAACAGTAGAAGCGCTAGCAAAATCAGATGTAGTTCGTGAAGTTGAGAGCGTTATTCGAGTTGAAGGGTCTGCATCTTGATGTTCGGTAAAAAAACCAAAGCCGGCACACATCAGTGGCGCGGCGTCATTGAAGAGTATCGCGACCGTCTTCCAGTTTCATCAAAGACTCCGGTAGTAACACTTCGCGAAGGTGGCACTCCACTTGTAGAAGCAACAAATCTTTCAAAGATTCTTGGCAATGAAATCTGGCTGAAGTACGAAGGTACAAACCCAACCGGTTCATTTAAAGATCGCGGTATGACCATGGCGATTTCAAAAGCTGCCGAAGATGGCGCAAAGGCAGTTATCTGCGCATCAACTGGAAACACCTCTGCATCAGCTGCAGCATATGCGGCACATGCAAATATGGTTCCGGCAGTTTTGATCCCGCAAGGAAAAATTGCAATGGGCAAGTTGGCGCAAGCAGTTGTGCACGGTTCAAAGATTCTGCAAGTAGATGGCAACTTTGATGATTGCTTAGATCTTGCCAAGGAACTTTCTGAAAAGTATCCAGTTGCTCTTGTTAATTCAGTTAACCCATATCGAATCGAAGGACAGAAAACCGCTTCATTCGAAGTTATTGATTTTCTTAATGATGCACCTGATTACCATGTGCTTCCAGTAGGTAACGCTGGAAATATAACTGCATATTGGAAAGGTTATTTGGAGTATCGCGAAGATCGTAAGTCTTCGAAGCTACCTAAAATGTGGGGTTTCCAAGCGGAAGGTGCGGCGCCAATCGTGCGCGGCGAAGTTGTTAAGAATCCAGAAACCATCGCAACTGCGATTCGTATCGGAAATCCAGCATCATGGCAGGGTGCAACAAATGCTCGTGACATGTCTGGTGGTTTAATCGATTCAGTTACAGACGAAGAGATACTGAATGCATATCGCTTACTTGCAAGCAAAGAGGGCGTATTCGTTGAACCTTCATCTGCTGCGGGAATTGCTGGTCTCTTAAAGCATAAAGCTAATGGAAATCTGCCAAAGGGTAAGCGCATCGTTGTCACCGTTACTGGCCATGGCTTAAAAGATATTCATTGGGCGCTTGAATCAGCGGCGGATCCAATCGTGGTTCCGGTTGATGCCAAAGCTGCAGCTGAGAAGTTGGGTCTAGCTTAAGAAGATGTCACGTCTTACTTTTCGCGCCAGCGCATATGAAGTCAAAGTTTCGGCTAGCTCTGCAAATTTAGGGCCTGGTTTTGATGCATTTGGCTTGGCATTAGAAAAACGTGATCGTTACATCGCTCAAGTGCTTGATGATAAGACTTTAGATATCGATGTTGCAGGTGAAGGTGCAGATGATGTGCCACGCGATGAGAAGAATTTAGTTGTTAAAGCAATCCATAAAGGTTGGGATTTTCTAGGTTTACCTAAGAAGGAGTACCCAGGTCTGGCACTTCGTGCACTTAACGCTTTGCCACACGGTCGCGGTTTAGGTTCATCTGCAAGTGCAATTATTGGCGGACTTATTCTTTCGCGCTCACTTGTTGTTAGCGGTGCTGATCGTATGAGTGATAATGATGTACTTACCCTGGCAACAGAGATGGAAGGCCACCCAGATAACGTTGCTGCCGCACTTTACGGCGGTGCAGTACTTGCATGGGCTGGCGATGATTTTGCTGATGCCATCAAATTAGAAGTTTCACCACGCATTACTGCTGTGGCATTTATTCCATCAAATAATGTGCCCACTTCAAAGGCGCGCAAGATGTTGCCAGAAACCATTCCACATAAAGATGCAGTGAATAATTCAATAAATACTGCACTTCTTACCCAAGCTCTAACCAATCGACCTGATCTGCTTCTTACAGCAACTCATGATTATGTCCATCAGTCTTATCGCGAAGCAGCAATGCCAAAGTCATTTGCGCTGATGCAGAAACTTCGTGCAGCAGGCGTAGCAGCTTTTATCTCTGGCGCTGGCCCAACAGTCTTGGCGCTATTAGTTGATGCAGATTTGAATCACGAATTAGGCGATTTGGTCCGCGTTGCTGGCAGCGGTTTTGAGGTCGAAAACCTCGATATTTCACGCGTGGGTTACCAGGTTTCCAATATCTAAACCCTCTGCTAGGCTTCAGACATCAGTTAGGCCATCTGGTCGGAATTGCAAATACTGATAAATCACGAAATCTCTTAAAAATTCTTAACTTTTCAGATTTTTAGGATTTATAAAACCTATAAGGAAACAAATGTCAGAAGATACAAAGGTACGTTCCGAAAGCCCTGAGCTTGCTGCGATGACACTTCCGCAGTTGAAGAAGGTTGCTACTCAACTCGGAATCGATGGCGCCGCAAAGATGGCGAAGGGTTCATTAGTAGATGCAATCGCTGATCTACAGGCGAAGAACCGTGAAGCAGCTAAGGCAGAAAAGGAAGCAGCTCGCGCAGAGCGCGATGCTCGACGTGCTGAGCGCAATAACGATAAGCAGGAAAATAAGAAAGAGCGCAACAACGAAGATTCAGATAACGACCCTTCAGAGCGATCAGATCGTAACGAACGCAATAACGATCGCAATGACCGAGAAGGTAACGAAGATGGCGGCTCACGCCGTAACCGTGATCGCAATCGTGGTCGCGACCGCCACCGTAATCGTGAAGATCGCGGCGAACCAACAATTTCAGAAGATGATGTACTGCTTCCAGTTGGCGGTCTATTAGATATTCTCGAAAACTACGCATTCGTACGTACCAGCGGCTACCTACCTAGCCCTAACGATGTTTACGTTTCAATGCAGCAGGTTCGTAAGTTCGCACTTCGCAAAGGCGATGTCATCACTGGCCAGGTAAAGCAGGCTCGTGAAGGAGAGCGCCGCGAGAAGTTCAACGCGCTTGTTCGCATCGACACGATTAACGGTGTTTCACCTGAAGAATCACGCAATCGCGTTGATTTCTCAAAGTTAGTGCCGCTATATCCTCAGGAGCGCTTACGCCTCGAAACACAACCAAATATTCTTACAACTCGCGTTATTGACTTAATTGCCCCAATCGGTAAAGGTCAGCGCGGTCTTATTGTTTCGCCACCAAAGGCTGGTAAGACCATGGTGCTTCAATCAATCGCAAACGCGATTACTGAAAACAATCCAGAATGTCATTTGATGGTAGTTCTAGTTGATGAGCGCCCAGAAGAAGTTACAGATATGCAGCGCTCAGTTAAGGGCGAAGTTATCGCTTCAACTTTCGATCGCCCAGCAGATGATCACACCACTGTTGCAGAGCTTGCTATCGAACGTGCAAAGCGCTTAGTTGAAATGGGACATGACGTAGTTGTGCTTCTAGATTCAATTACTCGTCTTGGCCGCGCATACAACATCGCAGCTCCAGCATCTGGCCGTATCTTGTCTGGTGGTGTTGATTCCGCAGCTTTATATCCACCTAAGAAGTTCTTCGGTGCTGCTCGTAACATTGAAGATGGCGGTTCATTAACCATTCTGGCAACGGCATTGGTTGAGACCGGTTCAAAGATGGATGAAGTTATTTTCGAAGAGTTTAAGGGCACCGGTAACATGGAACTTAAACTTGATCGCAAACTTGCAGACAAACGAATCTTCCCAGCAGTTGACGTTGATGCATCTGGTACTCGTAAAGAAGAGATTCTTATGGGCACCGAAGAGCTCAATATTGTTTGGAAATTACGTCGCGTACTTCATGCTCTTGATTCACAACAAGCTATTGAATTGTTGCTAGAAAAGATGAAGGGCACCAAGAGCAACGTTGAATTCCTGATGCAAGTTCAGAAGACCACAGTTGGTCCTGACGAAGCTAAGTAATTACGCTCGAAAAATAAGCAATTTGGTAAGCGGGTAGCCACGCGGTTACCCTTTACCCCTGATCCCGATGTGGTTCACGAAAGAAATTTCGACCCATGTCAATTGAAAAAGGAATACATCATGAAGCCAGAGATTCACCCAGAGTACGTCGAAACCACTGTTAACTGTGGTTGCGGCGAATCATTTAAGACTCGTTCGACTGTAGCAGCTGGAACTATCTACGTTGAAGTTTGCGACAAGTGCCACCCGTTCTACACAGGTAAGCAGCGCATTCTTGATACCGGTGGACGCGTCGCTAAGTTCGAAGAGCGTTTCGGTAAGAAGTCTAAGTAGCTTTCTAAAAAGACCGCATACCCCAACTTTGTGTTGGGGTGCGGTCTTTTTATTTTTATAGAGCATTGAACTAGGAAAACCAGGGAATTACAGGGAAGAGGAACGAAATGTCTGAGCGTTTTGCATCAGCGATTGAGTTGGTAAATGAATATGCCGAACTCGAAAAGCAGATGGCCGATCCTGGAATTCACGCGGATGCAAATAATGCGCGCAAGTTAGGTCGCCGATATGCGCAACTTGGTCCAGTTGTTGCTGGATATCGCAAGTGGAAGCAGAGCGTAGAAGACTTAGCTGCAGCAAAAGAGTTAGCAGATGTAGATCCAGATTTCGCAGCTGAGATTCCAGCACTTGAAAAAGCTGAAACCGAGAACGCAGATTTATTGGAAGAGTTGTTGCTTCCTCGCGACCCTAACGATGACCGCGATGTAATTATGGAAATTAAAGCTGGCGCAGGCGGAGATGAATCTGCGTTGTTTGCTGGTGATTTGCTTCGTATGTATATGCGCTTTGCCGAAAAACAAGGCTGGAAGACTGAAGTAATCGATGTAACCGAATCTGATCTCGGTGGCTACAAAGATATCTCGATCGCAGTTAAATCAAAAGGCACACCAGCACCTGGCCAATCTCCTTATGCCAAGCTGAAATTTGAAGGTGGCGTGCACCGTGTGCAGCGAGTTCCAGAGACTGAATCCCAAGGCCGAATTCACACCTCCGCAGCAGGTGTTTTGG
>CAYMVX010000042.1:0-7092 GCA_964394375.1 uncultured Actinomycetes bacterium
CTGGTCCGTACTTTCCGGTGCCAGGAATAATCTTGGTAACAATTTCAATTAGCGGGATACCAGCGCGGTTGTAATCAAGCAATGAGTAATCAGCACCGTGAATTCGACCAGTTGCGCCACCCATGTGAAGCGACTTACCTGTGTCTTCTTCCATGTGAACACGTTCAATTTCGATGCGGAAAGTCTTTGGACCTTCTTCGGTATCGATCTCTACATCTAAGAAGCCATCGAAGCAGATTGGTTCGTCATACTGCGAAGTCTGATAGTTCTTTGGCATATCAGGATAGAAATAATTCTTACGTGCAAAGCGGCTAAATGGCGCAACTTTGCAATTAAGAGCTAAACCGATCTTGATTGCAGATTCAATTGCCTTTTCATTCACAACTGGCAATGAACCTGGCAGACCTAAGCAAACTGGACAGGTCTGGGTATTTGGTTCTGCGCCGAAAACAGTGGCACAGCCACAGAACATCTTTGAATTGGTATTAAGTTCAACGTGAACTTCTAAGCCCATTACTGGTTCGTACTTAGCGACGACATCTTCATATTTCAACGCCATTACTTAGCACCTCCTAGCGCTGGAGCCTTTGAGAGCAATGGTGCGCCCCACTTAGAAAGTAGTGCAGTTTCTAATGCTGCACCGACGTTATATAGACGCTGATCTTCCATTGCTGGCGCCATAATCTGGAAACCAGTTGGCAAGTTATCTTCATCGGCAAGACCTGATGGAAGTGACATACCGCAGATGCCAGCTAAGTTAACTGGAATTGTTGCAACGTCATTTAAATACATGGCAAGCGGATCATTGCTCTTTTCGCCAATCTTAAAAGCAGTGGTTGGCGCAGTTGGTGAAACCAATACATCAACGCCAGCGAAAGCTTTTGCATAATCTTGCATAATCAAAGTACGCACCTTCTGCGCACTTCCGTAATAAGCATCGTAGTAACCACTTGAAAGTGCATATGTACCAAGGATGATGCGGCGCTTTACTTCGCGACCGAAACCTGCCTCGCGGGTTGCGTTCATTACTGATTCCGCATCGCCTTCGCCAACGCGTAATCCGTAACGCATTGCATCAAAGCGAGCTAAGTTTGAAGAGCACTCTGATGGCGCGATTAAGTAATACGCAGCAAGTGCATATTCGAATGATGGGCATGAAACTTCAACGATCTCTGCGCCAAGAGATGAAAGTAGTTCGATTGACTCATTAAAGCGATTTAACACGCCTTTTTGATAGCCATCACCTTGAAGTTCCTTAATGACGCCGATCTTTAAACCTTTAACGTCCGCACGCTTTGCGGCTTCAACAACCTTTGGAGTTGGTGCGCTAATTGAAGTTGAATCTTTAGTATCGTGACCTGCGATTGCTTCATGAAGTAGCGCAGCATCTAGCACGGTACGTGCACAAGGTCCACCCTGATCCAGTGAAGATGAGAAGGCGATCATTCCGTAACGAGAAACTGCGCCATATGTTGGCTTAACTCCAACTGTTCCAGTTACTGCAGCAGGTTGGCGAATTGATCCACCAGTGTCTGTACCAAGAGCAAGCGGTGCTTCAAATGCAGCAAGAGATGCAGAAGATCCGCCGCCAGAACCGCCAGGAATACGGGTTAAATCCCACGGATTATGTGTTGGATGATAAGCAGAGTTTTCGGTTGAAGAACCCATCGCGAATTCATCCATATTGGTCTTACCGAGAATGACAAGACCGTTCTTCTTTAAATTAGCGGTAACGGTTGCATCATATGGCGGACGCCAACCTTCAAGAATCTTTGAACCTGCTGTTGTAGGTACGCCTTTTTGAGTAAAGATATCTTTTAACGCTACCGGAACACCTGCTAGCGGCGACAAAGTTTCACCCTTTGCACGTGCATCATCAACTGACTTAGCCTGTGCTAGCGCGCCTTCTTTATCTAAATGCAGAAATGCTTTTACTTGGCCATCTACTTCAGCGATACGTTCGTAATGAGCGTTTACTAATTCAACTGATGAAATTTCTTTTGCAGCAAGTGCAGCTGCCATTTCGGATGCGTTCTTACGAATCATTCTTCACCCAAAATCTGCGGTACGCGGAAACGCTGCTCTTCTTGTGCCGGCGCACCACTTAGCGCCTCTTCAGGTGTTAGTGATGGGATAACTACATCTGGACGAGTTACGTTGTTAATTGGAAGCGGATGTGATGTTGGTTGAACATCTGCAAGCGGTGCTCCCTGAATTCGATCGACCGCACCCAAGATAACTGCGAATTCAGATGAGAGTGCATCCATCTCTGAATCAGTTAATTCGATGCGTGCGAGCTTTGCTAACTTGGCAACTTCAGCACGTGAAAGGCTAGACATGCGTGAATTCTAATTTGTAAGAAGATTATTTACTAATCAATGCCTAATTACGGATTTGCCCAGTGCCAGTGACTACCCAGGTGGTGGTTGTCATCTGCTCTAAGCCCATTGGACCGCGGGCATGAAGTTTCTGATTGGATATACCGATTTCAGCGCCAAAACCCATCTGTTCGCCATCGGTAAATCGAGTGGAGGCATTGATCATTACAGCTGCACAATCAGAAAGCTTTACGAATTTATCGGCCGTCTCTTTATTTTCAGTCACGATAGATTCGGTGTGATTGGTGCCGTATTTGGCGATATGCGCCGAAGCCTCTTCAACAGAATCAACAACTCCAACATTCATCTCTAGTACGCCGTATTCGGTTGCCCAATTCTCTGCGGTCGCAGCCTGTGCGCGAATTCCAAGAAGTTCTGCGGCTTTCGCTGCTTCTGAATCTGCGTGCAGTACTACCCCAGATTCATTAAGAGCTTTTAACGCCATTGGCAAGAACTTTGCAGCGACATCTTTATGCACCAATAAAGTTTCAGCTGCATTGCATACAGACGGACGATGTGTCTTTGAATTGATAAGAATTGGAATTGCTTTATCTAAGTCCGCATCTTTATCTACATAAACATGACAGACGCCAGCACCAGTTTCGATAGTTGGCACGGTGGCTTCATCGACCACCATTCGTATTAAGTTTGCCGATCCGCGTGGAATAACCAAATCAACATGGCCACGAGCTTTCAGTAGCGCGGTGGTTGTAGCACGATCATTCGATGGTATTAATTGAATTACTTCAGGTGAGATCTTGGTCTTTGAAAGCGCATCGCGCATAACCTTTACCAAAATTTGATTACTGCTCTCTGCGGAAGAGGAACCGCGAAGAAGTGCAGCATTTCCACTCATCAGCAGAATTACTGCAGCATCAACAGTGACATTTGGTCGCGCCTCATAAACCATTCCAACAACACCGAAAGGCACTGATATCTGTCGAAGATGCAAGCCATTTGGAAGAGTGCGTTCGCGAAGAGTTTGGCCAAGTGGATCCTCGAGCGCAGCTACTTGGCGCGCTCCATTTGCGATTCCCTTTACTCGCGCATCGTTCAATAAAAGGCGATCTAGAAGTTGGCTGTTAAGCCCATCGCGCTGCCCGCGCTCCATGTCTGCTTGATTAGCTTCTTGGATTTCAAAGGTGCGAGCTTCAATTTCATCAGCAATCGCGTTGAGCGCCGCAGCGCGTTCGGCGCCTGTTGCAGTTGCCAGAGTGCGCGCAGCTATACGGGCCTTATCGGCCAATTCATTTACTAATACTTGCGCATCCATGACGAGTATCTTACTTGAGGCTACTCTATTCACGTGTTCAAATTTTTTAGGTTTCTAAAACGTACCGTCGCAGCAGTTCTTATTCTTTATTTAGCTCTTTTCGGCTTAACGAAAGCGATCAGATACCCTGAGCCGATTGCGGCAATAAAACTTGGTCTAGCTCCAGCATCGAAGACTCCTGATCTTATGCCGGCACACATTATTGAACCTGCAGATGTCCGAAGCGCCTGGTCGACTGCGAAAGCGCAAATGCCTGCAACTGTTGAATACGATGGCGAAGAAATCTCGCTTGAGAAATTTATGACAGAGACTAAAACCAACGCATTTCTGGTTGTCAAAGATGGCAAATTGGTTTATGAAAATTACTTCAATGGTAAAGACAAGGACACGTTACTTCCTACCTATTCAGTAGCAAAGACTTTGACTTCAATCATGATCGGACAACTAATTAGCGCCGGAAAGTTAAAAGAGAGCGATACTTTTGTAAGCATTCTGCCTGAATATAAAGTTGGAACTGATTTCGACAAAGTCACCATCAAAGATTTACTTGATATGAATTCAGGTATTGGTGTGAGCGATAACTACCCAACCGGTCCATCAGGTTGGGGCGTGGGTATTGCGCAGATGTATGCATCAACCGATATTCCTTGGTGGTTACACCACAACCAGAAGATGTGGGAGAAGCCAGGTACTAAACCGGAGTATCGAAGTGTAAATACCCAATTATTGGGCATGGTTATTAAGAAGCTGGCTGGAACAACAGTTTCAGAGTATTTCCAGAAAAATGTTTGGCAGCCAATTGGTGCACAGAACCAAGCAAAATGGAATGTGGACCATGTGGGTGGAATTGAGAAGACTTTCTGCTGTTTCAATGCGACTGCTCGTGATTTTGCTCGAGTTGGCCAATTGTTTGTAAATAATGGCGCTGCGAATATTGGTGGTCCTTCTGTAATTAGCGCGAGCTATTTAAAGCGAATGACTACTCCTGCAGTAACGCTTGATTATGGCTGGGGTTATGGCGCTCAGACTTGGCACCCTTTCCCAGATACCACGCTCCTACTAGGTCTACACGGTCAATATATTTATGTGCAACCTAAGGATCATGTTGTAGTCGTTAAATTAAGCGATCTTCCAACTAGCGCAGATGGAATTAGCTCAAAGATCCTGCCGGTCTTGCAGCAGATTGCTAGTTCGATTTAATTACAAAATGACTAAATCGTCACGGTGAACTAGTTCGCGTTCGAACTCGGCACCAAGAGTTGCCGCTAACTCTTTTGTTGAACGGCCCAACATCTGCGGTATTTCATCGCTATCGAAGTTAACGATTCCGCGCGCAATAACTTTGCCTTCAGTATCTACAAGATCAACAGTTTCGCCTGCATCGAATGTTCCTTCAACTGCAGTCACACCTGCTGGAAGAAGAGAAACTCCTCTTTCAAGTATCGCCTTAACTGCGCCGGCATCTAGAACCAACTTACCGCTGGATGCGGATGCATGTGCAAGCCAAAGCGCGCGTGCACTGTTCTTCGATTCCTTTGGCAAGAAAATAGTTCCGAAATCTTCACCACTCATTGCTTTTGCTAGATCGTCAGCGCTTGTAAGCAACATAGAGGTACCGGCACTGGTCGCAATTTTCGCAGCTTCGATTTTGGTAACCATGCCACCGCTACCGACACCCGCTGAGCCTGCGCCTCCTAATTTAATATCTGAAATTTCAGTTAAGTCTTTAACTTCGGCAATCTTCTTAGCGCCAGCTTCGCTAGGTGGCGCATCGTAAAGTGCATCTATATCTGAAACCAGAACAAGTAAATCTGCTTGAGTTAATAGCGCAACCAAAGCTGCTAAGCGGTCGTTATCACCAAATCGAATTTCTGAAGTACCAACTGTGTCATTTTCATTGATAACTGGAACAACGCCCATTGAGATCAACTTAAATAGGGCTCGTTGTGCATTCGAGTAATGTGATCGACGGACTACATCAGTTGTTGTTAATAGAACTTGTGATGCAGTAATTCCGTAACGCGCAAAGCTTTCCGTGTAGCGGTGAATCAATAACCCCTGGCCGACAGATGCTGCGGCCTGCTGCGTAGATAAATCCTTTGGACGAGTCTGTAGTCCAAGTGGCGCCAGCCCAGCTGCAATCGCACCAGATGAGACAACTAAAACCTCTGCCCCACGCTTACGTGCATCAGCTACAACATCTACTAATCGATCAACTGCTGCCGCATCTAAGCCGCTCCCCGCAGCACCGGTTAGCGATGAGGAACCAATCTTGATGACGATTCGCTTAGCGTTTGAAATTAAATCACGCGTCATCGTCTTCATCCTCTAAGAATTCAATGACTTCTGGAGTATTTGGATTAGTTACGTTGTACTCCCACTGGCGTGACATTTCATCTTCGGTTAGCTGATCTTGAACCTTGTCAGCTTTCCAAACATTATCAAGACGCGCATCCTCTCCGCGACGTTGCAAATTCTTTGAGAGCATTTCAGCACCTGCTTCGATGGTTGGTTCCCAATCAAAGACCACTGAATATTGATCTGTTCCAATACGAACTTCAGAACCTGCAACAGCGCCAGCTTTAAAGAGCGCCTTTTCAACTCCTGCTTGCGCTAAACGATCCGCTAAATAACCAACCGCTTCAGAGTTGCCGAAGTTAGTCTGACGAACCCAACGTTCTACGCGCTTTCCAGTAACTGTGAATGTGCCGTCACCATTTGCAAATACTTTATATCCAGAATCATCAACAGCGGTTGGGCGAATAACAATACGAGTGCGCTCTTCTTGTTTCGCTTCAGCGCGAGATGTCTGAACCAACTTAGCCATTGCATAAAGTAGATTCTGTAAACCTTCACGAGAAGCAGCTGAAACTGGATAAACCTCATAACCCTTCTCTTGAAGAGTCTTGGTAACCATTTCAGCCATAACCTTGCCGTCAGGAAGGTCAGTTTTATTTAGCGCGACGATTCGTGGACGATCATCTAAACCACCGTATTGGCGGAGTTCAGATTCGATAATTTCTAAATCATCAACAGGATTGCGATCTGTTTCAAGAGTTCCGCAATCAAGTACATGCACGAGTGCAACGCAACGTTCGACGTGGCGTAAGAATTCAAGGCCCAAACCTTTTCCTTGAGATGCACCAGGAATTAAACCTGGAACGTCAGCAACTGTGAATCGTGTTTCGCCCACGCTTACAACGCCAAGATTTGGCACCAAAGTTGTAAATGGATAATCAGCAATCTTTGGACGTGCGGCAGAAATTGCGGCAATAAGTGATGATTTACCAGCGCTTGGAAAACCCACTAGCGCAATATCGGCAACGCTCTTAAGTTCAAGAATTAATGTGCGCTCTTCACCAGGAACACCAAGAAGTGCGAAACCTGGCGCACGGCGCTTTGATGAAGCAAGGCCAGCATTACCGAGACCACCGCGGCCAC
>CAYMVX010000043.1:0-1143 GCA_964394375.1 uncultured Actinomycetes bacterium
ATGCGCATAGTGATGAGATTCCTAGGCGCATGAAAAAGTATCTAATCTCAATGCTAATTAGAACTGCTTGCTTTATAGGTGCGATATTCGCGGATGGAATTCTGCGCTGGGTCTTAATCGCAGGCTCCTTAATACTTCCCTATATTGCAGTGGTAGTTGCGAATGCAGGTCATGAACAATCATTTGCTCCTGATGCAACTTACGAAAGTAAGAAGCAAATTGAGTTCTAAAATTAAAGAGAAGAACTCGATTTTCAAATCTTTAGTAGCGCTTCTGTTGGTGACATTATGTTTAATAGCTGCAAATTGGCAATACCAAAGAGGCGTGGATAGGCACGCGAAGAATTTCAAGATTGAAGCTAATAGTAAGTTGCCTTCTATTCCCCTAGATAATGTTAGAGATTTTGAGGCAAACGAATGGCGGACTGTTACCGCTCTTGGTGTGTTCGATACTGCCCATGAAGTTCTACTCCGAAATCATTACAGTGACGACGGTGTTTATGGTTTTGAATATTTAACTCTCTTCAAAACTAACGACAAGTCTTTCTGGGTAGACCGAGGTTGGGTGAAAGCTGGAGCTAGCGCTGCTGCCCGACCAGATATACCAAGCACGCCTACTACCCCAGTAACCATCACTGGTCGACTTCGATTAAATTCTGCTTTACCTCATGGTTCATTTTTTGCCCTACCTTCTAGTGGAAATTTGCTCTCAGCATGGAATTTGCGCGCAAAAGTTAAGACTGAGCCTTATTACATTGATCTAATAAGCGGTGACTCCGTGACGCCAGATGTGCCTGCACAATTACCAGAATTAAGCGATGGTCCGCATATGGCATACGCCTTGCAATGGATTTTCTTTGCAGGCTTAATTGTCTATGGAAGATTCTTAATTCGTAGATAAATCTTGACGCTGATACAACTCGCTGTATAAACCGCCAGCTTCAACCAATTCATCATGGCGACCACGTTGTTCTATTAACCCATCATTTAGAACAAGAATTTGATCCGCTTCTTTGATGGTGCTTAATCGATGCGCAATAACAATACTTGTGCGACCTTTTAACGCTTCCTTGAGGGCAGCTTGTACCAATGCTTCATTTTCGGAATCCAAGTGAGCTGTTGCTTCATCGAGAATTACGATACT
>CAYMVX010000043.1:1243-6947 GCA_964394375.1 uncultured Actinomycetes bacterium
CCCGATAAATCTCTAATGTCGACACCGTTGATTGAAATTGATCCTGATGTAACGTCATAAAGTCTTGGCAAAAGCGCACTAACCGTAGTTTTTCCTGCTCCAGAAGAACCTACAAGTGCTGTCATTGTTCCGGGTTCTACAGTGAAAGAGATTCCTTTAAGAATTTCGCCGCTCTGAATAGTTTCCGGTTTAGCCGCACCTTCTAGTGATGCCAATGAAATCTCGGAAGATTTTGGATAAGAGAAGTGCACATCCCTAAATTCAATCTTAGGATTCTTGCTATCTAGAATTTTCGCATCAGTTTTATCTTTAACCATCGGTTCAAGATCTAAAACTTCAAAAACTCGTTCGAATGAAACCAGCGCACCCATGACGTCGACTCGAACAGAAGATAATGCTGTGAGAGGACCATACAGACGTGCCAACAGAGTTGTTATTGCGATTAAGCCGCCTACGGTCATCTTGCCTGCAATTGATAGATGGCCACCAACTCCGTAAGCAATCGCGGTAGCAACTGATGCAACTGAAACAAGCGCTATGAAGAAGAAAGTATTGAGCATTGCCATGCTTATGCCTATGTCGGCAACTTTGCGCGCCCTAGATCTAAATATTTCGGCTTCCTTCTTTGGATTTCCGTAGAGTTTTACAAGAAGCGCACCAGAAACATTGAAGCGTTCGGTCATGGTGCTGGACATGTCCGCATTTAGTTCGAAAGATTCTTGAGTAAATTTCTGAAGTTTTCGCCCGACAAATCGCGTCGGAGCCAGGAAGACTGGCAACAATAAGAGCGAAAGCACCGTAATCTGCCAACTTAGGCTGATCATCGTTATTAGAAGCAATACCAAAGTTATTGCATTGCTTATCACGCCCGAAAAAGTTGCAGTGAACGCACGCTGAGCACCAATTACATCCGAATTGATGCGAGTGATTAGTGCGCCAGTCTGAGTTCGAGTAAAGAACGCGATTGATTGAGATTGGACATGCTCGAATACCTGAGCGCGCAAGTCGTAAATTAATCCTTCACCGATTCGAGAAGACCACCACCGGATAACGATGTTAAATACCGCAGATAGGATCGCAATCAACCCAACTAACAAGGCGAGCTGAGTTACTAAAGCGCCGTTCTTGGGAATCACCGCATCATCTATCAAACGCTTTAGAAGTAACGGAGTTGCGATAGTTAATACTGCATCTACAACAAGAGCCAAGAAGAAGAACACAAAGAGGGTGCGATAAGGAATCGCATATTTGAGAATACGCTTAAGGGTGCCCGGCTTTAACTTTGCATCCTTTACAGATTGATCGCTGGTGAGGGCGCGCATGGCCATCCAGCCAGCATGCATCGACATTTATTTATCGATTCTTATCAGACTGTGAATCCGAGAGCGCGAAGCTGATCGCGACCATCGTCAGTGATTTTGTCAGGACCCCAAGGTGGCATCCAGACCCAGTTGATTTTCACATCATCTGTAAGGCCCGCAAGAGCTGCGCGAGTTTGATCTTCAATCACATCCTGAAGTGGACATGCAGCAGATGTCAGTGTCATATTCAAAACTGCTGTGTTGTTGTCATCAACCATTACGTCGTAGATAAGACCTAGATCAACAACGTTGATACCCAATTCTGGGTCAACTACATCTTTCATAGCCTCTGTTACATCTTCGACTTTTGACATTATTGCTCTCCTACTTGATTGACTGCATCTTTATAAGCCATCCAACCCAACAGCGCGCACTTTATACGAGCTGGGTACTTTGATACACCGGCTAAGGCAACGCCGTCCTCTAGGACATTCTCGTCACCCTCGCTCTGCCCTTTGCTCTGCATCATTTCTACGAAGGCATCGAGAATTGACGCTGCTTCCGAGACGCTCTTATCAATTAGCAAGTCGCTCATAATTGAAACACTAGCTTGAGAGATCGAACATCCCATTCCATCCCAAGTTATGTTCGAAACTTTCTCTCCATCTAGCTTAAGAGAAAGAGTGATCTCGTCGCCACAACTTGGATTGATGTGATGAACCTGAATATCGCCCACCACTAAACCTTTATGATGTGGACGTTTATAGTGATCTAAAATCACTTCTTGGTATAGAGAATTTAATTCCATTTAACGCTCCAGAAAGAATTTCTTGGCGTCATGAATTCCAGAGAGCAAAGCATCGATATCTGAAAGGTCGTTGTACAAATATAGCGAAGCACGTGTCGTTGCCTGCACTTTGAATTTCCGTGCCAGAGGCCAAGCGCAATGATGGCCAGTGCGGACTGCAACACCCTTGGAATCCAAGAATTGCCCTAGATCGTGCGGGTGAATGCCTTCTACGGTAAATGAAATTGTCCCACCGCGATCTATTAAGTCTGTAGGTCCAAATACTTTTAGCTCTTTGATATCTGAAAGACCGGCAAGTAGCGCTTTCGCTAAGTAAATCTCGTGATCATGGATCGCAGTTAGGCCAATGTTCGATAAGTATTGGAGAGCTGCACCTAGCCCAATAGCTTGTGCCATATTTGGCACGCCTGCTTCAAATTTCTTTGGTGCAGGCGCCCACGTCGCTTCGGTCATAGTTACGTTTTCAATCATTGATCCACCAAACAAGAATGGTGGTAGAGCTTCTAAATTCCTACCCCACAAAACGCCAACGCCAGTAGGGCCAAGTGCTTTATGTCCTGAAAAAGCTAGGTAATCAATCCCTAACTTCTGTACGTCAACAGCCATGTGTGGAACAGATTGACAAGCATCCAACAAGACTTCTGCACCAACTTTTTGCGCTCTCTTAACAATCGGTTCTATTGGATTGATGGTTCCTAGAACATTTGATTGATGAGTGATTGCAACAATCGCTGTGTTATCGGTAATTACAGATTCGATATTAGATAGATCTAAGCGGCCCTCCGGAGTAACTTCAAACCAGGCTAGTTCTGCTCCGGTTCGCTTTGCCAACTGCTGCCAAGGAATCAAATTTGCGTGATGTTCCATTTCAGAAACCACAATTCGATCACCAGGCTTAATCCGCTCAGTTAACGCATAAGCAACTAAATTCATTGACTCTGTGGCGCTCTTTGTGAAAACTATCTGATCAGTTGTAGCACCAATAAATTCAGCAACAATAGAACGGGCGTTTTCGAAGTTTTCGGTGGCTTCTTCTGCTAATTGATGTGCCCCACGGTGAACAGCAGCGTTGCTCCTGCGATAGAAATTGAGTTCAGCATCAATCACTGAATTTGGCTTCTGCGCAGTTGCACCGCTATCTAAATAAATCAGGCGCTGGCCATCGCGAATTGTCCGTTCAAAGATCGGAAAATCCTTCTTGAGTGTTGCGACGTCCAGCGACTTTGTCATTATTTAGTTACGTACTCCTCGTAACCATTCTCTTCTAACTTATCTGCAAGTTCTGGTCCGCCCTCTTCTACGATGCGTCCATTGGCAAATACGTGTACGAAATCTGGCTTGATGTAGCGCAAAATACGTGTGTAGTGAGTAATTAGTAGAACACCTAAGTCATTCGAAGCTTTTGCTCGGTTAACACCTTCGGAAACGATCTTCAACGCGTCAACGTCAAGACCTGAATCGGTCTCATCAAGAATTGCAATCTTTGGCTTAAGTAGTTCGAGCTGCATAATTTCATGACGCTTCTTCTCTCCACCAGAGAAACCTTCGTTAACGCTACGTTCTGCGAAAGCAGGATCCATCTTTAACGCTGCCATCGCTTCTTTAACTTCGCCAACCCACTTACGAACATTTGGCGCTTCACCACGTAGTGCAGTTGCAGCTGTGCGTAAGAAGTTCGAAACTGATACGCCTGGAACTTCTACCGGATACTGCATAGCTAGGAATAGACCTGCCTTTGCGCGCTCATCAACGCTCATTTCAAGAATATCTAAACCATCTAGATGTACAGAACCACCAGTTATTTCATACTTTGGGTGACCCGCAATTGAGTAAGCAAGAGTCGATTTACCTGAACCGTTTGGACCCATGATTGCGTGTGTCTCTCCTGAGTTAACAGTTAAGTCAACGCCCTTCAAGATCTCTTTAGGACCATTCTCTGTGTTTACAACGACCTGTAAACCACGGATTTCTAGTTTGCTCATTTTTCTCTCCTTAGATCTCTACTACGACGTTATTACCGTCAACTAAAACTGGATAGGTCTTTACTGCCTGTGACGCTGGTGGGGTTAGCGCTGCCCCAGTGCGTAAATCGAACTCAGCAGAATGTAGCCAGCATTCGATTTTGTAACCATTTTGTTCGCCTTCAGAAAGAGCTGCATCTTGGTGAGAGCAGTTATCTTCAATAGCGAAAACCTCGTTACCAACACGTGCAACGCATACTTCTTTACCATTCTTGGAAAGTCTGACCGGCTTTCCTTCGATGATCGAATCAAGCAATAGATCAGACATTATTTGCCAACCTTTGCAAGTTCGCTATCGATATGAGACATCAAACGCTCTTCGATCTCTTCGTTCTTGATCTGTCCCACGATTTCGTTGAAGAAACCACGCACAACTAGACGTCGAGCATCATCAATGTTGATACCACGTGACATTAAATAGAAAAGTTGCTCATCGTCGAAGCGACCCGTAGTAGATGCGTGACCAGCACCAACAATTTCGCCGGTTTCAATTTCAAGGTTTGGAACTGAGTCGGCACGTGCGCCATCTGTTAGTAATAGGTTGCGATTTAGTTCGTAAGTGTCTGTACCTTCTGCTGCCGCACGGATAAATACATCTCCAAACCAAACGGTACGAGCTGACTCTCCTGCAAGTACGCCCTTGTAGTTAACTCGTGACTTAGCGTTCGGAACAAGATGATCTACGTGCAGGCGATGTTCCAAGTGCTGGCCAGCTGAAGCGAAGTAAACGCCTTGTAGGTCGACGTCTCCACCCTGACCGATAAATTCAACGGTAGGCAGAATGCGAACCAATGAACCACCGATAGTTACCGTGATTGATTTGAATGTCGCATCCTTATCAACAATCGCATGATGACGACCCGCGTAGACCGCTTCGCTTTCAAACTCTTGAAGTGTTACGAAAGTAAGATTCGAACTTGGCTTTAATACAAATTCAATATCTTCTGCGATAAGTGAATTTCCGGTGTTTTCGAAAATCAAAGTGGCCTTTGAGAATTCTTTAGCAATAACAAGAACACGTGAATACTCGGCTTTATCTAAGCCTAAAGATTCGCGGCCAATAATGATTGGTTCGTTAACTTCACCATCGATTGTGATCTTAAAAGTACTCTTCTGGCCAACAACTCGCTGAACAATAACGTCATCGCTAATTGTGCGGTGATCGTCTGTGGCAATGCGTTCCGCTGTTACTCCACCTGGAACTTGCTTCGCTTTAAGCGAATGAGCTTCTCCGACCACTGCACTGCCATCGTGTAGGCCACGCAACTTTGAAAGCGGTGTGAAACGCCATGCTTCTTCTCGACCAGTCGGAGTATGAATAATGTTCGTGTTCAGCATTAGCCCACAGCTCCTTCCATCTGAAGTTCAATTAATCGGTTAAGTTCCAGTGCGTACTCCATAGGAAGTTCACGCGCGATTGGTTCGATAAATCCACGAACAATCATCGCCATTGCTTCATCTTCGGTTAAACCGCGTGACATCAGATAGAAGAGCTGATCGTCAGATACTTTTGACACTGTTGCTTCGTGACCCATTGATACGTCGTCTTCGCGAACGTCAACATATGGATATGT
>CAYMVX010000044.1:0-2668 GCA_964394375.1 uncultured Actinomycetes bacterium
GCGATAAAGTCATGCCTCGCGAAGCGGAATGGGAATCACGTTGGTGGTCACCAATCATTAATGCAGAGCACTTACAGATGCGTGAAACTGCCGGAATTGTGGATCTTTCAGCATTCTTTATTTTCGACATCACTGGCCCATCAGCGCTCGCAGTTGTACAGAAGGCTGCGCTTCGTCAAATGGATGTAGCTATTGGTCGCGTGGTTTACACGCCAGTACTTGGTCCAAATGGTGGTTTCAAATCTGACTTAACAATTATGCGTCTAGGCCAGAACCATTTCCGCGTTGTAACCGGTGGTGCACACGGCATGGCAGATAAGAAGTGGTTTGCAGATCTACTTCCTGAAGATGGCACTGCAGCAATTGCAGATTTAACTTCTACATACACAACAATTGGTATTTGGGGCCCAAATGCCCGAAAGATTTTGCAAGCAATTACAAAGGCTGATGTTTCAAATGAAGCATTTAAGTTTGGTACTTGCAAGACTATTGAAATCGGTTCACTAAGAGTTCTTGCATCTCGCATCTCTTATGTTGGTGATCTTGGATGGGAACTTTATATTCCTATGGAACAAGGCGAGAAGCTTTGGGATCTCATTTGGGAATCAGGCAAGAACCATGGATTGATTCCAGTTGGTATCGGTGTTTACGGCACCACTGGTCGCTTAGAGAAGAATTACCGTGCATATGGCGCAGAGCTTGAAACTGAATACAACGTGGTCGAATGCGGAATGCAGACACCAAAGTTAAAAGAACAAGATTTCATTGGCCGCGCAGCTCACGAAAAGCATCGCGCAGAGAAGCCAGTAACCATGCTCTGCACACTTTTTGTTGACAATCACACCTCAAAATCAGGTGTTAAGCGTTATATGTTGGGTAAAGAGCCAATTCTTACTCTCGATGGCAAGACTATTGAAGATGCACATGGACGTCGTTCATATGTAACTTCAGCAGGATCAGCGCCATCACTTGGCAAACACATTCTGATGTCATTTATTCCAACAGAGATGGCAAAAGTTGGTAATAAATTCTTAGTTGAATATCTCGGAGAGCAATACCCATGCAGCATCGCTGAAGTTGGCATCACTCCAGTCTTTGACTCAAGCAACGAAAGGATTTTGGGCTAAAACATGGAGATTCTTGCATGTATTAAGCGCGTGCCAATTACTGGTAGTCAGTTAATGCTGACACCAGACAATATGGCGCTTCAAACCGACAACATGGGTTATGGCATCTCTCCTCACGAAGAGAATGCGGTTGAAGCTGGCGTTCAATTAACTGAACAGATCGGCGGACAATTAACTCTGCTAACACTTGGACCAACAGATGCCGAAGAACAACTTCGTGCATCCCTTGCTGTTGGTGCCGCTCGTGCAATTTTGCTTGAGACCGATGGCAATGATTGGGATCCACAGGCAACTGCAAATGCGCTAGTAGAGGCAATCAAAGCAGAGCCTACAAAGTTCGACATGATTATTTTCGGTGCCGAATCCGCAGATAGCGCTGGATATCAAATTCACATTCGAGTAGCGCACGCACTCGGCATGCCAATCATCACCAATGTAAAAGCGATGAAAGTTGAAAGCGGAAAAGTTCGTGGCGAACGTGTTGTTGGAAGTCAACGTGAAGTTTACGAAGCGCCACTTCCTGCAATCGTTACAGTGCGAGATGGTTTAAATGTGCCACGTTATCCATCAGTGCCTGGCCGCATGCAAGCCCGTAAGAAACCAGTTGATATTAAAGCGGCTGGAGGTGCGGCACCAAAGCTTGAGAAGTTAAAGCTAACTGTCGTGCCATCAAAAGCAACCGGTGCAGAAATTCTTGGTAATGGTCCTGATGCAGTTCCTGCACTAGTAGAAAAATTCAAGCAGATTGGAGTGCTCTAATGATTCTAGTTCTTGTTGATCACGATCGTGGAACACTCGATCCGCTCTCAACTCGTGCGCTAACAGCAGCACGTGGTATTGATACTGATATTCAGGCGGTAGTTATTGGCGCGGCAGGAGCCGCAGTTGCAGCTGAAGTTGGAAAGTTTGGTGCGAAAGTTCTTCACGTTGTTAATAACGCGGAAATTTCTGATTACGCTCCAATGGCATCGGGCCGTGCGCTTTCAGAGTTAGTTGATTTGCTCAAGCCAGCTGCGGTAATTGCTGCAGGTTCACCGCGTGGAAACGAGCAATTAGCTCATTTAGCTGCATTTAAAGATCTGCCAATGGCAGCTGAATGCACCAGCATCTCACTTGGTAATCAGGGCGCTCCGCACAAAGTTGTGCGCGCTCGTTGGGCCGGTAACCTACTTGAAGATGCCAACGTGCACTCCGATTTGTTAATTGCTTCTGTAATGGCGCTGGCATTCGAACCAGAAGAAGTTGGTGGATCAGCTGAAGTTAAAGAGATTTCAGTTTCACTATCACCTGAAGACACGGTTGTTAAGGTTTTAGATCGCGTCGGTGAATCAGATAAAGGTGGAGTAACTCTTACCGATGCAAAGGTAATTGTTTCTGGTGGTCGCGGCGTTGGCGGACCGGAAGGCTTCGGAGTGATTGAAGAACTTGCATCACTTCTTGGTGGCGCTGTCGGTTGTTCACGCGTAGTTACCGCATCAGGTTGGCGACCACATTCAGAGCAGGTCGGACAGACCGGTTCAAAAGTTGCACCTAATCTTTAT
>CAYMVX010000044.1:2678-6946 GCA_964394375.1 uncultured Actinomycetes bacterium
ATATGGTCACTACAAAGCAAAAATGTCTTTGAAGTATTTAGATTCATTGCCTGAGAAAAAAGATAGCAAGTTAATTTTGGTTACTGCGATCTCTCCAACCCCTGCTGGTGAAGGAAAGACCACCACAACTGTTGGTCTTGGCGATGCACTTCGCCTTATTGGCAAGAATTCACTTATCTGTTTGCGCGAACCTTCATTAGGGCCAGTTTTCGGTATGAAAGGTGGCGCAGCTGGTGGCGGTTACGCACAGGTAGTTCCGATGGAAGATATCAATCTTCACTTCACCGGAGATTTCAATGCGATTGCGCTTGCAAATAACTTACTTGCAGCGCTGCTTGATAATCACATTCACCACGGTAATGCGCTAAATATTGATGTACGTCGCGTGGCATGGAAGCGCGTAGTTGATATGAACGATCGTGCGCTTCGCGAAATTGTTAATTCACTCGGTGGTGTCGGTAATGGTTACCCACGTCAAGACGGTTTCGACATTGTTGTAGCTTCAGAGATTATGGCAATCTTCTGCCTAGCAACTTCAATCGAAGATCTCAAAGAACGCATCTCTAAGATCGTTGTTGGTTACACAACTGATAAGAAACCAGTTCTTGCTAAGGATTTAAACGCGCAAGGTGCGATGACTGTGATCTTGAAAGATGCATTCCAGCCAAACTTGGTGCAGACTCTTGAGAACACACCTGCATTTATTCATGGAGGTCCATTCGCAAACATTGCACATGGATGTAACTCTGTGATTGCGACTAAATCAGCAATGAAGATTGCTGATTATGTTGTTACCGAAGCTGGTTTTGGTGCAGACCTTGGTGCTGAGAAATTCATTGACATCAAGTGCCGCAAGTCTGGCTTACGTCCAGATGCTTGCGTGATTGTGGCAACGGTTCGTGCGCTTAAGTATCACGGTGGCGCAGATCTTAAGGAACTTACAAATGAGAACCTGGATGCATTAGAAAAGGGAATCGTTAACTTAGAGCGCCATGTAAATAACGTTTCTAATGTTTACAACATCCCAGTCGTAGTTTCAATTAATAAGTTCGTTAGCGATACAGATAATGAAATCGCGCTGCTTCGCAAGAAAGTTGAAGCGATGGGCGCAAAGATTACTTTGGCTAATCACTGGGCCGAAGGCGGCAAGGGCGCAACAGATCTTGCAAATATCGTGGTAGAACTCTGCGAACAGCAAAATAAAGTAACTTTTGTCTATCCTGATGAGGCGACTCTTTGGGATAAGGCAGTTGCAGTTGCCACCAAGATTTATGGTGCCGCGGAAGTTACCGCAGATGCGAAAGTTCGAAATAAATTAAAAGAACTTCAAGAGAGCGGCTATGGTCACTATCCAATCTGCGTCGCAAAGACTCAGTACTCATTCTCAACTGATGCATCACTACGTGGTGCACCTTCTGGTCATTCCCTAAATATCCGTGAAGTGCGATTATCTGCTGGCGCGGAGTTCGTGGTTTTAGTTTGTGGAGAGATTATGACCATGCCCGGTTTACCTAAACTGCCTAGTGCAGAGAAGATCGACTATGTCGATGGCAAGGTTGTAGGTCTCTTCTAATGTCCTTTCAGCCGTGGAACGTTGAGATTGCCGAAGATGTAATCGCAACGCTTCGCGATGAACCTGGGCCAGTACTCATCGCGCTTCAAGCAATTCAAGAGAAGTTTGGTTTTGTGCATGATGATGCTCTGCAGATGATTGCAGATGCATTTAATGTTTCACGCGCTGAAGTATTTGGTGTATTTACTTATTATCATGATTTAAAGAAGAGTCCTCAAAGCGGTAAAGCAGTAAGAATTTGTGCGGCTGAGGCATGCCAGGCAGTGGGTTGCGAGAAGTTGATTTCAGATGCGCAAGCAGCTGGTATCGAAGTTGAAAAAGCATATTGTTTTGGAAATTGCGCACTTGGACCTGCAGCAATGATAGGTGATCGACTTATTGGTCGTGCCACTTTGGAGAAACTCAAATGAAAATATTTGTTCCAGGGGATTCTGCAGCGCAATCTGTTGGTGCGGATTTAGTAGCAGTTGCAATTGCAGCAGAAGCCGCAAAACGTAATTTAGAGATTCAAATTATTCGAAACGGCACTCGTGGAGCGCTCTGGTTAGAACCGCTTGTAGAGGTCGAAAAAGAGGGAAAACGTATTGGTTTTACCAACGTTTCTAGTGATGACGCGGCAGCTGTCTTAGATGGTACTCATCCTTCAATCGGAAATGTTGATAGCTTTGAATGGTTAGCTAGCCAAGATCGCATTACATACAAGCGCGTTGGAATTATTGATCCACTTTCAATTGCAGATTACGAAGCACATGGTGGTTTTAAGGGTTTAGTTCGCGCACAATCAATGGCGCAAGCAGAGATTGTTGCAGAAGTAACTGAATCAGGACTTCGCGGTCGTGGCGGTGCTGGTTTTCCAGCTGGAATTAAGTGGAAGACGGTTATGGATGCATCAGCAGATCAGAAGTACATCTGCTGCAATGCCGACGAAGGAGATAGCGGAACTTTTGCTGATCGCATCCTCATGGAAGGTGATCCATTTACTCTTATCGAAGGCATGGCTATTGCAGCTCTTGCTGTTGGCGCGACAAAAGGTTTCATCTATGTTCGCTCTGAATATCCTGCGGCAATTTCACAGCTAAAGAAAGCCATTGAAATTGCGGCACCAAAATTGGGCAATTTTGAATTAAAGGTTCGTGCTGGCGCTGGTTCATATGTATGTGGTGAAGAGACTGCGATGCTGGAATCTCTTGAAGGAAAACGTGGCGTGGTTCGTGCAAAGCCACCGCTACCTGCACTTGAAGGTTTATTCGGTAAACCAACTGTAATTAATAACGTACTCACTTTGGCATCAGTGCCAGAGATCTTGGCAAGCGGTGCTGCTGCATATAAAGCACGCGGAGTTGGTCGTTCGCTCGGAACACAGGTTTTCCAATTAGCTGGAAATATTAAACAAGGTGGCATTGTCGAAACTGGCTTCGGAATTACTTTGGAAAAATTAGTAAATGGCTATGGCGGCGGAACACTCTCCGGTAAACCAATTCGAGCAATTCAAGTTGGTGGGCCACTCGGTGCTTACTTTGGCAAGGATAAATTTGGAGTAAGTGCAGATTACGAATCGATGCTAGAAGCAGGCGGCATGTTAGGTCACGGCGGAATCGTGGTCTTTGATTCCAGCGTAGATTTAGCAAAGCAGGCTCGCTTTGCAATGGAGTTCTGCTCAATTGAATCTTGCGGAAAGTGCACGCCATGTCGCATTGGCTCTACCCGTGGCGTAGAGACTATTGATTTAATTATCGCTGGAAAGGACTTGGCAAAGAATAAAGCGCTCTTACTTGATCTTTGTGAAGTCATGACAGAAGGATCGCTCTGCGCTATGGGCGGATTAACTCCGCTTCCAGTAAAGAGTGCGCTAACGAATTTCCCTGAGGATTTCGAAGGAGCGAAGTAATGTCGTTAATCATGGAACCTGATTTCGGTACACCGAAGTCAAAGCGAAGCGAACACGTTACAGTTGAAATTGATGGTAAATCAATTGAAGTTCCCGCCGAAACCTCAATCATGCGCGCAGCTGCAGAATGCGGAATTGATATTCCAAAATTATGCGCAACAGATCGTTTAAAGGCATTTGGTTCTTGTCGACTATGCGTTGTAGAAATTGATGGCCGTAAAGGAACTCCATCTTCATGCACCACTCCGGTTGCTGAGGGTATGAAAATTTCTACTAAATCAGAAAAGCTAGACCGTTTGCGTCAAGGCGTAATGGAGCTCTACCTATCTGATCATCCAGATAATTGTGAAGTAGGAGATGCTTGCCAAGTTCATGGGGTAGCAAAGAAAGTTGGCCTCAAGGAAGTTCGTTACGAAGCCAAAAAAACACACCTTGATCTACCTAAAGATGACTCAAATCCATATTTTAATTTTGATTCAACCGAATGCATTGTCTGCAATCGTTGCGTGCGAGCATGCGATGAAATCCAAGGAACATTTGCGTTAACAATTACTGGTCGCGCATTCGATGCACGTGTAAGTGCCGGAAATAAGAATTTTGTTGAATCAGAGTGTGTATCTTGCGGTGCTTGTGTTCAAGCTTGCCCAACTGGTGCGCTAAAAGAGAAAAATTTATTGACGATTGGTGCACCAACTCGATCAGTTGAAACTACCTGCGCTTATTGCGGCGTCGGTTGTTCATTTAAGGCGGAAATGAAGGGCAATGAAGTTGTCCGCATGATTCCGTTAAAAAGTGGCGGCGCAAACG